>DATAUO010000144.1:0-2236 GCA_036268215.1 Steroidobacteraceae bacterium
CACCTGGCGGTCTATTAGAGGCCAACATGCTCATCACCGGCATCAAGAGCAAACCGGTTTACGCGCCGCTGCAGCCCGACCTGCGCGGACGCTATCACCTGATGCTGGCGCTCGGCGTCGGCGCGGCTCCCTTGCTTCGCATCGTCGGCGAGACGAAGGGCAACTCGGCCGCGCTCGCGAATACGCGCATCCTCCTGGTCGAGGGCGACGCGGCGCCGTTCCGCGCCGCAGGCGTGTCGAAGGTCGAGACCTTCCCGGCCAAGCCCGCATTGCTCGAGCGCTTCCGGGGTGTTCTCGGCGAATCGCTCATGGGCACGCGGTTGTACGTCGCCGGCCCCGAGAGCTTCATCGGGCTCGCCATGAAGATCGCGCTCGATTTCAACCTGAACAAGGACGAGATCCGCGCCGAGGAGTGCGGCACGCTGGCGCGGCGCGTCTATTGCATCCATTGCCGCGCGACCACTGAGGACGTGCGCACCAACATCGTGACCTGTTCCGGCTGCAAGCGCTGGCTCCTGATCCGCGACCATTACTCCCGCCGGCTAGCCGCATACATGGGAGTCATGGCCGACGCCGAGGTGCCGGGCGAGTTGCCGGAGATCAAAGAGGTGTTCCTGTGAGCAGCGACGCGCAGACCGTTCCCGTCGAGGTCGTCCGCATCGAGCAGGTCACCCCGCTCATCAAGCACTTCACGCTCGCGCCCGTGGGCGGCGGCAGCCTGCCGGTGTTCTCCGGCGGCTCGCACATCATCGTGGTGATGCAGCGCGGCACCCGCGCGCACAAGAATCCCTATTCGCTCCTGAGCTCACCTTTGGAGCTCGACACCTACGAGATCGGCGTGCGGCGCATGGAGGAGTCGCGGGGCGGCTCGCACTTCATGCACGACGCCATCAAGGTGGGCAGCCGGCTCGAGATCGCCCATCCGGTGAACCTGTTCCCGCTCGACAAGATCGCGCGCAAGCACGTGTTGATCGCGGGCGGCATCGGCATCACGCCCTTCCTCGCGCAGCTGGAAGACCTGCACGACGGAGGCGTCCCCTACGAGCTGCATTACTCGGTGCGCGGCGACGAGCACGCGGCGTTCCTCGAGCGCTTGCGCGGGCGCGAGGGCGACCGCGTGCACATGTACTACGACGACCAGCAAAAGCTGATCCCCTTCGAGAGCTTGCTCGCCTCCCAGCCTCTCGGCACCCACGTGTACGTCTGCGGGCCGGCCGGCATGATCAAGCACGTGATCGCCACGGCACAGGGCTGCGGCTGGCCGGACAGCCATATCCACTGGGAGCAGTTCAGCGCACCGCCCGTGGGCGACGCCTTCGAGGTGTTCCTCGCGCGCTCCAACATCAACGTGCACGTGCCGCCCGACCAGAGCCTGCTCGAGAGCATCGAGGCCGCGGGCGTCGAGGTGCCGTATCTCTGCCGCGGCGGCGTCTGCGGCTTCTGCCACACCAAGGTGATCGAGGTGGACGGGCAGCTCGTGCACAACGATCACTTCCTCTCGGATGCCGAGAAGGCCAGGGGCAATGCCATCATGCCCTGCGTATCGCGGGCGCAGTGCAAGCGCCTGGTCCTGGATCTCTAAGGAGGCCCCATGAGCGCCGTGTTCAAGACCGACGAGACGTTTCGCGACGACTTCAAGTACGGCAACAGCCCCGAGGCCATCCGGCGCTTTCCGCTGCCCTTCTACGAAGACAACTACATGTATTCGGTCAACATCGAGCCGCACTCGGCGGGGCCCAAGGGGTCGGTGACCGAATTTCAGTTCGATGTCGACGAGCACTACGTCGCCGAGTGCCGCGAGCGGGAGCTCGTGCTCGAGAAGGAGCCGCTGCGCTACCAGGCGCTGCCGCACATGATGAGCTCGCAGTGGGACTGCCTCGAGCTCATCATGGAGAACTTCGCGCGAGATTATCCGGAGCACTTCTCCCTGTCGAAGCAGGGCAATCGCTGGCACTGGATCAACCGGCCGCTCGGGCTGGACCAGAAATTCGTCTTCGGCGACCCCTCCACGTTGCCGCGCGAGCCGCTCGACTACATCAATCGCCAGGCCCAGGGCGACTTCTGCGTCATGGATCAGCGCGAAGGCGATCTGTGGCTCGAGGCGGGCACGGTCACGACCCAGGCCGACTGGTCGCTCGACTTCGACGTCGGCATGACGTTCAAGGAGTGGCACGGCCCCGTGCCGCTCGCGCACGAGCTGCAGGTGTTCGACCGCGCGCTCAAGTTCCTGCTGAAT
>DATAUO010000145.1:0-1989 GCA_036268215.1 Steroidobacteraceae bacterium
ACCAGCTCTCCGGCGGCGAGCGGCAGCGGGTGGCCATCGGCAGAGCGCTCCTGCGCCAGCCGCGGCTGTTGCTCCTCGACGAGCCCCTCGCGTCGCTCGACGCCGCCCGGCGCGAGGAGCTGCTGCCCTACCTCGAGAATCTGCGGGACCACATGGCGCTTCCGATGGTCTACGTGAGCCACAACTTCGACGAGATCCTGAGGCTCGCGAGCCACGTCGTGCTGATGGAAGCGGGCCGCAGCGTCGCCGAGGGCGACATTTCCGGCATGAGCCTGAACGCGGGCGTGCGGGCCATCGTGGGGCCCGATGCCGTCGGCGCGGTGGTCGAGGGCGTCGCCGAGGGCGTCGACGGGGACACCGGCCTCACGCGCATCCGCATCGGCCTCGGCGAGCTGAGGGTGCAGTGTCCGCGCGTCGTGGACAAAGCCAAGCTGCGCGTTCAGCTCCTCGCGCGCGATCTCATCGTCGCGGTCGAGCCGCCGGTACGCACCAGCGTCCGCAACGTGCTCGCCGGACGGATCAGCGCGGTGACGCGCGACGATGCCGACGCGGACCTCATCTCGATCGACGTGGGCGGCACCTTGATCATGGCGCGCGTGACGCGCGCGGCGTCACGCGAGCTCGCGCTGGTGCCCGGCTTGCCCGTGTGGGCGCTGGTCAAGGCCGTGTCCCTGCGCAGCCACACCTTCACCGCGCCGCGCTAAGACTGCCTGGACCCGATGTGCATGATCGCGATGATGTGATCGTCGGGACGCAGCCCGACGACCGCCTTCACGGAAGGATCGTACGCGGCGGCGCCGGTCTTCCACATCACGCCGTAGCCCAGATCGTGGGCCGCGAGAAACAGGTTCTGCGCGACCGCCCCTGCGGCGATCACCTGCTCGATCTCCGGGATCTTGGTTTGGTCCCGATTGACCGCGCAACCGACCACCACGATCGCGGGAGAGCGCCGCATCTTGTCGCGGTCGGCGGCAACCTGCTCCGGCGTCAGTGTCGGTACCCGCGCAAGCTTGGCCTCCGCCGCCGCGGCCGTGAATGCCTGGCGGACGTCCCCTTCGAGCAGGATGAGCCGCCACGGGCGAAGGCGGCCGTGGTCGGGCGCGTGAGCCGCGGCGGCCAGCAGGCGCTCGAGCTGCTGGGCATCAGGTCCGGGCTCCGCCAGGCGGGCGGCGGAAGCGCGGGTCTCCAGGGCGGTGATCAGCTCCATCGGGGGTCCTCTATCATGACAAATGGGAGATAAAATCGGGCGCCTGCCGCGGATCGGCTATGATTCTCCGGCCCGAGAGCGCCGCTCGGCGGCGGACGAAATTATACCCAGTGTCTTCCAAGGAGCCTTCAATGAATCGTATCGTCTTGGCGTCAATCGCCGCGCTGGCCGGCGCGAGCGCACTTGCGGCGCCCGTCACCTACAAGCTCGATCCTGCTCATACTTATCCGAGCTTCGCGGCGGATCACATGGGCGGCTTGTCGGTGTGGCGCGGCAAGTTCGACTCCACCAGCGGCAGCGTCGTGTACGACAAGAGCGCGAAGTCCGGCTCCATCGAAGTGACCGTGGACATGAGCTCGATCGACTTCGGCATGCCGAAGCTGAACGAGCACGCCAAGTCCGCCGAGATCTTCGACGTTGCGAAGTATCCCACCGCCATCTACAAGGGCAAATTCACCAAGTTCAACGGCGATGCACCCGCGGAGGCCGAGGGAACCTTGACCATGCACGGCGTGACCAAGCCGGTCACCTTGATGATCGACTCGTTCAAGTGCCAGCCGAACCCCATGAGCAAGAAAGAGGTATGCGGCGCGGATGCGAACGCAAGCTTCAACCGCGCCGACTTCGGCGTGAATTTCGGCGAGAAGTACGGCTTCAAGATGGAGACCAGGCTGCAGATCCAGGTCGAGGGCAGCCCCGCGACCTGACCGGCAAAGCATCGGTCACCGCGGAAGCGCGTAGGCGACCACGTAGTCGCCGCGGGTGCTGTCCGTCTTGTAGCC
>DATAUO010000146.1:0-7787 GCA_036268215.1 Steroidobacteraceae bacterium
CCGCCGCGGCAGGTGCCCGGGTAACGGTCCTCCTCCCCGAGGGTCGCGCGGGAGCACGAGCACTCGAACGTCAGGCCGCGCTCGCGCAGTGCGTCGAGCGCTCGCGCGTAGAGGTCGCCGCGCGAGCTCTGCCGGACCACGGGACCGTCCCATTCGAGGCCGAAGCGCTCGAGCGTGCGAAAAATGGCATCGGCCGATCCCGGCGCCTCACGCGCGCGGTCCAGGTCCTCCATGCGGAGCAGCCAGCGGCCGCCCTGTGCGCGGGCATCCAGGAAGCTCGCGACCGCGGTATAGAGGGAACCGAAGTGCAAGGCACCCGAGGGTGTCGGCGCGAAGCGGCCGACGTAGCTCGCGGGGGATCCGGGCGCGTCGTCGCCGCGGCTCATCGCTCGACGAGGGAGGCGCGGCCCCTAGCGGTAGCGGTCGTCGCGGTCGCCGTACTGCTTTTCGCGGCGCTCGCGCCGCTCCTGTGCTTCCACCGACAACGTCGCAACGGGCCGCGCTTCGAGACGCTTGATGCCGATCTCCTCGCCGGTCTCGAGGCAGTAGCCGTACGAGCCGTCCTCGATGCGCTTCAGCGCCTCGTCGATCTTCCGGATCAGCTTGCGCTCGCGATCGCGCGTCCGCAGCTCGAGGCTGAACTCCTCTTCCTGAGTTGCACGGTCATTGGGGTCCGGAAAATTGGCCGCCTCATCCTTCATGTGCAGCACGGTACGATCGACCTCGACCATGAGATCGCGCTTCCAGGTTTGCAGGATGCGCGCGAAGTGATCGAGCTGCTCCTTGTTCATGTACGTTTCGCCGCGCCGCGCGATGTAGGGCTTCACATTGCGCGGGCCGGCCAGCAGGCTTTGGGAGCCCGAGCTCTCGCCGTCGAGATCCTCCTCGGGCAGCGGAGCGATGCGGTTCAGCACCAGCGGCCGCGGATCGAATTTCACGGGGCCGGCGTTGCTCTCGGTTGCCGCACCCCTGGCAGTCTCGGACTTGGCCTTGGGCGCCTTGACCGCCGTGGGCTTGGCGGCGACGGGTCTCGCCGCTGCAGCGACGGGCTTGGCCGCCGCGGCGACGGCCTTGGCGGGAGCCGCGGGCTTGGCTGCAGCGACGGGTTTGGCGGCTTGCTTGGGAACGGGTTTGTTCGGTTTCACGAGGACCTTCGATGTGGAACGCGATGGCGCCGGCTTGGCGAAAGCCCGAGCCACCTTCTTGGGAGCGGCCGCCTTGTGCGCCGCTCTCTTGGGTGCCGCCTTTCCTGGCCGCTTAGCCGCTTTATTCGGTTTCTTCGAGGGCATGTGAAGTCTCCGCCTCTGAATTAGAGCGCGGGATTATACCGGCGCTACCAAACGTGTACAGGCGCCCCGAGAACATTATTTTTGTCCGTTAACCTCCTGATTGTAAAAAGGAATATCGCGCAGCGTCGGAGCGCTCGCGACGCGCTTGCGTGCGAGCGCTCATTTCTCGGCGCAAAGGCTCGAAATGCTCTCGGCGCGCGGGCTCAAGCGGTGCCGGCGCCTGCCGCCAGCACCACGGGCGAGGGCGCGCTCCAGCCGGGCTTTCGGTGCTCGGCGACGATGACCGTATGGATGCCGCCGCGCACGTTGAAATCCGCTTCCAGCCGCATGAAGCGCGGCACCGTGGCCAGGACCAGGTCGCTCAGGATCTCGTTGGTCACCGCCTCGTGGAACGCGCCCCGGTCGCGGAACGCCCAGACGTAGAGCTTCAGCGATTTGAGCTCGACGCAGATCGCGTCCGGCACGTATTCGAGCCGGAGCGTGGCGAAATCCGGTTGTCCCGTTTTGGGACACAGGCAAGTAAACTCCGGAATCGTCATGCGAATCACGTAATCGCGATCCGGCGTCGGATTCGGAAATGTCTCCAGCTGCTTGCTCGGCGCGGACATGGCGAATGAGGGATCGTCAGGGGTTTACGAAAGTGACGATTACTTTACACTACGCGCCTCATCGGCGGCCAAGCATGGGTTCCAAGCGATGCGACTGACCAGACTCAAGATCGCCGGCTTCAAGACGTTCGTCGACCCGACCACCATCGGATTCCCGAGCAGTCTCACGGGCGTCGTCGGCCCCAACGGCTGCGGCAAGTCGAACATCATCGACGCCGTGCGCTGGGTGATGGGCGAGATCTCCGCCAAGCACCTGCGCGGCGAGTCCATGGCCGACGTCATCTTCAACGGCTCGTCCGCCCGCAAGCCGCTCGGCGCCGCGTCGGTCGAGCTGGTGTTCGACAACTCCGACGGCAAGATCGGCGGCGAATACGCGCGCTACGACGAAGTGTCGCTGCGCCGCGCCGTGAGCCGCGACGGGACCTCCGACTATTTCATCAATGGCACCAAGGTGCGGCGCAAGGACATCACCCAGCTCTTCCTGGGTACCGGTCTCGGCACCCGCAGCTACGCCATCATCGAGCAGGGCATGATCTCCCGGGTGATCGAGGCGCGTCCCGACGACCTGCGCGCCTTTCTCGAGGAGGCCGCCGGCATCTCGCGCTACAAGGAGCGCCGCCGCGAGACCGAGAACCGCATCGGCCACACGCGCGAGAACCTCGACCGGCTGAACGATCTGCGCGAGGAAGTCGAGAAGCAGATCCGCCATCTGCAGCGCCAGGCCGCGACGGCGCGGCGCTACCAGACCCTGAAGGAGGACGAGCGCAAGCTGCACGCCGAGGTGCTGGTGCTCCGGATGCAGGGTCTCGATCAGGAGGCAAGCGCGCGCGACGCCGCGACCGCGAGCTGCGAGACCGCGATGCAGGCGGCGCTCGCGGATCTGCGCACCATCGAAGCGGAGATCGAGCGCATCCGCGTGGATCAAACCGCCAAGGCCGATGCGCTCGGCGCGATCCAGACCCGGTTCTACGAGGCCGGCAGCAACGTGACCCGCATCGAGCAGGGCATTCAGTTCAGCCGCGAGCTCCGAGCCCGCCAGCGCTCGGACCTCGAGCAGGCGCAGGCGCAGGTCACCGATCTGCGCGGCGTCCTCGAGCGCGACCGGCTCGAGCTCGGCTCGTTGGCCCGGGATCTGTCCGCGATGATCCCCGGACTCGACTCGGCGCACGGCGAGGAGCGGCGCGCGGCCGAGGCGCTGCTCGAGAGCGAGCGTGCGCTCGCGGCATGGCAGCAGACCTGGGATGGCCATGCCCAGGCGGTCGCGCACGGCCAGCGCGAGACCGGGGTGGAGCGTGCGCGCATCGAGCATCTCGACGCCCAGCAGCGCCGGCTGATCTCCCAGCGCGAGCGCCAGGAGGCCGAGCACGAGTCGCTGACGCAGCTCCAGCCGAGCCTCGCGCTCGACGCGCTCGAGGAGCGCGCGGCACATGCGCGCGATGCCGGCCGGAAGGCATCCGCGGAGCTGCAGGAGTTGCTGGCGGAGATCACCGTCACGCGCGACCGCGAGCGCGAGGAGACCCAGGCGCTGAACGCCTTGCGCACGCGCTGGCAGGAGGCGCTCGGCTCCCAGGTATCGACCGATGCGCTGCAGCAGGCCGCGCTCGGCAAGGTCTCGGGCAAGGTGACGGAGTGGCTCAAATCCAAGTCGCTCGACCGCCACCCGCGGGTCGGACAGCAGCTGCGCGTCGAGCGCGGCTGGGAGCGCGCCGTGGAGACGGTGCTGGGTTCGTACCTCGAGGCCGTGTGCGTCGAGGGCCTGGAAGGAGTCGCCGAATATCTCGACAGCTTCGACGGCGGTCACCTCACGGTCGTGAACCTGGACGCCGAGGCCGCTCGGGGCGGCGATGCGGGGTCGCTGCTGGCCAAGGTCAACGGCGCCGGTGTTTCCATCCTTTCCACCGTGTACACCGCCGAGACGCTCGGCGAGGCGCTCGCGCGGCGCCGGCGGCTGGCACAGGGCGAGTCGGTGGTGACGCGCGACGGCATCTGGATCGGGAGGGACTGGCTGCGGATCTCGCGCGACGCCGACCCGCACACCGGCGTCATCGAGCGCGAGGCCACCCTGCGCGAGATCAACGTCCAGGTCGCGGCGCTCGCGGACGAGGTCAAGGCGATGGAAGCGCGCCTGGAAGGCTCGCGCGGGGGCCTGCACGACCTCGAGGACAAGCGCGATCGCCTGCAGGCCGAGGTCAACCGCCTGCACCGCGACCATCTGGATCGGCGCGCCGAGCTCGATGCCGCGCAGGCGCGCAGCATGGAGTCGGCTCACAGGCTGACGCAGCTCGAGACCCAGCTCGCGGACGTGCGCGGCGAGCTCGGGCGGACCGACGCGGATCTGCGCGCGGCGCGCGCCCGCATGGAGGGCGCCATCGATGCTCTCGCCGCGCTCGAGCCGCGCCGGATCGAGCTCGAGGAAGAGCGTGACCGTCTGCGCCAGGAGCAGGCGGCGGCCCGCACCGCGGCGCAAGGTGCGCAGACGGCCGCGCGCGAGCTGGCGCTGCAGGTGGAGTCGCGGCGCTCCTCGCATGCCTCGTTGACCACGACGGTCGAGCGCATCGTGAAGCAGCTCGACGGTCTCGAGTCGCGACGCGATGAGCTGGCAGGCCAGATCCAGGCGGGCGAGGCGCCGCTCGCCGCTTCCCAAGCGGAGCTCGAGCAGGCCCTGCGCGTGCGCACCGAGATCGACGCGGAGCTGTCCGCGGCGCGCATCGCGAGCGATGAGCTCGACAGCGTGCTGCGCGGGCGCGAGGACGACCGTGCCGGGATCGAGCAGCGCGTCGAGGCGGCGCGCACGGCGCTGGACGATACCCGCATGGCGGCGTCCGAGGTGCGCGTGCGGCGCGAGAGCGTTGCGGAACAGTTCGCCGCCACCCATTTCGAGATCGCGGTCATCACGGCCGCCCTCGCGCCCGACGCCACGGCGGCGGCATCCGAAGCCCTGCTCACCGAGACGAAGGAGAAGATCGAGCGCCTCGGCCAGGTCAATCTCGCGGCGATCGGCGAATTCAAGGAGCAGTCGGAGCGCAAGGAGTATCTCGATCGGCAGTGCAAGGATCTGACCGACGCGCTGGAGACGCTGGAGTCGGCGATGCGCAAGATCGACCGTGAGACGCGCACCCGCTTTCAGGACACTTTCGACCGCGTGAATGCGGGGCTCAAGGAGAAGTTCCCGCGGCTGTTCGGGGGAGGCCACGCGTACCTCGAGCTGACCGGCGAGGACGGGACGGCGGGCGAGGGCGTTTCGGTCATGGCGCGCCCGCCCGGCAAGCGCAACAGCACCATCAGCCAGCTCTCCGGCGGCGAGAAGGCCATGACCGCGGTCGCGCTGGTGTTCTCCATTTTCGACCTGAACCCCGCGCCGTTCTGCCTGCTGGACGAGGTGGATGCGCCCTTGGACGAGAACAACGTGGGGCGCTTCTGCGACATCGTGCGCGACATGTCGCGCAACGTTCAGTTCATATTCATCACCCACAACAAGACCACCATGGAGCTGGCCGCCCAGCTGGTCGGCGTCACCATGAACGAGCCGGGCGTATCGCGCCTGGTGGCCGTCGACGTCGACGAGGCCGTACGAATGGCGGCGATGTAGGACGGGAGACCCTTGGCCTCCGAGCTTCGCTGGATACTGCTGGCGCTTTGTGCGGCGCTGATCGCCGGCATCTGGTGGTGGAGCGCGCGCAAGGCCTCGCATGCGCCCGGTAATTCCGTGCTGCGCGAGCCGATCCTGGCGAAGACGCCGGAGAATGCGCACGCGGGCACGGCGCAGGACTTCGACGATGAGCCCGGCGAGATCGACTTCGACGCGCCGGCGATCGCGCGCATATCCCACGGAGCGCCGCAGCCGACACCCGCGTCGCAGCCGGCGCTGACGCCGCCGCCCACACTGACGACGCCGGCCAAGCTGACGGCAGAGCCGATGTCGCGCGGAATGCGCATCTCGCCGCTCGAGCCCCTCGAGATCCACGAGGCAGGGCACCAGCCGATGCGCACCGGGGAGTTCGATCACGTGCCGGTGCTCGACGCGCCGATGATGATCAATCCGGACCCGTCCCGCCCCGATACGTGGCGGACCGCGCCGAGCCAGACGCGCACGATCCCCGAGGCGACGCGCGCCGCGGAGCACGAGATGGCCGCGACCGACGATCCGACGCGTGCCGCGGAGCACGAGATGGCCGCGACCGACGATCCGGCGCGCGCCGCGGAGCACGAGATGCCCGCGACCGACGATCCGACGGGCGCCGCGGAGCACGCGGGCCCGGCTCGTTCACCTCAATCGCCGCCCGCCGCCGCACCGTCGCGGCCGCCCGCTCCGGCACGCCACGCCACGCCGCCGGCGCGCCCGGCGCCTGCGGCCGCGGCACCCGCGGAAGTACAGCGGATCGTCACCCTGCGCGTGTGCGCTCCCGGAGAGGCGCGTTGGAGCGGCGCGGAGCTGTCGAGGGCGCTGGAGTTGAACGGCCTCGCCTACGGCCGGTATCAGGTCTTTCACCGCAAGCATACCGACGGGCAGACCTTGTTTTGCGTGGCAAGCCTGATCGAGCCCGGCACGTTCGACCTGGAGATGATGGGCTCGCAGGAGTTTCGGGGCGTGACCTTGTTCGCCGTGCTGCCGGGTCCGCTCGAGGCGCTCGCGACCTTGGACGACCTGCTCGCGACCGCGCGCGGATTGGCGGATGAGCTGTCGGGGATGGTGCAGGATGCGAAGGGCATGCCGCTGTCGCCGCAGCGCGCGGCCGGCTTGCGCGAGGACGTGGCGCGCTTCCAGGCGGCGCTGCCCAGGGGCTGAGCTCCGATGAGCGTGCAAAAAGCCAGGAGCGCGCACCGCAAGGCGGCCGCGCGCCTGGCGGATCTCAAGGAAACGCTCGAGCGCTATAACTACCGCTACCATGCGCTCGACGATCCGGAAGTGCCGGATGCCGAGTACGATCGCTTGATGCTCGAGCTGCGCGGTTTGGAGGCGCAGTACCCGGACCTGCTCACGGCGGACTCCCTCACGCAGCGCGTGGGCGCGGCGCCGGTGGCGGCCTTCGGTACGGTCAAGCACCGGCTGCCCATGCTCTCGCTGGACAACGCCTTCAGCGACGAGGAGGTGCGTGATTTCGACCGGCGCGTGCGCGAGCGGCTCGGCCGGGAGGAGCCCGTGCGCTATTCGGCCGAGCCGAAGCTGGACGGCCTCGCGGTCAGCGCCCGTTACGAAGGCGGCGCCTATGTCCAGGGCGCGACGCGCGGCGACGGCGAAACCGGCGAGGACGTGACGCTCAACCTCAAGACGCTCAAGGCGCTGCCGATGAAGCTGCGCGGCGCACACGTGCCGCGCGTGCTGGAAGTGCGGGGCGAGGTGTTCATGCCGCTCGCGGGATTCGAGCGCTTCAACAAGGAGGCGCTGGCGCGCGACGAGAAGCCCTACATCAATCCGCGCAACGCGGCCGCGGGGAGCCTGCGCCAGCTGGATCCCCGGATGACCGCGGCGCGCCCGCTCGACATCTTCATCTACGCCCTCGGAGTGGTGGAGGGCGGCGAGTTGCCGGGGCGGCACAGCGAGGTGCTGAAGATCTTGCGCACGTTCGGTTTCAAGATCTGCCCGCAATCGCGCGTCGTGGAGGGCGTCGAGGGCCTTGCCGAGTACTACCGCGAGATCGGCGCGGCGAGGTCCAAGCTTCCCTATCAAATCGACGGGGTCGTCTACAAGGTCGACGATCTCGACCTGCAGCGGCGCCTGGGGTTCGTGTCGCGCGCGCCGCGTTGGGCCATCGCCCACAAGTTTCCGGCCGAGGAGGCGCTGACCACGGTCCGCGGCATCGCGTTCCAGGTCGGGCGCACCGGCGCGCTCACGCCGGTGGCGCGGCTCGAGCCGGTGTTCGTCGGCGGCGTCACGGTCAGCAACGCGACG
>DATAUO010000147.1:0-10540 GCA_036268215.1 Steroidobacteraceae bacterium
ATCCGCAATTTATGAGTGATTTGTGCGATCTAGTGGACGTTCTTGGACGTCCTAGAACACTATTGGATGGTGGGCCGTGTAGGGATCGAACCTACGACCAATTGATTAAGAGTCAACTGCTCTACCAGCTGAGCTAACGGCCCTAATTCTGTTCTCAATTCTACCTTCACCCGGCGTTCGCCAAACGGCGAAGGTGGGGTGGACGACGGGGCTCGAACCCGCGACGGCCGGAATCACAATCCGGGGCTCTACCAGCTGAGCTACGTCCACCATCGTCGAACTTCCGCGGTGGCGCGCCCGGCAGGAATCGAACCTGCAACCGCCGGCTTAGAAGGCCGGTGCTCTATCCGGTTGAGCTACGGGCGCCTTATAAATCAACGAGTTACAGCGCTAACCGTAATATTACAGGCCGATATTCCGGTCTTAAAGCGAACCGAATCGGAAGTGCGCGCGGATTATATCGGAGTTTTCCGGGATGTGTAGGTTACGGGGGTGCAACCCCTACCGCTCCACCCATTCCTTGAGCCGCGCCAGCGCCCGATCCCACTGCTCCGCAATGGCCTGAAGCGAGCGGCGAGCTTCGTCCAGCGGCGCCGGCTCGAATTCCCACAACCGCTCGCGCCCGACCTTGAGATCTCGAACCAAGCCGACCGAGGCGAGCACCCCAAGATGCTTGGTCACCGCTTGACGGGTGATCTCGGTACCCGCGGTGAGCTGCGTGATGGACATGGCGCCGCCCACACAAAGCGCCGTGAGCAGCTTCAACCGCATCTCGTCTCCGAGCGCGGCGAAAACCGGCGCGTGATCCGGCAATGTTCGCGATCGAGCGGACGCCTTTCGCCGACCCGACATGCCGCTGCTCACCCTGCCACGCGCGACGACGCAGATCCCGGCATAGCGCTCGACGAACCTCGGCCCTTGCCGCGCTCGACCATGCGCTGCCCTACCCGGCCGCCAGATGCTTCTCGATGCTCTGCATCTGACCGTCCCACCCATTGGTGTTGGTGCGGATCACCGCCGCGCGTCGCGCCGGCGGAATCCGATCGAATCCCGACTCGACCACGGTGAGCCGCGTGCCGCCCCCCGCGTCCTCGAGCTCGAACACCACGGTGGTCATCGGCTCGGACGAGTAATCGACATTCGGATCGATGGCGGCGGGATGCCAGCGCCACTCGAGCACGCGCTCGGGCTCGAGCCGCTCGATCAGCACCTCCATGGTGATGTGCTGATATCCCTTGTACGTGACGCTGCCCTTGGTGATCTTGCCGACCGCGAAGGTCTGGCCTTTGAAGTTCACGCCGAACCAGCTGCCGAATTCCTCGGCGTTCGACAAGGCGTGCCACACGCGCGAGCGCGGCGCCTTCAAGAGCACGCTGCGCTCGATTCGATCGGTCGATGGGCTCATATGCAACCTCCTGGCTGCATATTAATCGCGGCATCGCAGATGCGCAACCTTTTCGTTGCGTGATCACGCGGATCAGGCCGCGCGGTGCGCGTCCGCCATCGCGACTCCCTTGCGCTCCGGCCCCCAGGCGACCATGAGCGCGATGAGGATTGCAACGGTGCCGGTGACGATCGCCATGGCGAGTCCGAAGTTGCCGCCGTTCGCCTCGGCGATCATCACCTGGATCGGGAGATTGACGGAGGCGATGAGATTGCCGAGCTGATACACGACGCCGGGAAACGTCGCGCGGATCTCCGGCGGCGAGAGCTCGTTGAGGTGCACGGGGATGATGCCCCAGGCGCCCTGCACGGCGACCTGGATCAGGAACGCGCTGATGGCAAGCATCACCGGCGTGGTGCCGAACGCCCAGAACGGTATGACCGGCAATGCCAGGAGCGCCGCGATCATGATCGCGCGCCGCCGCCCGATCCGCTGCGACACGAACCCGAAGCCGAGCCCGCCCAGGATCGCGCCGAGGTTGAGCACCATGGTGATGGCGGCAATCGTCCTGGTGTCGAAGTGATGCTGCGCCTTCAAGAAGAAATTCGGATAGGCATCCTGGGAGCCGTGGCTGAAGAAATTGAAGCAGGCCATGAGCAGGATGGCATAGACCGCGAGCCGCCACTCGCGCGCGATCGCGGGCCACAGCGCCGTGCCTTCCTTGCGCAGCCGCTGCTCGACCCAGGCCGGCGATTCATCGACGCCCTTCCAGATGAACAGCACCAGAAGCGACGGCACGGCGCCGATCAGGAACAACCAGCGCCAGCCGAGACTGTCGTAGAACTCGCGGAATACCAGCGTGGCCAGGAAAAACCCGGTCGGGTAGCCCGCTTGCAGCAGGCCGGAGACGAACCCGCGCCCGCTCAACGGGATACTCTCGAACGTCAGCGCGGACCCGAGACCCCATTCGCCGCCCATCGCGATGCCGAACAGAAAGCGCACCGCGAGGAAGGTCGTCATCGTCGGCGCGAGGCCGGAGGCGGCCTCGAGCAGCGAGAACCCCAGGATGTTCAGCATCAGGATGGGCTTGCGTCCGTAGCGATCGCCCAACCGCCCGAACACGTACGCGCCGATCGGCCGGGCGGCGAGCGTCAAGGTGACGGGTACCGAGGCGGCGACGTTGCCGGTATGGAACTCCTTCGCGACGTCCGTGAACACGAACACCATGAGGAAGAAGTCGAAGGCGTCCAGCGTCCAGCCGAGATATGAGGCCAGTACGGTATTTCGCTGACTCGATGTCCAGGTCATCGTCTTCTTCTCTCATTGATGCGCCGACGGACGCCGTCGCGCGTGCTCGCAGCCGGGGCGTCGCGTTATGCTATCCACGCTTGGGAAACATTAATAGGGGATGCCGGATGGCACCGATACCTGGTTTTGCCCGCGCCGGCCGCCGGCAGGTCCTGGTCGCCGCCGCGATCTTTGCGGCCGCGCCCTGGCTCGGGCCGCCGTGCCTCGTACGGGCCGCCTCGACCGCACCGGATTCGGCGGCGGTCGCCCCGACCCAGATTGCACTCGACGCCCGCGAGGCGCCGACCGGCGTGCTTCACGCCCATCTCAAGTTTGCGGTGTCGGGCTCCGCCTTGACGCTGGCCTACCCGCAGTGGATCCCGGGCGAGCATGCACCCGGAGGGCCGCTGCCCCAGATGGTGAGGCTGGTGTTCACCGCGCAAGGGCATCGCATCACCTGGCACCGGGACGACAACGACATCTACGTGTTCCACGTCGACGTGCCGCCGCAGGCGCGCGAGGTCGAGGCCGACCTGGACTTTGCCTGCCTGATCGGCGAGGAAGGCTTTCGCTCGGACATCTGCAGCTCCTACGACCAGCTCGTGGTGAATTGGTGGCAGGTCGTGCTCTACCCCGTCGACCTGCCGAATGCCCGCGACCCTTTCACCGCGAGCATTCGTCTGCCGCCCGGCTGGCGGTACGCCTCGGCGCTGCCGCTCGATCGCGTCGCCGACGACGGCACCGTGGAGTTCCGCACGACCTCGCTGGAGACGCTGGTGGACTCGCCGTTGATCGCGGCCGAGCACTTCAAGACCTTTCCGATCGGAGGGGCCCGCTCCGCGGTGCTCGATCTGTCGGCGGAGACCGCCGGTGCGCTCGAGGTGCCGCCCGCCGTTCTCGAGCATTTCCGCCGGCTCATCGGCGAGGCCGAGGCCCTGTTCGATGGCCCGCGCTACTCCCAGTATCATCTGCTCCTGTCGCTCGGCGATGACATCGATCACTACACGCTCGAGCACCGTGAATCGAGCGAGAACCGGCTGCCGGCGCTCGGCCTTGCGGACCCGCGCATCCTGCGGACCACGGCTAGCATGATCCCGCACGAGTACATTCACGCGTGGAACGGCAAGTACCGGACGCCGCAGGGACTCGACATCGGCACGTACCAGGACACGATGCGCGCGCGCCTCATCTGGGTCTACGAGGGGCTGACGGACTACACCTCGAACATCCTGACCGCGCGCAGCGGCTTCTGGACCGAGGACGACCTCGCACAATCGCTTGCGTTCGATGCGGCACAGATGACCTACCACACCGGCAGGACGTGGCGGCCCCTCGACGACACCACCGCCGGCGTGCGCCTGCTGTTCGGAAGCGATGCCTGGTCGTCGGCGCGGCGCAACGCGGACCTCTACCCCGAGAGCGGCCTCATCTGGCTGGAAGCCGACACCATCATCCGCGCGCAGAGCGGCGGCCGCCGCTCGCTCGATGATTTCTGCAAGGCGTTCTTCGGCGCCGCGAGCACCTCCAAGCCTTACGGCTTCGGGGACATCGTCGCGGCGCTCAACGGCGTGCAGCCGTACGATTGGGCTGCCTTCCTGCATCGACGCCTCGAGTCGACCGAGCCCCTGCCGCCCCTCGGCGGCATCGCCGGCAGCGGCTGGACCTTGCGCTACACGGAGGAGCGGCCGACGTTCGTCGCGGACATGGAGGCGATTCACAAGATCGATCCGCTCTGGCCCGTCTGGCGCCGCTCGGGCTTCATCGACCTGCGTCCTTCCATCGGGCTGCTGCTCGATGCGGACGGCACGGTCCTGGACTCGGCGCCGACCCTCCCCGGGTATCGCGCGCACATCATGCCCGGCATGCGGCTCGTCAAGGTGAACGGCGCGCCGTTCTCGCTGGCCGCCATCGAGAAAGCGGTCGGAGCAACCAGGCACGGCGGCGCGGTCGAGCTGGATGTCGCGAACGGCACCCATGCCGGGCGCGAGCGTCTGGACTATCACGACGGGCTGCGCTGGCCTCACCTGGTGCGCGACCCGTCGAAGCCGGACGTGCTGGCGCAGATCATCGCGCCGCGGTCGCGGGCACACTGACCTCAACGGACAACCCTGGATTCACCACATGGATTGGAACAAATTCTTCGAATTCGCCTGGCGAATCCTGGTATTCGTCGTAGCGATCGCCATCATTCTGATCGTGTCCCGCAACTGGTCGCGCTGGGAGGGCGGCGCCGGCTGGCAGCGGACCAACGATGCCTATCTGCAGGCCGACATCACGTCCATCGCCGCCAAGGTGGGCGGCTACCTTCGCGAGCTTCCCATCCAGGACTACCAGCACGTGCACGCCGGAGAAGTGCTGGCTCGAATCGTGGACGACGACTACCGTGCGGCGGTCGCCCAGGCGGAGGCGAGTCTCGCCGCGGCGACTGCACAGTCGGAGACACTCGCCGCCCAGCGCGAGCTGCAGCTGGCAAACATCGATGCCGCACGGGCGGTCGTCGCATCGACCGAGGCGCTGAACGCTCAGAACGAGCGGGATCGTACCCGCCAGCACACCTTGTTCGACATCGGCTCCTCTTCGACCGAGGCGCGCGAGAAGCTCGACACGTCGCACGCGCAGCTCGCGGCACAGCTCGCCCAGAACCGATCGCAGGCGCTGGCCGCCCAGCGACAGATCGGCGTCCTCGACGCGCAGATGCAGCAGGCCAAGGCCGCGATCTCCGGAGCGAGGGCGGCGCTCGAGACCTCGAAGCTCAACCTCTCGTACGCCACCATCACGGCCACCCAGGACGGCGTGATAGGACAGCGGCAGGTGAAGCCGGGTCAACTCGTCGGCGTCGGCACGCAGATCACGTCTCTCTCGCCGCTGCCGCACGTCTGGGTGATCGCCAACTACAAGGAGACTCAGCTCACGCACATGGCCGTCGGCCAGAAGGCCGAGATCAGCGTGGATACCTTTCCCGGCCGCAAGCTGCGCGGGCACGTGCAGTCCTTTGCGCCGGCCTCCGGCGCATCCTTCGCGCTCCTGCCTCCCGACAATGCGACGGGCAATTTCACCAAGGTGGTGCAGCGGATCGCCGTCAAGATCGTGATCGACGACGCGGACGGTCTCGCCGATCGGCTGGTTCCCGGCATGTCGGTGGAAACCAGCGTGGACGCGAGAGACGGGCGGCGCTGATGGCCGTCTCCGCTCAAGCCACGCTGACGCCGCCGCCGGTGGCGCCCGCCACCTCGATCCCGTGGATGGGTCTCGTCGCCGTGCTGATGGGAACGTTCATCTCCACGCTGAACGGGCGACTGTCGACGTTCGGCCTCGCAGACATTCGCGGCGCGGTGGGCGCCGGTTTCGACGAGGGGGCATGGATCACCACGGCTCAGACGTCCGCGCAGATGCTCGTCACGCTGTTTGCCATCTGGATGGGCGCGGTGTACGGCCCGCGGCGGGCGCTGATCGGGGCATCGCTGGTGTTCGCGGTGGTCTCGCTGCTGGCGCCCTATTCGCCGACGCTGCCCGTGCTGCTCGCCATGCAGTTCGTGGGCGGCCTGGCCTCGGGTTTTTTCATTCCGCTCACCTTGAGCTACATCCTGCGCAACATGCCGCCGAAGTTCTGGGCGTTCGGCATCGCGTTGTACGCGCTCAATCTCGAGCTCTCGCTCAACATCTCCGCCTCGCTCGAGGGCTACTACATCGAGCATCTGTCCTGGCGTTGGACCTTCTGGCAGAACGTGCCGCTGGCGCTCATCATGACGGTCTGCCTGCGCGCGGGGATCAGCCCCGCTCCCGTCATGCCCGCCGGTCAGCGGCCGCCGCTCGACCTGTTCGGGCTGTTCTCGGGCGGAGTCGGACTGGCGCTGATCTACGCCGCGCTGGATCAGGGAAATCGGCTGGACTGGCTGAATTCCGGCCTCGAGTGGGGTCTCTTGTGCGGTGGGACGGTGCTGGTTGCGGCGTTCCTGACTCACGAGCGGGTCACGCCCTTCCCGTTGTTCAACTTGAAGGTGGTGTTCGGCGCGCCGATGCCGACCCTGTTCGTGCTGATCGCGTTCCTGCGGCTCACGATCCTTGCGACGGCATTTCTGATACCCCTGTATCTGGGCGCGGTGCGCGGCTTTCGATCACTGGAGGTCGGGGATACGCTGATCTGGGTTGCCGCGCCCCAGCTCATCGTCTGCCCGCTGGCGGCGCTGATGCTGCGCCGGACGGATCCGCGGCTGGTCGCGTCCATCGGCTTCGTCTTCATCAGCGTCGCCTGCGTGATGATCGCGTACAGCCTGACGCCCATCTGGGGATCGGTCCAGTTCCTGCCTTCCCAGCTCCTGCAAGCGGTCGGGCAGAGCTTTGCATTGTCGGGAGTCATCTTCTTCGGCGTGTTGCACCTCAAGCCGCAGGATGCGCTGACCTTCGGTGCCGTTCTGCAGACCGCGCGGCTCATGGGCGGAGAGCTCGGCACGGCTTTCGTCAACACCTGGACGCGCAAGCGGGAGCAGATCGCCTCCAACCTCATCGGGCAGCACGTGCGGATCGGCGACGACGAAGTGGTCCACCGCGTCCGCGGCTTGGGTGCGGCCACCGCGCGGGCTTTCGACCCCGCGGGAGATCTGCACCGCGGCCAGGCGATTCTGGGGAATGTCGTGCGCGCGGCCGCGACCACCCAGTCCGTCATGGATGGATTCATCGCCATCGGCTTCATGACCGTCGTCGCGCTGCTCATCATCGTTCTGCGCAGCGCGGCACCGGAGGGACCGGCGTCGGCGCCGCCGCTGTTCCCGCCCCGCCGGCCGAGGCTTCCGTGACGCGCTGGGGCGCAACGCTGTGCCTCATGCTGCTCGCGTCCTGCCGCGCAGGTCCGAGCTATCGCGCGCCGGCTCTGCCCAAGAACGCCAACGCGCCGTTCTCGTCCGTCCGGGATGCGGCCGAGACCCCCTCGCAGGTTCCCGGCGACTGGTGGCGGCTGTACGGCGACCCACGCTTGAACGCGCTGGTCGAGGAGGCGTTCGCGGCCAATCGCGATTTGAGCACGGCCGACGCCAACGTCACGGCCGCGCGTGCGGTGCTCTCGGCCGCAAGGTCGGCGCGCTATCCCTCCACCGAAATCGTCGCCGGCGCGGTGCGCGGGCGGGACGCCATCACCGACGAGATTCTCGAGCTGACGGGGCGCCGCCCGCAGACTCTCTCGTTGTTCGAGGATTTGTTCGAGGTTTCGTACGAAGCCGATCTTTTCGGCCGCGTCCATCGCCGCATCGAAGCGGCCAACGCCGGCGCCGATGCGATCGCGGCGGTGCGCGACGGCGTCAAGGTGGTGGTGGCCGCGGAAACCGTGCGAGCCTACGCCGCGATCTGCTCCCTGGGACTTGAGGTCAAGGTCGCTCGTCACTCCCTCGACGTCGTCGGCGGCGAAGCGGACATTGCGCGCAAGCGATACCAAGCCGGCGCCGGCACGAGCCTCGAGGTCAAGCGCGCCCAGGCGCTCGCCGCGCAAGTGCAGGCGGATGTTCCAACCTTGGAAGGTCAGCGCCGCGCCGCGCTGTTCACGCTTGCCGCACTCCTCGGCCGCGCGCCCGCCGATGCGCCGCTGGATGTCGAGGCTTGCGCCGAGCCGCCGCGGTTGAGCACACCGATTCCGGTCGGCGACGGCGGCGCTCTGATAAGCCGGCGGCCGGACGTGCGCGTGGCCGAGCGCCGCCTCGCCGCGGCCACCGCCGAGATCGGCGTGGCGACGGCGGACCTTTATCCTTCGATCAAGCTCGTCGGATTCTATGGCGGCGCGGCCGACCAGGCATCCGATCTTGCCACCAATGTGGGACTGACCTGGGGCATCGGCCCCGCGATCAGCTGGAATTTCTTCAATCAATCCGCCGCGCGAGCCCGCGTGCGTCAAGCCAAGGCGTCCCAG
Organism: Steroidobacteraceae bacterium; assembly: GCA_036268215.1. Taxonomy (GTDB): domain Bacteria; phylum Pseudomonadota; class Gammaproteobacteria; order Steroidobacterales; family Steroidobacteraceae; genus Bog-1198. The sequence continues at coordinate 8,565 of DATAUO010000147.1, forward strand.
GCCGCGGCCCTGGCATCGTTCGACGGCGTGGTGCTCGGTGCACTCAAGGAAGCCGAGCAGGCGCTGACCGTCTACGGCGCGGCGCTCGAGAATCACGCCTCGCTGCTGCGGGCGCGGGAGGAGATCCACGGCGCGTTCGAGATCGCCCGCAACGAATACGCCGCGGGAGCCTTGAGCAACCTGGATCTCCTCACGACGGAGCAGTCGCTCGTGGCCCTGGACGCCGCGGTCGCTGCGTCGGATGCGAGCCTCGTCCTCGACCAGATCGCGCTGTTCAAGGCGCTCGGCGGCGGATGGAACGCGGCACCGGGGCCGGCGACGCATTGAGCCGGAAACTCCGCGTCAGGGCAACCTGCCGGCGAACCACATCCTGCGCAAGAGGCCGTCGCGGCGCACGAAGTGGTGCCAGAGCGCGGCGAGCGCATGGACACCGAGCAGCGTGAACAGCGCATACGCGAGATATCCGTGCCAGTCCTCGGTCGGGTGGAACACGGCGCCATTCTTGGCAATACCGGGATTGAACTTGAACAGACCGAAATCGAACACCCGGCCGTGCCAGATGAAGGTGATGATGCCGAGAATCGGGATCGCGACCAGCAGCAGATAGATCGACAGGTGCACCGGATATGATGCGCGGCGCGCGAGCTCCCCGGCCCCGGCGGGCAGCTCCGGCGGCCGGTGCGTGCGGCGCCAGGCGATGCGGATCCAAAGCAGCGCGAAGACCAGCAGCCCCAGCAACGCGTGCACGTTGATCCAGAAGGCTTGGGTCTCGTCCGGCCAGTCGTCGTGCAGCAGCCCGAGCGTTCCGACCACCACGATCAGCACCGCCATGATCCAGTGCAGCCACACCGCGCCGGCGCCGTACCGGCTCTCCGCGTCGTTCATCGCAAGGCCTCTGCGGGATACGCCAGCGCAGAGCATAGCGGTCCTGGATCGCCGGCACTGCGAAGAATCCGCGTGCTCGGCTATTTGGGACGCGGCTCGGCCAAGCCCTCGTCGGGGGCATGCGCTCCGCCGCGTCTCTGCATGACCGACGCCAGCAGTGCGCGGGCGGCATTGCGCACCTCCCCGAGCATTGCCGGGTCGCGGTCCAGCGCATCGTGGCTCGAGGCGTAGGGAGCGAGATAGCCCACGAGCCGGTCGATGCAGGATAGCGAGCCTGCGGGCACGAGGCGCATATCGCTGAGCCAATCGGTCAAGGCGTGCCGCAGCGCCTCGGTGCCCGCGGCATCGCCGTGCACGATCACGGCGAACGATCGGCCGGCGAGATGGCGCGGATACGGCCATCCCGCGAGCTCGAGCGCCTTGGCTTCCTCGGGCTTCTTGCCGTGGGTGCTGGAGGGATCCGGATTGCCGCCGTCCGCGCACACCAGGCGGTCGATCATGAGCTTGAGGACGCTCGGCGCCTGGTACCAATGCACCGGGGTCACGATCATCACGCCGTGCGCCGCCACCCAGCGCGGGTAGATGCTGCTCATCCAGTCGTCGACCTGCCCCAGTGCATGATTGGGATAGCACGAGCAGGGCCAGTGGCAGAGCGGCATGGCGGTCGACACACAACCCTTGCAGGGATAGATCACCTTGCCGTACTCCGATGTGATCTGGCTGAGATCGAGAAGGTCGACTTCCGCTCCCTGGCCCCGGAGCTGCTCTGCGGCGGCCTCGCTCATCCTGAAGGTCTTGGACATCTCGCCGGGGCAGGTTTTGTCGTTGCGCGGCGATGCGCAGATCAGCAGGATCCGCGCGCGTTGGCCCTTGTCCGCGTGCCGCACGGCGGCATCCCTGATGGCGTCCCGGGTAGCGAGCCAATCGACCGAGACCTCATAGTCGGGATCCGCGTGACCGGTGCCGGCACGGCGGGTGACAGGACTCTTGCGGCCTTGGTCGTAGGCCTCGCGCGCTATCTGTCCCAGTGCCTCGATGGCCGGCCGCTGGGCCGCGAACGCCGGATCCGAAAATCGCTCCTCGAAACGCCG
>DATAUO010000148.1:0-8960 GCA_036268215.1 Steroidobacteraceae bacterium
CGTTGGGTTCATCGGTCTCGGAAAGATGGGCGGCGCCATCGCGATCCGCATGACGGGCAATGTCAAGACGCTCACGGTCTTCGATACCCAACCCGCCGCGATCGATCGGTTGGTTGCCAAGGGGGCCTCGCCCGCAACGAGCGTCGCCGCCGTCGCCGCGAGCTCTGAGATCGTCTTCTTGAGCCTTCCGAGCCCGCTCATCGTGCGCGATGTCGCGCGCGAGCTGCCGCGCGATGCGGCCACGCGGACCGTGGTCGATCTCTCGACCACCGGACCGCAGATCGCGGACGAGATCGCGCAGATCCTGGCGGCGCGCGGGCTCGGCCTCATCGACGCGCCGGTGAGCGGCGGGCTCGCGGGCGCCGTCAACGGCACCCTCGCCGTCATGGCCGCGGGTGCGCCCGGGGTGTTCGAGAAATGCCGGCCGCTGCTCGCGACCATCGGCAAGGTGTTCTTCGTCGGCGACCGGCCGGGTCTCGGCCAGACGATGAAACTGTGCAACAACCTGCTCTCGGCCGCGGTCCTCGCCCTGTCCTCCGAGGCAGTGGTCATGGGCGTCAAGGCAGGCCTCGACCCGAAGGTCATGCTCGACGTGATCAATGCGGGAAGCGGACGCAACAGCGCGACGCAGGACAAGTTCCCGAGATCCGTGCTGCCCCGCACTTTCGACTTCGGCTTCTCGACCGGCCTCATGTACAAGGACGTGAAGCTCTGCATGGAGGAAGCCGAGCGTCTCGGCGTGCCGATGTGGGTCGGGCCTGCCGTGCGTCAGATCTGGATGCACGCCTGTCATGAGCTGGGCGCCGACAGTGATTTCACGGCCATCGTGAAGTGCATCGAGCGGCTGGCCAAGATCGAGGTGCGCGGATGAGCGGCCCTCGCCGGCGCGCGCCGTGCGCGGCGCGCCGCGCCGCGAGAGTATCGCGATATATAAACACAGCGAAGGAGTTCGACAATGAGCCGATTCGATGAGGGACTGAAGGTCCGCAAGGAGGTACTCGGGGCCGAATTCGTGGACAATGCCCTGCGGAGTGCCGATGACTTCAATCGCCCCCTGCAGGAGCTGGTGACGGAGTTCTGCTGGGGCGCCGTGTGGACCCGCGAAGGTTTGCCGCGCAATATTCGCAGCATGCTCAACCTCGCCATGCTCACCGCGCTCAATCGGCCCCACGAGCTCAAGATGCACGTCCAGGGAGCGCTGCGCAACGGGGTCACCACGGAGGAGATCCGCGAGGTGTTGCTGCAGGCGACGATCTATGCGGGCGTACCCGCGGGCGTCGATGCGTTTCGCGTCGCCCGCGAGGCGCTGAAGGGTGGCTGAGGTCGTGCACGTTCGTTCCGTGTGCATGCGGTAGCGGTGCCCTCGCATCGCGCTCAAGGACGCCTCAGCGTGCAGACACCAATTCACTCCGAGATCGCCGGCATCGTGCTGGAAATCAAGCTGGCGCCGGGCTCGGCCGTGGCCATCGACGAGGTGGTGCTCATGGTCGAATGCATGAAGATGTACATCCCGATCGCATCGCCCGTCGCGGGACGCATCCACTCGGTCGCGGTGGCCGAAGGTGCCTTGATCGAGGAAGGGCAGCTCGCCTTCGTGGTCGAGTCATCCGCCTCATGACCTGGCAGCGTGAAATCGACGAGCTGCGCGAGCGCGAGGCGCTCGCACGCCGTCTCGGCGGCCCCGACAAGGTGGCGCGGCAGCGCGCGGCGGGCAAGCTCACCGTGCGCGAGCGGGTCGACCGGCTCCTCGACCGCGAGAGCTTCGAGGAGGTGGGCGCCATCGCGGGGCGCGCCGTGTACGGGGAGGATGGTGCGCTACGCGAGTTCTTGCCTTCCAATTTCATCATGGGGCGCGGACGCATCGAGGGCCGCGCGGTGGTCGTCGGGGGTGACGACTTCACCGTGCGCGGCGGCGCCATGGATGCCTCGATCGCCAGCAAGCAGCTTCACGCGGAGCAGATGGCGAACGAGCTGCATCTGCCGCTCATCCGGCTCATCGATGGGACCGGCGGCGGCGGCTCGGTGCGCACGCTCGAGACCGATCAGCGGACCTACGTTCCTTACAATCAGGGCTGGGACCTCGTCGTCGACAACCTGGCGAAGGTCCCCGTGGTTGGCCTGGGGCTCGGGGCGGTCGCCGGGCTCGGCTCGACGCGCCTCGTGACCAGCCACTACTCGCTGATGGTCCGCGGCATCTCGCAGATGTTCATTGCGGGCCCGCCGCTCGTCGCACGCACCGGCGAGGCGGTGACCAAGGAGGAGCTCGGCGGCAGCGAGATGTGCGCGCGGGTCGGCACGATCGATGATGTCGTCGACAGCGAGGACGAGGCGTTCGAGAGGGTACGGCGTTTCCTGTCGTATCTGCCCTCGAGCGTGTTCGAGCTGCCGGCGCGCGGACCATGCACGGACGACCCGAAGCGCCGGGACGAATGGCTGATCGGCGCCATACCCCGCGACCGGCGCCAGGTGTACGACATGCGCAAGATCGTTCAGACGCTGGTCGATGTGGGGAGCTACTTCGAGATCGGACGCAAGTTCGGCGGACCCGTGATCACCGCCTTGAGCCGGCTCGACGGCTGGCCGATCGCGCTCATCGCCAGCGATCCCTATCTCTATGGAGGAGGCTGGACGGCGGACGCCGCGCTGAAAATCACGCGCTTCATCGATCTCGCGCACACCTTTCACCTGCCGGTCGTCGACATCGTCGATGTGCCGGGATTCGTGATCGGGAAGCAGGCCGAGCTCGACGCGACGCTGCGGCACGGCTCGCGCGCGCTCGCCGCGCTCTATCAGGTGAATCTGCCTTGGTGCGCCGTCCTGGTACGACGAGCCTTCGGCGTGGCCGGTGCGGCCCACATCAATCACACGCGGCTGCGCTATCGCTACGCGTGGCCGTCGGGCGACTGGGGCTCGCTGCCCGTCGAGGGCGGCATCGAGGCTGCCTACAGGGCCGAGCTCGCCGCCGCGAGCGACCCGAAGGCGCTGCACGAAGAGATCGAGCGACGCCTCGCGCCGTATCGATCGCCGTTCCGCAGCGCCGAGGCGTTTTTGGTCGAAGACATCATCGATCCTCGGGATACGCGCCGCTTGCTGTGTGAGTTCGCGCATCTCGCGGCGCCGTTGCGCATGCCCGGCGTCGTTTCCACCTCTTACCGCCCGTGAGCCCGCATGTCATCGCCACCCCCACCGTTGCCGCCCGCGCCCGACCAAGCCTTCCAGGAGTACCTGCGCGCGGGTGAGCTGCGCCTGCAGTTTTGCACGGACTGCGCGCAGCACATCTTCTATCCGCGCGCGCTGTGCCCCGCCTGCGGGGGCGGAGCCCTCGAGTGGCGACCGGCGAGCGGCGCGGGCGTCGTCTACTCGACGACGACGGTGCGGCAACGACCCGAGCGCGGCGGCGACTACAATGTGTCGATCATCGAGCTCTCCGAAGGGGTGCGCATGATGAGTGCGGTACGCGACATCGCGCCGGACGCCGTCAAGATCGGGCTCGAGGTCTCGGCGTCGCTCATCGAGGAGGACGGCCGCATCGCCGTCTTTTTCGTGCCGACCGAGCCTGCCCCGCTCGCGCAGGGCGGCGTGCCATGAGCAATGACTCGATTCGCGGCGCTGCCGCGGTGGTGGGCGTGGGACTCGCGGGCTTCGGCGAGGCACGCGGCTACAGTCATCTCGATCTGCTCGGCCTCGCCGTTCGCGCCGCGCTCGAGGACGCCGGACTCACGCTGCGGGAGGTCGATGGGCTGTTCACCGCGAACATGGCCAACATACTGCCGACGCTCGTGGTGGGGGAGTACCTCGGCATCCGTCCGCAGGTCGCCGTCGGTACCAACACCGGCGGAAACTCTTTCGTCGACCACCTCCTGTGGGCGGCACTTGCCCTGGAAAAAGGCCTGTGCCGCGTGGCGCTGATCTGCTATGGCAGCAATCAACGAACCGGCAAGACCCCGGCCCCCGACGCCCCGCCCTACGAAGCGATCTACCGCCCCCGCGAGCCGATCACCTCCTATGCGCTGGCCGCGGCGCGTCACATGCATGAGCTCGGTACCACGCGTGAGCAGCTCGCGGCGGTCGCCGTGACGGCACGCCGCTGGGCGCAGCTCAATCCGCGCGCCTTCAGCCGTGAGCCGCTGTCGATCGAGGCGGTGCTCGCAAGCCGCATGATCTGCGATCCCTTGAGCCTCCTCGACTGCTGCCTCGTGACCGATGGCGCCGGCGCCGTCGTGATGACCCGCGGCGACCGTGCCAAGGACGGCAGGCAAAAGCCCGTGTACTTGCTCGGCTGCGCGAGCGCTCAAACGCACCGTCAAATCAGCCAGATGCCCGACCTCACGGTGACGGCCGCGGCAGATTCGGGCCGTCGAGCCTTTGGCATGGCCGGCTTGGCGCCGGGGGACGTCGACGTGCTGCAGCTCTACGATGCCTTCACGATCAACGTGCTCCTGTTTCTCGAGGATCTGGGATTTTGCCGCAAAGGCGAGGCTGGGCCCGTGGCGGCGAGCGGTGCACTCGGGCCGGGCGGGCAGCTCCCGACGAATACGAATGGCGGCGGCCTGTCCTGCGTGCATCCCGGCATGTACGGCATCTTCGCGATCATCGAGGCAGTCGAGCAGCTGCGGGGCACCGCGGAAGCACGCCAGATCGCCGGCGCGGAAGTCGCGCTCGCGCATGGCAACGGCGGGCTGCTCTCGGCGCAGACCACCGCCCTCTTCGGTACGTCGGCGACCCTTTAGCGTGCCGGGCCGCTTCGGGCGCGTGCTGATCGCGAATCGCGGCGAGATCGCTTGCCGGATCATGCGTGCCTGTCGGTCGGCGGGGCTCGAGACGGTGGCGGTTTGCTCGGAGGCGGACCGCGATGCCTTGCATGTGAGCCTAGCGGACCGATTCGAGCTCATCGGCCCCGCCGCCGCGCGCGAGAGCTACCTGCGCATCGATCGCATTCTCGAGGCGGCACGCCGCTCGAGCGCACAGGCGATTCATCCGGGCTACGGATTCCTGTCCGAGAACGCGGGCTTTGCGCAGGCCGTCATCGATGCGGGTCTCGTGTGGATCGGCCCCTCGCCTCGGACCATCGCCGACATGGGCGACAAGTCGCGCGCTCGCGCGATCGCCGCGCAGGCGGGGTTACCGGTGCTCGCGGGAGACGCGCTCGGGGACGGGATCGAGCCCGCGAGTCTCGAGGCCGCGGCCGAGCGCATCGGCTTTCCGCTTCTGGTCAAGGCCTCCGCCGGAGGCGGCGGCATCGGCATCCAGCAGGTGCGCTGCGCAAGCGAGCTGAGCGAGGCGCTCGCACGGACGCGCATCCTCGGCACGCGCCTGTTCGGGGACGGCAGCGTGTATCTGGAGCGCTGGGTAGCGCGCGCGCGGCATATCGAGGTGCAGGTGGTCGGCGACGGCGAGGGCGGCGTCATCCACCTGTTCGAGCGCGACTGCTCGGTACAGCGGCGATTCCAGAAGGTGATCGAGGAGACGCCCGCCCCGGCGCTCATCGAGCGCACGCGCTCGGCAATCTGTGCCCAAGCGGTCAGGCTCGCCGAGCTGACCCGCTACCGAGGCCCGGGGACCGTGGAGTTCATCGTCGATTGCAAGACCGAAGAGCCCTATTTCCTCGAGATGAATACGCGCATTCAGGTCGAGCATGGCATCACGGAAATGGTGACCGGGATCGACCTCGTAGGGCTGCAGCTTGCGATCGCGAACGGCGAAGGGCTCGGAGTGCGGCAAGCCGAGGTGCGGTCGGCGGGCGCCGCGCTCGAATGCCGTCTGTATGCCGAGGATCCGCTGGCGGGCTTTCGTCCCTCCACCGGGCGGCTCGATACCCTCAGATTTCCCGCGCCGTCGGCCGGCTTGCGGATCGACTCAGGGCTGCGCCAGGGTGATGCCGTCACGCCTTACTATGACCCCCTCATCGCGAAGGTCATGGCGCTGGGGCAGGACCGGCAAGACGCCCTGCGGCAAATGAGCCAGGCGCTGCTCGAGGTGCAGATCGGAGGCATCAAGAGCAATCTGCAACTGCTGCGGCACCTGGTTGAATACCCCGGGTTCGTCGATTCCCGTCTGCTGCACACGGGAATCCTGGGGGAAGCACAGGCCTTGCGCTGAGGCGGTCAGGCAAGCCGGGTCGACGCCCGGTCAGACGCTGCGGATCGAGCCCCCATCCACGCGGATGACCCCGCCGGTCATGTAGCTCGCGCGCGGGCTCGCGAGAAAGACTGCCAGCGCCGCGAACTCCGCCGGGTCGCCGTAGCGGCCGGCCGGGATCGCCGCGCGCGATTCCTTCTCCACCTGCGCGACATCGATGCCCTCGCGCTTCGCCCGCGCTTGGTCGAGCTCCGCGACGCGGTCGGTGGCGATGCGGCCGGGCGCGATGCAATTGACCGTGACTCCGTCGGCCGCGACCTCGCCGGCGAGCGTCTTCGCCCACCCGACCAGCGCCGATCGCAGCGCGTTCGATACGCCGAGATTGGGGATCGGCTGGATCACGCCCGAGGAGACCGTGACGAGAACGCGGCCGAAGCGGCGCCGGCGCATGCCGGGAAGCGCAAGGCGCGTGAGCCGCATCGCGGACAGGAACATGGACTGGAACTGCTGCGTCCACACGAGATCGGTGGTCTCGGCGGCCGGCCCGGGCGGCGGCCCGCCGGTGTTGATCACCAGGATGTCGGCCTCCCGCAGCACATCGTCGAGCGCCTGGATGGATGCGCCGTCGCCGAGGTCGCAAGTGCGGGGGACGATTGCACCTCCCGCCGGCGCCGCGGCAGCCAGCTCCGCCAGCCGCTCCGCATTGCGCGCGACCGCGGTGACCTCGACCCCTTCCTCCGCCAATGCCACCGCGATGGCACGGCCGAGGCCGCGCGATGCGCCGGTCACCACCGCGCGCCGCCCTTGCAACGTCAAATCCATGCGGGAATCTCTCAGGCAACCGCAAGCGCGGTCGGACCCAAGTCTAGCGCACGAAACAGGCCCCGGGCTGCCGGCTAGCTGATCAGCTTGCGCAGGCGCTGCGTCCGGGTCCCGCCCGTGCTCTCCGCCGCTCTCTCCAGCAGCTTGTGCGCATCGGTTGAAGTCAGCGCGCGGCTGAACAGGTACCCTTGAGCCTCGTGGCAGTCGTGCTCCTGCAGGAACAGGAGCTGCGGGAAGCTCTCCACACCCTCGGCCGTGACGTTGATGCGCAGCGACCGGGACATGGCGATGATCGCCGCGGCGATGGCGCGGTCGTCGCTGCAATCGATCAGGCTGGTCATGAACGAGCGGTCGATCTTGAGGCGGTCCACGGCGAAGTGGCGCAGCCGGCCGAAGCTCGAGTAGCCCGTGCCGAAATCGTCGATGGCGAGCATGACGCCGAGCTCCTTGAGCTGCAGAATCGCCTGCTCGGCCCATGCCTCGTCCTTCATGACCACCGATTCGGTGATCTCGAGCTCCAGCATGGGCGCCTCGATGCCGGTTTCCTTGATGATCGAGGCGACGAGCTTGGGGAAATCGCGCAGCGCGAACTGCTGTCCGGACACGTTGACCGCCATGCGCACCACGGGCAGGCCCTCATCGGCCCAGGCCCGTGCCTGCCTGCAGGCATTGCGCATCACCCATTCGCCGATCTGCAGGATGAGCCCGGTCTCTTCCGCCACGGGAATGAAGTCCGAGGGCGGCACCACGCCGAGCTCGTCATTGGTCCACCGCAGCAGCGCCTCCATGCCGGACACGCCGCCCGAGCGCACGTCGAACTGCGGCTGGTAGTGCAGCGCGAACTCGTTGCGCTCGAGCGCGCCGCGCAGCTTGGCCTCGATGGTGAAGCGATGCAGCGCGGAATCGTTCATGGAGGCGTCGTAGAACGCGAAGATGCCGGGACCCTTGCGCTTGGCGTAATACATGGCGAGATCGGCGTTGCGCAGCAGCGTGTCGACCTCGACGCCGTCGGCCGGATACATGGCGACGCCGATGCTCGGCGTGACCACGAGCGTGTGGAGCGCGAGCTTCATCGGCACCTGCAGGTCGCCGCTGATCCGCTGCGCCATCGCGGACGCTTCGTCCGCGGAGCGAACGGTCGGCAGGATCACCACGAACTCATCGCCGCCGAGGCGGGCGACGTGGTTCGTGCGCGTGTTCGGGACATCCTCGACGCCGTCCTCGATGCGCAGGGAATTGCGCAGGCGCGACGCGACCTGGCAGAGGAGCTCATCGCCCACCGCGTGGCCCAAGGTGTCGTTGACCCGCTTGAAGTTGTCCAGGTCCAGGTACAGCACCGCCAGCATGCTGTCGTGCTGCTTGGCAGAGGCAATTGCGCTGCTGAGCCGGTTGCGCGCCTGCTCCCGGTTGGCGAGGCCGGTGAGCGGATCGAAATAGGCCAGCTTCACGATGCGATGCTCGTTGCGCCATTTGCTCGCGAGCGAAACCGTCATCTGCCGGATCTCGTGCGGGTGGAAGGGCTTTTGCAGATACGACAGCTTCTCCTCGGGCGGCACCAGCCCCCCGATGTCGCGCGGGTCCACGTCCGAGTACGCCGTGCAGACCACGATCTCGATGGCGGGGTCGAGCTCGCGGATGCGCGAGGCCGCCCACACCCCGTCGGGCCCGGGCGGCATGCGCATGTCCAGGAATGCGACCGCGAACGGCTCCTCGGCGGCAAGCGCCTCGCGCACGGCCGTCACCGCCGCCTCGGCACCCTCGCAGAACACCGGATCGAACGTGGTCTCGCTGCCCGCGATCTTGAGCGGCTGCTCCTTGCTGAACAGCCGATGGCGCAAATTCTTGAGCGCCACGGTATCGGTCCCGGGTGAGTCCCCGAACAGGATCTGTCGATATGCATCCCGCACTTCCGCCTCGTCATCGGCGATCAGGACGCGAATGGGCGCTTTCTTGGTCTGCGACACGGCTACCTCTCTTGCCTCAAGTATTCGGCCGACCTTCGAGTTCCTGGAGCGGCCCGATGAGATGCATGGATGCGCCGAGCCCGGGGCCCTCGCTGG
>DATAUO010000149.1:0-2304 GCA_036268215.1 Steroidobacteraceae bacterium
ATGGCGATGTTGAGCAATGGCTGCATAAGATGGCGGGTCGTGAAACCTGTGTGAAGCTTCCCTAGAATATCAGAGCATGACCGACCTGGTTCGCATCGTGCTCATCGACCCCAGCCATCCCGGCAATATCGGCTCTGTGGCGAGGGCCATGAAGAACATGGCGCTCTCCGATCTCGTGCTGGTGCGGCCGCGGGCGTTCCCGCACCCGGAATCCGTCGCGCTGGCCGCGGGCGCGGACGATGTGCTCGCGCAAGCGCGCACGGTTTCCAGCGTGCCCGAGGCCATCGCCGACTGCGCGTTCATCGCGGGCACCACGTCCCGGCCGCGGTCGTACTACTGGGAATTCGCCACGCCGCGAGATGCCGCAGGGCGCATCGCCGCGCTGCCGGCCGAGACGCGCGCGGCTCTTCTCTTCGGCTCGGAGCGCTACGGCCTCGGCACCGAGGACTTGAATCACTGCAACGTGCTGGTGCGGATCCCCGCGAACCCGGAATATTGCTCGCTGAATCTCGCGATGTCGGTGCAGCTGCTCTCCTATGAGCTGTTTCTTGCGCGCGAGCAGCCACGCTCGCACACCCAGCTCGAGCAGCCGCTCGCGCCCTCGGGCGACCTCGAGCACCTGTACACCCATCTTCAGCAGGTGATGGACGAGGTCGAGTTCGAGGACCGCACCGGCTACCTGATGGAGCGGGTGCGGCGGCTGTTCAACCGCGCGCAGCTCGATTGCAACGAGCTCAAGATCCTGCGCGGATTCCTGAGCGCAGTGCAGAGGAAGGACCGATGAGCAATATGCGGCCGATCTATCTCGACAACGCTGCGACCACGCCGGTCGATCGGGAGGTTGCGGCGCTCATGGCGGAGTGCCTGACCATGGACGGCGAGTTCGGCAATCCGTCCTCCGCCAGCCATCGCTATGGCGCGGTCGCGAGCGCGCGGGTCGAGGCGGCGCGCGCGGAGGTGGCGGCAAGCGTCGGCGCCGCGCCGCGCGAGGTGATCTGGACCTCGGGAGCGACCGAGGCCGACAATCTCGCCATCTTCGGCACCGCGCACTATTATCGGGACTCCGGGCGGCACCTGGTGACCTCGCGCACCGAGCACAAGGCGGTGCTCGATCCGATCCGCGAGCTGGAGCGCGGCGGATGGCAGACCACCTACCTGGAGCCGGATGCGCGCGGACTGATCCATCCCGAGCAGGTCGCCGCCGCGCTGCGGCCCGACACGGTGCTCGTCTCGATCATGCAGGTGAACAACGAGATCGGCGTGATGCAGGACATCGCGGGCATCGCGGGGATCTGCCGGAGCCACGGCGCGCGCCTGCACGTCGATGCCGCGCAGAGCCTCGGCAAGTGCGCCATCCACTTCGACGAATGGGGGATCGATCTGCTCTCGCTGTCGGCGCACAAGGCGTACGGTCCCAAGGGCGCGGGCGCCCTGGTGATGGCGCGAGGCGCCGACGGCAGCGGCGTGCAGCTTCGCGCGCTGCAATTCGGGGGCGGCCAGGAGCGCAACATCCGCCCCGGCACCATCGCGACCCACCAGGTCGTCGGCATGGGACGCGCGGCCTCGCTCGCGGCCGCCGCACTCGACTCGGAGCGGATCAGAGTCGGTGCTTTGCGCGAGCGCCTCTGGATGGGCCTGGCGGCCATCGGCGGCGTGATCCGCAACGGCGATGCCGAGCGCTCCGTGCCCCAGATCCTCAACGTCTCCTTCGAGGGCGTCGAAGGCGAGAGTCTCATGGCCTCCGTTCAGAGCCGGATCGCGGTTTCGAGCGGCTCCGCGTGCTCATCCGCCGCGGCGCAGCCCTCGTACGTGCTGCGTGCGCTCGGGCGCGACGACGTCCTCTGCGAGAGCAGCCTCCGGCTCAGCCTCGGGCGGCTGACCACGGAAGCGGACATCGACGCCGCCATCGAGGTGATCGCACGGGCGGTACCGAGGCTCCGCCAGTTGAATCCCACGCGCGCGTGATGCGAAATGCTCTTGAATTACAACCCCGAGACCGCACGTTATTTCGAGGATCCGCCGTCCGCGGGTCGCCTGGAGGGTCCCGGGGTCGCTCGCGGACGCGCCGGGAGCCGGGCGCAGGGTGCGCTGGTGGAGTTCGACCTGCGGATCCTGGCGGGGATGGTGCGCGAGGCCCGCTTCACGGCGTTCGGCTGTCCGCACACCATCGCGGCGGCAGCCTGGGTGGCCTCGCATGCGGTGGGGCTTCCGCGGGGTGCGGCATTGCCGAAACCGGTGGCCGAGCTCAGCGATTTGTTCGCGGTGCCCACCGAGAAACGCGGGCGGCTGCTGGTGGTCGAAGAT
>DATAUO010000150.1:0-12941 GCA_036268215.1 Steroidobacteraceae bacterium
TTTTTTCATCTCCCGGCCGATCTTCGCCGCGATGCTTTCGGCGCTGATCCTGCTGGCAGGCCTCATCTCGCTGCCGGGATTGCCGATCAGCGAATATCCCGAGGTGGTTCCGCCCACGGTGGTGGTGCGCGCGACCTATCCCGGCGCAAATCCCAGCGTGATCGCCGATACGGTGGCTTCGCCGCTGGAGCAGTCCATCAACGGCGTCGAGGACATGCTCTATCAGTACTCCCAGGCGACCTCCGACGGCGTGATGACGCTGACCGTGACGTTCAAGCTCGGCACCGACATCGACAAGGCGCAGGTGCAGGTGCAGAACCGAGTCGCCCAGGCCCTGCCGAAGCTGCCGCAGGACGTGCAGCGGCTCGGCGTGGTCACCAACAAATCCTCGCCCGACATCACGCTCGCGGTGTTCGTCTATTCACCGAACGGGCGCTACGACCAGACCTATCTGTCGAACTTCGTCGCGCTGCGCATCAAGGACGAGCTGGCGCGCCTCGACGGCGTGGGCGACGTGCAGCGCTTCGGCGGGGGCGATTACTCCATGCGGGTGTGGCTCGACCCGGAGCGGGTCGCGGCCCGCGGGCTCACCACGGGCGATGTGGTCCGTGCGATCCGCGAGCAGAACGTGCAGGTGGCCGCGGGCCAGCTCGGCGCGCCGCCGAGCGCGAACGGCGCGAGCTTCCAGCTCTCCGTCAACACGCAGGGCCGCCTGCGCGACGAGGCCGACTTCGAGAACATCATCGTCAAGACCGGCGAGGCGGGGCAGCTGGTGCGGCTGCGCGACGTGGCGCGCGTCGAGCTCGGCTCCGACAACTACGCATTGCGTGCGATGCTCGACAACCGGATCGCGGTCGCGATTCCGATCTTCCAGCGTCCGGGCAGCAATGCGATCGCCGTGTCCGATGAGGTGCGGGCCAAGATGGCGGAGCTCAAGAAGAGCTTTCCCGAGGGGATCGACTACAACGTGGCCTACGACCCCACGGTGTTCGTGCGCGGCTCGATCCATGCGGTGCTGCACACGCTGCTCGAGGCCATCGTGCTGGTGGTGATCGTGGTGATCGTGTTCCTGCAGACCTGGCGGGCATCCATCATTCCGCTGATTGCCGTGCCGGTCTCGCTGGTCGGCACCTTCGCGGTGATGCACGCGCTCGGCTTCGGCCTCAACGCGCTGTCGCTCTTCGGACTGGTGCTCGCGATCGGCATCGTGGTCGACGATGCCATCGTCGTGGTGGAGAACGTGGAGCGCAACATTCACGAGGGGCTCGCGCCGCTGGACGCGACCCGTCAGGCGATGAAGGAGGTCACGGGCCCCATCATCGCGACCGCCCTGGTGCTCTGCGCGGTGTTCGTGCCGACGGCGTTCATCAGCGGCTTGTCGGGACAGTTCTACAAGCAGTTCGCGCTCACCATCGCGAGCAGCACGGTCATTTCCGCGTTCAATTCGCTCACGCTGTCTCCCGCGCTCTCCGCCCTGCTGTTGAAGCCGCGCGGCGAGGCGCCCGACCGGCTCACCGTGCTCCTGAACCGCTCGCTCGGCTGGTTCTTCCGGCCGTTCAATCGCTTCTTCGGCCGCGCCAGCAGCGGCTACGTGGGCGCGGTCGGGCGGATACTGCGCGCGAGCTCGATCGCGCTGGTGGTGTACGGCGGGCTGATCGGCCTCACCTGGCTGGGGTTCTCGCACACCCCCACGGGGTTCGTCCCGCAGCAGGACAAGCAGTACCTGGTCGCGTATGCCCAGCTTCCGGACGCGGCGACCCTCGATCGCACCGAGAGCGTGATCCGGCGCATGACGACGGACGCTCTCGCGACGCCCGGCGTCGAGGCGGTGCCCGCATTCCCCGGCCTCTCGATCAACGGATTCACCAATGCCACGAACGCCGGCATTGCCTTCACGCCGCTCAAGGCCTTCGAGGAGCGTCGCGATCCCTCGCAGTCCGCCGGCGCGATCGCGGCCGCACTGTCCGGGAAGTATTCGAAGATCCTCGATGCCTACGTGGCGGTGTTCCCGCCGCCGCCGGTGCAGGGCCTCGGCACCATCGGCGGCTTCAAGCTCGAGGTCGAGGATCGCGGCAATCTCGGCCCGGACGAGCTCTACCGCCAGACGCAGAATCTGCTCGCCAAGGCACGGCAGCGGCCCGAGCTCGCGGGATTGTTCTCCGGTTTCCAGGTCAACGTCCCGCAGGTTCGGGTGGATGTCGACCGCGAGAAGCTCAAGGCGGCCGGCGTGAGCCTGCAGGACGTCTACGACAGCATGCAGGTCTACCTCGGCGGGCTGTACGTCAACGACTTCAATCGCTTCGGCCGCACCTATCAGGTGAATGCGCAGGCCGACTCCGGCTTCCGCCTGAGCCTCGAGGACATCGGGCGCCTGAAGACCCGCAATCAGCGCGGCGACATGATCCCGCTGTCGAGCTTCATCGAGGTGCAGGAGTCGTCCGGCCCCGACCGGGTCATGCACTACAACGGGTATGCCTCGGCCGACGTGAACGGCGCGCCGGCACCCGGCTACAGCACCGGACAGGCGCAAAAGGCCCTCGAGGAGGTCGCTCGCCAGGAGCTGCCGAACGGCATGCGCTTCGAGTGGACCGAGCTGACCTACCAGCAGATCCTCGCCGGAAATACCGCCGCGTACGTGTTCCCGCTGGTGATCCTGCTCGTGTTCATCGTGCTCGCCGCGCTGTACGAGAGCATCGGCCTGCCCCTGGTGGTGATCCTGATCGTGCCGATGTGCCTGCTCTCCGCCATCCTCGGCGTGCAGATCGGCGGCGGCGACAACAACGTCTTCACCCAGATCGGTCTCATCGTGCTGGTCGGCCTCGCGTGCAAGAACGCGATCCTCATCGTCGAGTTCGCCAAGGACCGCGAGGCCCAGGGCGAGAGCGTGTTCCAGGCCGTGCTCGATGCCTGCCGGCTGCGCCTGCGGCCCATACTCATGACCTCGATCGCCTTCATCATGGGCGTGGTGCCGCTCGTGACCTCGCATGGGGCGGGCGCCGAGATGCGCCGCGCCATGGGGGTGGCCGTGTTCTCGGGGATGCTCGGGGTGACCTTCTTCGGGCTGCTGCTGACGCCGGTCTTTTATGTCGTGGTGCGCCGCTTGACGGGCGCACGCCGCGCGCGCGGCGCGCTCGCGGGGCCGGCGCTCCAAAGCGCGGGAGGCGGGTCATGAAGCAGAGCTACGGCAGCGTGAATCGAGAGGGCGGCGCGGGGAAGCAGGGCCGCAGCGCGCGGGCGGCGAGGGGCCTCGCGCTCCTGGCGCTGTCGGCGGCGCTCGCCGCTTGCGCGGTCGGCCCGACCTACCGGGCGCCGCCGGCGCCGGTCGTCGCGCCGCGCAACCTGGGTGCGGCGTTCGCGCCGGCGGCGCCGTCCGCCGAGTGGTGGCGGCAGTTCGGGGATGCGGTGCTCGCCGATCTCGAGTCGCACGCGCTCGCGCAGAATCTCGATCTCGAGCTGGCGGTCGCCAGGGTCCGCGCCGCGCGCGCCGCCTTCGCCCAGGCGCGCTTCGACTACGCGCCCCATGTCACCCTCGACGGATCCTATGAGCGCAGCAAGGAGCAGCAGCCGGGCTTCACCTCGGACCGCGTCGACGTGGACGCCACCAGCATCGGCTTCGATGCGAGCTGGGAGGTGGATCTCTTCGGCCACGTGCGGCACGAGGCGGCGGCGGCACGCGCCGAGCTCGGCGCGCAGCAGGCGAATCTCGCCGATGCGCGGGTGATCGTCGCGGCCGAGGTGGCGCGCAACTATTTCGAGCTGCGCGGCACCCAGCGCCGGATCGCGGTGGCGCACGACAACATCAAGAACCAGGAGGAGGCGCTGCGCCTCACGCGGGTGCGCTTCGAGGCGGGCAAGGTCACCGAGCTGGACACGGACAGCGCCGAGGCGCGGCTCAAGGCCACCGAAGCATCGCTGCCGCTGCTCGAGAGCGACGCAAAGCAGCGTGCCTATCGCCTTGCGGTGCTCCTCGGCATGGAGCCCGGAAGCCTCGACGACCGGTTGACCGGGGTGCCGGTGAGCGTCATGACGGCGCCGTTGCCCATCGGCGACGTCTCGACGCTGCTGCGCACCCGACCCGATGTGCGCGCGGCCGAGCGCGAGCTGGCAGCGGCCACGGAGCGCGTCGGCGTCGCGACCGCGGACCTGTTTCCGCGCGTGACCTTCACGGGGTTCGTGGGCTTCCTGTCGGGCGACACCTCGCAGATCGGCAAGGCCGCGAGCCGCGCGTGGCTCATGACCCCGGCGGTCAGCTGGCCGGCGCTGGACCTGGGATCGGTGCATGCGCGCCTGCGCGCGGCGCGGGCCGAGTCCGACGGCGCGCTCGCGGTGTACCGCAAGGCGGCCCTCGCGGCGCTCGAGGACTTCGAGGATTCATGCGCGGGCTATGCCGCCGAGCAGACACGCCTCGGGAGCGTGATCGAGCAGGCGGAGGCGTCGCGCCGCGCCGAGCGGCTGGCCGAGATCCAGTACCGCGAGGGCAGCACCAATTTCCTGGTGTTGCTCGACGCCCAGCGTACGTTGCTCGAGGCGGAAGATGCGCTTGCGCAGGCCGAGACGGCGGCCAACACGGGCGCCGTGGCGGTATACAAGGCGCTCGGCGGCGCTGAAGAGCGCGCGGATCGCCGGCTGGTCAGCTCGTCGGGGGCTTCCAGTGCGTCAGGAATTCGGTGACCGAGGCCGAGCTCATGTGCCGCATGTCCTCGAACTCGCCGCCCTTCTGGCTGAGCAGCAGCTTGCCGTGCTCATCCAGCAGGGCGAGGGCGGGAACACCCTTGCCGAGCGGGATCCGATAGCGCGCGGCGATGTCGAGGTTCTCGTCCCGCCGGCCGATGTTGACGTGCACCAGCACGTACCCGGCGTCGAGCAGCGGGCGGTTTGCGGCGTCGTGGAAGTAAAGATCCAGCACGTGGCAGTCCGTGCACCAATTGCCGCCAAAGTCCACGATCACGCGCTTGTGCGAGGCCGCCGCCGCCGCGAGCGCCGCGGTCAAATCGGCATGGGCTCGACTCGACGACGGATAGATGTCGGGCTGCGCGGCGCGCACGCTCCACGCGCCGACGAGCGCTAGCCCGACGGCCGTTACCGTGGCGCGAGCCATGCCGGCAGCAATACCCATGCGGGGATGCTACCCCATTTTTCGCTATCGAGCGTTGTCCTGGCTCCGCCCGTCGGTGCCCATCGCGGGCGTGTTGTCCTCGACGTCCAGGGCATCCTCGTAGAGGGTGTCCGTCTCGTCGTCCAGCCGGATGGTGGCATCCGGGTTGCTCTGCTTCTGCTTGGTGACGTGATCGGCGGCGCGCTTGCGCTCGGAGCCCGTCAGTTCCTCGCCGCGGAGCTCGGTCTCGCCGGTATCGTCGCCGGTGCCGGCGCCAGATCTGTTGCTCATGCGTTACTCCTGATTGTGGGACACAGCGAGGCTAGGGCCCCGGCCGGGGCGCGACCATCTCTGCGGTACGCCGATCGGTGTAGGGTTCGACCGACACCCGGCTGCCATCGGATCGGTGCGCCCGGCGTTGTATGCTTCGATGGGATGAGGCAGGCCCTTTTCGCACTGGTGCTGATGGCGGCGGCGCTCGCACCGGCGAGGGCGGCGGACCCCCAGGGATACAAGGTCGACATCGCCTCCGTGGGCAATGGCGGCATCGACTCGACCCTGAAGGCCACGTCAGATCTCGAGGGGTTGCGCAAAGCCGCCCCGGTGAGCCCCTTTGGGCTCATTGCGCGGGCGCGCAGCGACATAGACCGATTGAAGACCGCGCTGGAGAGCTTCGGCTACTACCAAAGCACGGTCACCATCAAGATCAACGACCTCCTGGTGACCAACCCGAGCCTCGGGGACGTGCTGGTGGCGCTGCCCAAGGGCACCGACGCCCGCGTCGCGATCAGCCTCAAGCTGGGACCGCTCTATCATCTCGGCCGGATCGACATCGATGCCGATCTTCCCAGCGGGGTGCGCAAGACGCTCGGCTTGAGCACCGGCGACCCGGCCGTCGCCGCCAACGTGTTGGCGGGCGGTGCCCGGCTGTTGACGGCGCTCGAGGAGCGAGGCTATGCGTTCGCCAAGGTCGATCCGCCGGTCGCCTACGAGGCGGCCGATACGCCGACGCTCGACCTCAAGTTCCATGTGGAGGTCGGCGCGCACGTCAACATCGGCGAGATCCATTTCCGCGGCATGAAGCGCACTCACGAGCCGCTGTTGCGGGAACGGGTCCTGCTGCGCACCGGCCAGCCCTACAGCGCGTCGGCCGTGGAGCATGCGCGCCGCGACCTGCTCGGTCTCGGGATCTTCAGCCAGGTCACCCTGACTCTCGGCACGCAGGTCGATGCGACCGGGGGAGTGCCGATCACATTCCGGGTGCGCGAGCGCCTGCGCCACACGATCTCGCTCAATGCCGCCTATTCGAGCGACCTCGGCGGCAGCGCGGGCGTGACCTGGACCGATCGCAACGTGTTCGGCCATGCGGAGCAGCTGACGCTCGCGGCCTCGATCATCAATGCGGGCGGCAGCGACACCACCGGCATCGGCTATGACACCAGCGCGAAACTGCTGCTGCCGGATTTCGGGCGCCGCGATCAATCGCTGCTGTTCACCGTGGGCGCTCTCAAGCAGCAGCTTCAGGCCTACGACCAGACGGCGAAGACCAGCACCGTGACGCTGACGCGCAAGCTCACGAGCATGTGGAGCGTGAGTGCCGGCGGCTCGACGATCGATGAGCAGATCGTCCAGGAGGGCTCCAGCCACTTCTACACGCTGCTCGCGACGCCCTTGAGCGTGACCTTCGACTCGACCAATCTGCCGTCGCCGCTCGACGATCCCCGCCGCGGATTGCGCACCACGCTGACGCTGACGCCGACGCTCGCGCTCGGGCATCCGAACGCGCGATTCTTCATCACGGTGATCAAGGCGTCCGCCTATTTCGATCTGAATCATCTCTTCGCGATCGATCCGGGGCGCACGGTGCTCGCCGCGCGCGGCCTCGCCGGCCTCGCAAAAGGGGCGGGGGAGTTCAGCCTGCCTCCGGACCAGCGGTTCTACGGCGGGGGCAGCGCCACCATTCGCGGGTATGGCTACCAGAAGGTGGGGCCGACGTTTCCGAACGACCCGAGCACGCCGATCGGGGGCACCGCGATCACCGCGGGGGGCGTCGAGCTGCGGCAGCGGTTCGGCGCCAATTTTGGCGCCGCCCTGTTCATGGACGCGGGGCAGGTGAGCTCGAGCCTTACCGCGCTGCCCGGGGAGGTGCGCGTCGGATACGGGGCAGGTATACGCTATTACACCCCGATCGGACCGCTGCGGCTGGACTTCGCCCTGCCGACCAAGCGGGGCCCGAATGACGACGCGTTCGAGGTCTACATCGGACTGGGGCAGGCATTTTGAAGCGGCGCGTATTCAAGATCACTGCGTGGACCCTGGGCGGCCTGCTGGCGGCGGTGCTGCTCGCGGTCGGCGGCTTGCTGGTCGTCGGCAACACCGACGCCGGCCGCGCGATGATCGCGAGCTGGACGGGCAAGCTCACGGGGGGGCACGTGCGGCTCGCGGGATTGGCAGGCTCGTTCCCCTCGCACCTGCGCCTCGAGCGCCTGGAGCTCTCGGACGGGCGCGGGGTCTGGCTGTCGGCCGACCGCATCAGCCTCGACTGGTCGCCGCTCGCGTGGCTCTCGGGACGTCTGCAGATCGACGCGGTGCACGCCTCCGATCTCGACATGGAGCGCCTGCCGCAATCGACCTCGCCGCCGAGCACCAAGCCGGTTTCGATCCCGCGCATCGATGCCGGCCGTGTGAGCGTCGATCGCGTCGATCTCGGTGCCGAGCTTGCCGGCCGCCCCGCATCGCTCTCTCTGCAGGGCAGCGCGCACCTCCGCTCGGTGCAGGACATGAGCTTCGATGCTCACGCCCGCCGCATCGGCGATACCGGCGACTATGTCCTCAAGCTCGGGTTCGATGCGCGTCGCATGGATGCCGATCTCGACCTGCGCGAGCCCGCGTCGGGTCCGCTCGAGAATATTCTGGGTGTTCCCGGCCTCGGCACCCTCACTGCGACCGCGCGTCTGCATGGCCCCCGCTCCGCGGAAGTCATCGAGCTCAATCTCGAGGCCGGCGCGCTCCGGGGGCGTGCGGCCGGCCGATTCAACCTCCAGGACCTGTCCGCGGATGTCGATTTCCAGCTCGATTCGTCCGCGCTCGAGCCGCGGCCCGGCATCGGCTGGGACGGCGCGCATATCCAGGGACGCTGGCACGGCAGCATCAAGGCGCCGAACGCGGACGGACATCTGGACATCGAGCGCCTGCGCTTGCCCGGGAGCACCGCCCTCTCCAGCCTGATCGCCGACGTGAAGGCGGCCGCGGGCCTCATCGCCGTGCACGCGAGCGCCGAGGGCCTGGAGATTCCGGGACCCAAGCCCGCGCTGCTGCGCGATTCGCCGCTCACGATCGATGCCTCCATGCGGCTCGATCAAGATACGAAACCGCTGCAAGTGTCGGCCACGCATCGGTTGTTCAAGCTGCAGGGGTCGGTGCTCACCGCAGCGCGGCCTGCGAGCGCGACCGTTGCGCTGGACCTGCCGGCCTTGGCCGCGTTCTCGGGGCTGATCGGACAGGACATCCGCGGCAGCGCCCAGCTGAAGGGCGAGGCCCGCTTCGCCGAAGACGCGACGCGACTGAAGGTCGCGGTCGATGCGGCGCTGGATCCCGGCGGCGAGATTTGGTCGGCCGCCGTCGGCCGGCGCGCGAAGCTCGAGGCCGAGGGCAGCATGACGCCGAAAGCCTTCTCGCTGGACAGCGCCAAGCTCTCCGGGCGGGCGGTGTCGATGGCGGGCAGCGGCACGCTGTCCCGCGCCGAGGCCGCGGCCGGCTCGGCCGCCGCTGCTCCCGTCCTGAGCGCGAGCTTCCGTCTCGACCTGGCCGACCTTCGGACGCTGTCGCCGGCTCTCGCGGGCAACCTGCAGGCGGCCGGCAACCTGCAAGGCCCGGTGACCGCATTCGGTCTCACCGCCAAGGTGACCGCCGCGTTGTCGGTGCACGGATCGCCGCCGGGCGCGGTGACCGCCAGCGCGTCGGCGCGCGGATTGCCGTCGGCGCCGAGCGGCTCCGTCGAGGCTGACGGGACGCTCGACGGCGCTCCCTTGCACCTTGCGCTGCTCGCGGAGCGCGCGTTGCCCGGGACATTGCATGCCCGCATCGATGGTGCCCGCTGGAAGAGCGCCGCCGCGGACGGCGACATCACGTTGACCCAGGCGAAGGGCCGCTCGCACGGTCGATTGAGCCTGAAAGTCGACGATCTCCAGGACTTCGATCGATTGCTCGGTACCGCGCTGGCCGGCCGTCTCGAGGCCCACCTGCTGATGCGGGACGATCAGGGCGCGACGCACGCCGAGCTCGACGCGAGCGCGCACGGCCTGAAGGCGGGCGCCTTCCTCGGCGATGCCGAGCTCAGCGCGTCGGGAGTCGCGGACTCGCTGACCTTCAAGGCCGCGGCGCGCGCGCCGGACGTGAACGGCTCGGCGGCCGATGCCGCGGCCAGCGGACTGTTCAACTACACCGGGCGGGAGATCGCGCTCACCGGCGCTTCGGCCGACTATCGCGGGCAGACGCTGCGCCTGCTCACTCCCGCGCGCATCTCCTTTGCCGACGGCGTGCGCATCGCGGACCTCAAGCTCGGAGTCCAGCACGCGGTGCTGGAGGCGGCCGGCGCGATCTCGCCCACGATGCATCTGGAGGCGTCGGTGCACGGCGTCGATGCCGCGCTGGTGAACGCCTTCGCGCCCGGCACCCTCGATGGCGGCGCCTTCGAGGCGAGCGCGCGGGTCGAGGGCGATCCGTCGGCCCCGACCGGCGAGATCCGGGTGACGGCGAAAGACGTGCGCTGGTCGAGCGATGCCGCATTCGGCCTGCCTGCCCTCGATGCGAGCGCGACGGCGCGGCTCGAAGGCGACCACGCCGCGATCGATGCGGGTCTCGACGCCGGCCCGTCCTCGCACATCAAGCTTGCCGGGACCGTGCCGTGGGCGGCCGGCAACCCGGTCGATGTGAAGATCGGCGGCAGCTTCGATGTGGGCATGTTCAATGCCCTGCTCGAGGCGCGCGGTCAGCACGCGACCGGGGAGCTTGCCATCGACGCCACCGTGGCGGGCACCGTCGCCGAGCCGCAGATCGGCGGCACCCTGACCTTGTCCAAGGGCAGCATTCGCGATTACAGCCGCGGCCTCGGGCTCACCGACATCAACGCCTCGCTGCAAGGCGCCGAGGGCACCCTCGAGATCAAGAGCCTGTCGGCAGCGGCGGCGCCGGGGACGGTATCGATGACGGGAAGCGTCGGCATCCTGGCGCCCGGCATACCCATCGACCTCAAGATTCACGCCGCCAACGCGCAGCCGATCGCAAGCAAGCTGGTGACGTCCAACCTCGACGCGGATATCACAGTGCGCGGCAAGCTGACTCAGCGCATCGACATCGCGGGCGACGTGAAGCTGCACCGAACTCTGATCGGCGTGCCGAACAGCCTGCCGCCGAACGTCGCCGTGCTCGACGTGCGCCGCCGCGGCAAGACCGCGGTCGCGCCGGACAAGCAGCTCGTCGTCGGGCTCAATCTCAGGATCGACTCGCTTCAGGAAATATTGGTGCAGGGACGAGGGCTCGACGCCGAGGTGGCCGGCAATCTGCACCTGACGGGGACCACCGACACGCCCTCGGTGAGCGGCGGTTTCGAGCTTCAGCGCGGCACCTTCTCGATCGGCTCGAGCAAGCTCAACTTCAACCCGGGCGGCCGGGTGAGCTTCAACGGTGCCGGCCTCAAGGGGAAGATCGATCCGACCCTCGATTTCACCGCCCAGTCGACCGTGGGAGACGTGACCGCGACGCTGACGGTCAGCGGCCTGGTCGACGCCCCGCAGTTCGAGTTCTCGAGCAGTCCGGCGCTGCCGCAGGACGAGATCATGGCGCGCCTGTTGTTCGGCGCGCCGGCGGCGCAGCTGACCGGGCTTCAGCTGGCCGAGACCGGCGCGGCGCTCGCGACCTTGAGCGGCGTGGGCGGCGACAACGGATTGAACCCCCTGGCGAAGCTGCAGAAGAGCCTGGGCCTCGATCGCCTGAGCATCGGCGCGGGCACCACCAATGCGACGGGCACGGAGAACACCGGCGCGAGCATCGAAGCCGGCCGCTACATCTCACGGCGCGTGTTCATCGCCGCCAAGCAAACCACCTCCGGCGCGAGTCAGCTCGAGGCGAACGTGGACCTCAGCAAGCATCTCAAGCTGCAGACGCGCCTCGGCAACGGCACCTCCGTGGCGGGCACCACGCCCGAGAACGATCCGGGCAGCAGCGTGGGCCTCTCCTACCAAATCGAATATTGATGGAGTTAAGATTATCCATCGCTCTGAAGCGCGGATCGGCGGCGGGGGCGCCGCGGTCCGGCAGGTAAAATTTACAATCTTCTTTGGAGGCGGCCATGCGGGATCTCGCACCCACGCAATCCAAGACGCACGCGGCGCGGTCCGGCGCCATCGTCACCGGCGCACAGGTCGTGCGCAAAGCGGCGACCCCATACCGCGGCAGCGATATCGCCGCCGAGCTGCTGCAGCGGCTGTTTCATCGGCTGCCGCTGCGGTTTGCGATCCGGCTGTGGGACGAGACCGTGATCGAGGCGGGATCGGGCGACGGACCCCGGGCGGACTTCGAGCTGGCGTTCCGCAATCCCGAAGCCGTCTGCTCGACCATCCTCGGCCGCGATCCGTTGCGGCTCGCCGAGAGCTACTTCCGCGGCGACATGGATATCGAGGGCGACCTGTTCGCGGCGCTCGCCCTCAAGGATCACCTGGAGGCGCTGCAGCTCTCGCTCGGCGAGCAGCTCGGCGCGGTGACCGCCGCCTTGCGGCTGCGCGCGTGGAACGCGGACCGGCGCGCGCCGCGCGCGGGCGAAGCCCCCGCATACGGCAATTCGGTGCGCGCACACAGCAAGCTGGAGAATCGGGAGGCCATCCATTTCCACTATGACGTCTCCAACGACTTCTACGCGTTGTGGCTGGATCGCGCCATGGTGTATTCGTGCGCGTACTTCGAGGACGCGGCGGTCGATCTCGACCATGCCCAAGCCGCGAAGCTCGATCACATCTGCCGCAAGCTCGCGCTCGAGCCGGGAGAGCGCTTTCTCGACGTGGGTTGCGGCTGGGGCGCGCTGGTGATCCACGCCGCGCGCGAGTACGGAGTGATCGCGCACGGCATCACGCTGAGCGCGCAGCAGCTCGAGCTCGCGCAGCAGCGCATCGCGGAGGCGGGTCTTCAGGATCGCGTGCATGTCGAGCTGCGCGATTACCGCGATCTCGAAGGCGAGGGCAGCTACGACAAGGTGGCGAGCGTCGGCATGGTCGAGCACGTCGGCCTGAAGAATCTGCCGGTGTATTTCGCCACGGTGCACCGGCTGCTCAAGCCGCACGGTCTGTTCCTGAACCACGGCATCACGCACGATGCGGAGGGCTGGAAGAAGACGATGTCGACCGAGTTCATCAATCGCTACGTCTTTCCGGACGGCGAGCTCGACAGCATCGGCAGCATCCAGCGCGTCATCGAGAAGGCGCGCTTCGAGATCGCGGACGTGGAGGCGCTGCGCCCGCACTACGCCATGACGCTGCGGCACTGGGTCGCACGGCTCGAGAGCCATCATGCCGAGGCCTTGAGTTTCGTGAACGAGGCGACCTACCGGGTATGGCGGCTGTACATGGCGGCGTGCGCGCTGGACTTCGAGCGCGGCGAGATCGGCATATACCAGGTGCTCGTCGCCAAGCGCGCTCCGGGCAGGTTGCCGCTGCCGCTCACGCGCCGCTACATGTACGACCACCCGGCGCGGTAGGGGTGCGAGGGGACGGTGCCGCCTTGCCGCATTTGTGGAATACTCACCGCGCGCGCCAGGCATTTCGCGGCGTCCGTTTCGAGGATTCCAATGAAAAAT
>DATAUO010000151.1:0-4838 GCA_036268215.1 Steroidobacteraceae bacterium
CTTGGTCATGTCGTTGAAGGAGGTCACGAGGAAGCCGAGCTCGTCGCGCGAGGGCAGCGGCACCTTGGTGTCGTAGTTGCCCTTGGCGACGGCACGGGTGCCCGCGATCAGGTCCTGCACCGGCTGCACCAGCCGCTGGGCCGCGAAGAATGCGCCGTAGACGGCGGCGATCAGCGACATGAGCACCACGAAGGTCAGGATCAGGACGAACGTGGACTTGAGCGGACCGCGCAGCTGCACCAGATTCGCATATTGCGTATAGGAGCGCTGCACGGTGTCGGCGAGCTGGCTCAATTGCTGGGGTACCGGATAGAGCGCGACCAGAACGCGGGGCCCTCCGCCGGCGGGGTTGGCATCGAGGGGCGCGGCCGCGCGGATCAGGTAGCCGCCGACCGAGTCGGTGTCCAAGCTGACGTAGGGCCGGCCGAGGCGGACCTTCAGGATCATCTCGTCCGTGGCCGGATACGGCAGGGTATCCATCGGACGGTCGGAGCTCGTGGCCAGGATTTGAGCCTTGCTCCCGACGACGGTGAACTCGAGCGCCGCGCTCTCGCGCCGCTCGCGATCGAGCGCGCCGATGAGCTCGTAATCCGAGCTCGACGAAAGCGTGTGCGCGACGATCTGGGTGTGCTGCAGGAATTCGCGCACGCGCACCTCGAGCGCCGCGCGCGACAGCTCGCGCGTGTCCTTGAGGCCCTGGCTCACCTCGAGCTCGAACCAGCTGTCGATGCCGCGGTTCAGGAATTGCAGCGAGAAGTAGTAGACCACCAGGATGGGCGCCACCGCGAGCGCGCTGAAGATCGCCACCGTGCGGGCCTTGAGCCGCGAGCCGACCACGTGCTTGCGATAGTCCTGAACCAGCCGCGCGACCTTGCCGGCGAGCAGCACCACGAGGGTGAGCAGCCCCGAGATGTTGATCAGCAGGATCCAGGGCAGCCAGCGCTCGAACGTCCCGGAGTGCTGGGCGACCGAGGCGAGCAGCCACAGCGCAGCCAGCCACAGTGCGACGCCGATCGCGCCGAGCACCGTGGCACCGTACTTGCGGATCACGGTTGCAGCGTCCATGTGTACCAATCGCTCTCGCGATGCCACTCGTTGACCCAGAACATCAACACCCGCAGCGTGAAGGGCACCGAGCCGTAGTCGATCTTGGCGCGCACGTTTGCCTCGTAACGCCGGTCGGACGTGACCAGCGCCTTGTCGAGGACCGGGATGCCGTGGACCTCCGACAGGACGTCGAGCGCGCCATCGACGGTTCCCAGCGACTCCTGCTGGCCGCTGTTGTCGTTGCGCAGGATGTAGCGGGCGCTGACGGCGTTGTACTGGAGGTGGTAGCGCTGAGTCAGCTCCGCCACCCGTGCATTCGGCAACAGCTGCCGGACCCGCTCGATGTCCAGGTCGACCTCGAGAGACAAGGGCACCCCTTCGGCGAGGCCCCGGCGTACGGCCTCGCTCACCGGCAGTTCGATGCGTGCGTTCAGGTGATAGACCCCATCATGCAGATCGAGATCGGCGGAGCGGATCTCGAAGCGCCCCTCCAGCCCGTCGGCGAGAATCGGGGCCGCCCAGAGCGCCGCCAGGGCGGCAGCGAAGGCCGCCAGGCTTACCAACAACCGCCGCGGTCGGCGAGCCAGGGAGGGGGTTGATCGCGGCGCGTTCATCGTTTGGTCAAGGCAGCATAATAGAAGCCGTCCGCACCCGCCTCTCCGGGTAGGATCTGGCGGCCAAGCCCGTCGTCGGCGCCGAGCGCGGGCCAATCCGGCCAGTCGGCCGGCGCGACCAGGCTCGCGTCGGCGGTATCGCGCAGGAATGCCGCGATGACATCGTGGTTCTCGGCGCGGGTCAGGGTGCAGGTGACGTATACCAGACGGCCCCGGGATTCGAGCAGCGGCCACAGGGAGGAGAGCAGCCGAGACTGCTGGGCAGCCAATTTATCGAGATCGGACGAGGACTTACGCAGTCGGATGTCGGGGTGCCGGCGGATCACCCCTAGGCCTGTGCAAGGCGCATCGAGCAGGATGCGATCGAAGGGCATCCCATCCCACCAGTCGCCCGGAGTGCCGGCATCGCCCCGGATGAGCTCGGCGCTGAAGGCCCCTCTCTCCAAGTTCTCGCGCACACGGACGAGGCGCTGCGCGTCGATGTCGAGCGCGACGAGCTTCGCCGCAGGCTCGCGCTCGGCGATCAGCCCGGTCTTCCCTCCCGGCGCGGCGCACGCATCCAAAATGCGCTGTCCCGGCGCGAGCGCGAGCGGGGGTGCCACGCACTGTGCGCCCAGATCCTGGACCGACACCAAGCCCTGCTCGAAGCCCGGCAGCGCGCGCACATCGCAGGGCGTGTCGAGGACCACGGCGAAGGGCACCCGCGCGTCCGAGCGAGCCGCGATCCCCTGCCCGGCGAGCAGCTGCACATAGTCGGCGGCGGTCGAGCGGCGCGAGTCGACGCGAAGCCACAGCGGCGCCTGCCCGTCGAGAGCGGCGAGCATGGACGCCGCGTGCTCGGGCCAGTCCGCCTTCAGCCGATCGGCCAACCACTTCGGAGCCGCATGGCGCGCGGCGGGGTCCTTGGCGACTTCTGCGTCGATCCGAGGGCGCTCGCGCAGATACCCGCGGAGCACCGCGTTGATCAATCCGCTCGCACGCCCCGCCTTTGCAGCCCGGGCGGTCTCGACCGCCGCATCGACGACCGCGTATTCCGGGGTCTTGGCGTCCTCGATCTCGTACAGGGCTATCGAGAAGAGCGCGCGCACGGGCGTCTCCAGCGTTCCGACCGGGGCGCGGAGCAGACGCTGGAGAATGGCCTGGTGGCGAAAGTATCCGCGCACCGCGCCGTAACTCAGCGAGCGCGCCGCGGGCGCGAGCTTGGGATCGGCCCCCGCCAGCGCCGCGCTCAGGGCGATGTCCAGCGTGGCCTTGTCGCGGAGCACTTCCGTGACGGCGCCGGCCGCCAGGACGCGTGCGCTCGATGGAGCCTTCACCAGCGGATCCCGGATCTCATCGGGCCGCGGATGCCACGGGGTCGCCGAGGCGCGCGGGCAGCTTCCGGCCGCGCAGGAATTCCTCCGCCGTCAGCGCACGCCGGCCGGCGAGCTGGAGCTTGCGAATGCGCAGCACGCCGCGGCCGCAGAGGACATCGATGCCTCCGGCCGGCGCGCTCACGGACAGGATGGCACCGGCTCGATCCTCCCTCGCCGGACTTCCGGCGGGCTCCAGCACCGTATTCGCCCGGACCAGCGCGGCTTCGCCTGCCTCGAGCGCCCGCGCCTCGAGGATGCGCAACTGCGTCCCTTCGAGGCGCGTCTCGGCGATGGGCCACGGAAGGAACGCGCGCACTCGCCGATCGATGACCGCCGCGTCCTCGCTCCAGTCGATGAGCGCCTCAGCTTTGTCGATCTTGGCCGCGTAAGTCACGCCGTCGCGGGGTTGCGCGGCCTCGACGATGCGGGCCGAGGCGACCGCGTCCAGGGTCTCGACGATCAGCTCGGCGCCGAGCCGCGCGAGCCGGTCGTGCAAGCTCTGCGAAGTGTCCCCGGCGCCGATGTCGATGGCACGGGAGGCAAGCATCGGGCCGGTATCCAGCCCTTCGTCCATGCGCATGATGGTGATTCCGGTGCGGGAATCGCCCTCGAGGATGGCACGCTGGATAGGGGCCGCGCCGCGCCAGCGCGGCAGGAGCGAGGCGTGGATGTTGATGCAGCCGAGGCGCGGAATCGACAGCGCCGCGGCCGGCAGCAGCAAGCCGTACGCGACCACCACGAGCGCATCGACGCCGGCGGTACGGAGCGAGCGCTGAGCATCCGCATCGAAGCGGGCGGGCTGATGCACGGGAATGCCGAGCGCGGCGGCCCGCGCCTTGACGGGACTCTCGTGGAGGCGGCGGCCACGCCCGGCGCCGCGGTCAGGCTGGGTGAAGACGGCGCACACCCGGTGCAGGGCCGCCAAGGCATCGAGCGCCGCAACCGCGAATTCCGGGGTGCCGGCGAAACCCAAGCGCAGGACGGAGGAGTCTTCGCCGCTCCCCGCTCGGCTCGCCGTGGGCATAGTCTGCACAGGATTCACGAGCGCGCCTGCCGCGGTTCCCGCCCGAGGCGCGGACCCTTTGCTAGAGCGCCGGCACGGACGCTCGGAGCGGGCTCGGCGCGGAGCGCTGGCGGCGCTCCTTTTCCAGGCGCCGGCGGATCATCTGCCGCTTGAGCTCCGACAGGTAATCGACGAAGAGCTTACCCTCGAGGTGATCCATCTCGTGCTGAATGCAGATCGCGAGCATGCCCTCGGCATCGAACTCGATCACGTTGCCGTCTCGTCCCAGGGCGCGCACCCTGATATTCGTCGCGCGGGTCAGCTTGTCGTAGATGCCGGGGAGCGACAGGCAGCCCTCTTCGGCCGGCGCCGAGCCCTCGGCCGTCACGATCTCGGGATTGAACAGCACGAAGGGGTTGTCGCGCGCCTCGCTCACGTCCAGAACGATGAGCCGCTTGTGAACATCCACCTGGGTGGCCGCCAGCCCGACACCCTTGTTGGCATACATGGTCTCGAGCATGTCATCGGCTAATTGACGCATTGCATCATCGACGACGGCCACGGGGTCCGCCTTCTTTCGGAGGCGGGGGTCGGGGTACTCGAGAATTGCCAGCTTCGTCATGGAAGTAATGAGAGCAATATCGTGTTTTCGGCTTGCAAATGTTGCTAAAGTTCCGACGCTGCTTAACTTAATGCCGAGGCGCCTGTGCGGGGCAATCGGCAAAAACGGGCGACACGCCCGGTCTTTTGAGCGGCGAGCCGGCAGTATACCAGTCGGCCGGCGGCCCGAAGCTGCGGTAAGGGAGCGAACGAATGCAA
>DATAUO010000152.1:0-19001 GCA_036268215.1 Steroidobacteraceae bacterium
CCCACCATGTTGGCGACGCCTGCGTGCTCGGCGGCGGCCACCATCATGCGAGCCTCCTCCAGGGAGGCTCCCAGAGGCTTCTCGCAGAACACCGGTTTGCCCGCCGCGAGCGCCGCGCGCGCGATCGCAAGATGCGTGTTCTGGGGCGAAGCGATCACCACCGCCTCGACCCGCGGGTTGTCGACGACCTCGCGCCAGTCGGGGGTGGAGGCCTTGAAGCCGAATTCGCGGGCTTTTTGCGCAGCGCCGGCCGCGGTGGTGCTGCAGATGACCTCGCAGACCGGACGAAGCTTGGTGTCGAACACCGGGCCCACCGCTTGCAGCGCGACCGCATGAGCCTTGCCCATGTACCCGGTTCCGATGAGCCCGACGCCGATCGCGGTCATGACACTCCGCTACGCTCGAGCGCGCCGGCATATTCGGCGGAGCGTTCCGGCGGCGCATCCAGATCCTTGAATCCATCGAGGTCCACTCGAAAGCCGCCCATGCGCCAGGCGCCGAGCGCGATGCCGATCGCCATCCACACACCGCCGAGAATTCTCGCCTGCGAGCTCAGATTCCACCACAGGATCGCGCAAACGAGAAATCCGAGCACCGGAAGCAGGAGGTTGATCGCGCGGCGCCGTTCCGCGCGCCAGAAATACCGCATCAGCGCCGAGGCGTTCACACCCATGAAGCCGATCAATGCGCCGAAATTGAGCAGGCTCGCTCCGAGGTCGAATCCGGTCGACTCGCCGGCGATCGCGGGCAGCAGGATGGCGCCCCCGAGCGAGACCGCCCCGACGAGGATGACGTTGTTGCGCGGGATGCGCCTTCCCGGCTCGAGCACCCCGAAGAACGATTTGGGCAGCGCGCCCGCGCGGCCCATTCCATAGAGAAGCCGCGCCGCGCCGAGCTGCATGCCCGTGCCCGATGCGATGCATGACAGGATCAGCGTTCCTCCGACGATGCCGCCGAGCGGCGACCATGCCCGGCCCGCGACGGACGTGAAAGCGGTATCGAGATCGGGAAATCGCTCGGTGATCGGCCATACGAGCTGCGCGACGTAGACCTCCGAGGCCGAGAGGAGCCCGATGACGATGCAGGTGAGCACCGTGGCCGTCAGCACGTGGCGGGGATTCTTCGCCTCCTCGGAGAGCGTGGAAATGCTGTCGAATCCCATGTAGGCGAGCACCGCGAGCGCCGTGCCGCTCAGGATGCCGCTCCACTGCCAGCGCGCGGGATCGTACAGGGGCCGGGTGAAGAATGCGGCGCCGGGGTGCGGGTGGTGAGCCACGTAATAGGACGCGGCCACGAAGAATGCCGCCACGACGAGGCCCATCCCGGCGGCGAGCACCGCGTTGAGGCGCGCGGAGGCCTTGATGCCCTGGACGTTCAGCGCGGTGAACATCACCGCGAAGACGATGGCCCATATCCAGTAGGGGCTGGCAGGGAATGCCACGTGCAGCTGCTGGCTGCAGAAGATCACGTTGATCATCGGATTGACCATGTAATCCAGCACCATGCTCCAGCCGATCACGTACCCGACCGTCGGGCTGATCTCCTTGCCGACATACGTGAACACCGAGCCGGCGCTCGGATGGGCCCGGGCCATCCGGCCGTAGCTGATCGCCGTGAGCATCATGGCGAACATCGCGAGCAAAATGGCGGTGGCCGCATGGCCGTGGCCGCGCTGGCTCAGTATCCCGAAGAACGTCATCGGCGCCATCGGCGAGATGACGATGACGCCGTAGACGATCAGATCCCAGAAAGTCAGGGCCCGTCGCAAACGGGGCCCCTCGTGAGGGGCCCCGGAAGCTGCTGACGGCGGCGAGGGCATCCGGTCAGAAGGAGTAGTTGACCGAGACGCCGATGGTACGCGGCTGGAAGGTCGTGTACGTGATCAGGTTGGAGGTGCCGTTCGCCTGGTACTTGCTCAAGGCGGGCGTGCTGTTCGCGATGTTGTTGACGAACGCAGTCAGATCGACCTTGTTGATCAGATAGCCCACGCGAGCATTGTACATGTGGGTTGGAGGGTCGGGCACCGCCAGCGGATAACCGTTGATGTTGGTGTTCTGGGTGATGAACGGTCCGGGATTGCGGCTCGTGTACAGCGTCTCGGCCCAGGCGTGGAACTTGTCGCCGTTGCTCAAAGGCATCTCGTAGTTCAGCGCGGCGCTCACGTTCCAGGGTGCATTGACCTGCGGCAGGACACCGACCTTGTCTCCCTCGCGCACGAGGATGGTGGAGTCGCTTTGCGGCTGTCCCGGCAGATAGCCACTCTTGCTGTAGTAGGCATTCACGTAACCGACGCTCACGTCGGCGTGCAGCTGTTGCGTCAAGATCGCGCGCAATTGCATGTCGAAGCCGTCGCTCACGGCGTCGCCGCCGTTCGTGCCGTAGGCGAACGGTCCGCAAGACTCGCCCGCGTACTGCTGGATGTTGTGCCATTTGTTGTAGAACACGCTGGTGTTGACCTGCAGGTGTCCGTCGAACACCGTATCCTTGGCGCCCACCTCGAAGGCATGGACGGTGTCGGGGGCGTATGTCGTCTGGACCTGGGGCACGCCCGCGCAGGGACCGGTCGTGTTCGGAATGAGCGCGTTGCCGCCGCCGGGCCGGTAGCCTTCGCTGAACGAGAAGTACACCTGGTTGTCGTGATCCAATTGGTACGACAAGCCGCCGCGCCAGGTCACCACGTTGTTCGAGCCGTTGAAGGGCGCATAGGGAAGCGCGCCGTTCAAGGCCGAAAGCGAGGTCGTGTCCGCGCCGTTGATGGTGATGTGCGCGACGCGGACGCCGGTGGTGAGCGTCAGCGCATCGGTGATCTTGAGATCGGTCTGGGCGTAGCCGGTGGTCTGGGCGTCCACGAACAGCTCGTGCTCGTCCTGCACGAGCGCGCACAGAAGCTGCGGACAGGGGGGTGCGACATTGAAATATTGCGGATAGGCGTAGGGGCTGTAGTTGTCCTGAAAATCCCGCTGCACGCGGCGCTCCCAGTAGATGCCCGCCACCCAGCTCAGCCGCGAGTCGGGCTGGTTCGATGCCAGCCGTCCCTCGGCGGTGTACGCCCGGAGCGACAAACCCGTCGGCGTATACGCGACCTGCGAAGACAAGCTGGGATAGCCGGTGCCGAGCGGGTTGCCGCAACCGGGATCACCCGAGCCCGGAGGCGTATGTAATCCCGGACACACGAACGCGCTCTCGTCCAGGATCTCGTTGGCGTTGCGGTACATGTAAGAGGCGTTGCCGGTGAAGTCCGCGAAGGGCAGGTGTCCCTCCGCCTTGATGGACGACAAGGTCCACTTGTCGGTCCAGACTTCGGGAACCAACACGCCGTTGTTGAAGATTCCCGCGTCGGCGTCCGAGAACGCCGCGTAGAACCGGCGCGCATCGTCCTGATGCACGTTCTGGTAGTAGATCTGCGGCGTGATCAGCACCTCCCCGATCTTGAACGCGAGCGCCGCCTTGGCCGCGAACTTGTCCATGGTATTGGCGTCGCGGGCAACGAGCGAGCCGTCGATCGGGTTGACGCGACTGACCCAGCCGCCATCCTGCTCATCCCAGATGCTGACGCGGTAGCCGAGCTCGTCCTGAATGATGGGCCCTCCCACCGCGGCCGCCGTGACGTAGCTCAGGCGGCCGCCTTCGGTCTCGGACAGATCGCCGCGAGCCGAGCCGCTGAACGTGGTGAGGCTGGGTTGGTTGCTGATGAAGCGCACCGTGCCCGCCTCGGCGCCCGCGCCGAACAGGGTGCCTTGCGGACCGCGCAGAACCTCGACGCGATCCAAATCCCACACCATCGGATAGACGTTGCCCTGGTTGGCGTAGCCGGACAGGCGGCTCAGGATCACGGTGTCGTCGAGATATACGCCGACCGTCGGCGGCCCGGTGTTGGTATTGAGACCGCGGATCGCGATGGTGGTGAAAGCGGAGCTGAACCCGTTCGGCACGGCGAATTGCAGCCCGGGAGTGAGCGCCGAGATGTCGTCGATGGTCTTGATGTTGCCTCGGGCCAGATCGTCCTTGCCGAAAGCCTCGATGCTGATCGGCACGTTTTGCAGCGAGGCTTCGCGCCGCGTGGCGGTGACGATGATCTCCTCGAGCCCATTGCCGTATTCGCCCGAGGTGCTTGCATCGCTCGAGCCCGCCGCGGCCGCCCGCGACGCCGCGGGAACGAGCACGGCCAAAAATGCCATCAGCACGCCGCTGAGCAGCGTGCAGGCGGCCGATCTTGCAGCGATCTGTCTATTCATGGTCACCCCGACTTTTTATTGGAACAAAGGCCACGCTTGCCTCCTGGCACCCCGGCAGCTCCGCTTCCCTGGGGCGGAGCGCCCGGTTACCAGGCCAGCTCTTTCAAGTCGTATTTGATCGAATCGAGCTCCGCCGTCCTGCGCACGTCGGCGTCCTCTTTCTTCAGGCCGCCGAGCGCCACCCGCGAGGCGGTGATGATGTTGTGAATGATGTCGGCGATCTGGTCCTGCGTGTGCTGCGGGTGAGTCGGCACCAGGACGGTGCGGTTGAGAATCTCCAGGGACTTTGCGCACATATCGCGCGAATAGGCCTTCCGGCACTCCGCGTTTGCCGGCATGTTGTAGGGGTTCATGGCCGGGTGCGCCGCCCCGGCGCCCATCAGCACCTGATCCCACTCGGTATAGGTATGCCGGCCCGTCTTGCCCGCGATGACGCTGGGAAAGGTCCTGACGAATGAATCCGCCGACTGCGCCGTGGGCAACGTCAGGAACACGTTCGTGGCGCAGTCGTACTCCTTGCTGTGCAGCGGCGCGAGCTTCAAGCCGAGCTCGAGGGCCGGCTTGATGCCGGCATTGATCGCATCGCGCTCACGGCGCATGGCGGCGATGATCGAGTCGATGCGGTCGAGCTGCACGTTCATGATCGCGCCCATGAATTCGGAGGCGCGTGCGCCGTTGCCCGCGAAGGGCATCGCGTCCTCCTTGCGGCCGGTCCAGAAGGCGTGGCATGGGTCGATCGCGCAATTCACCCGGCGATGCACCGCCTCGTCGTTGGTGACGACGCCGCCGCCCTCGCCGGCGCTCATGTTCTTGTAGAAGTTGAAGCTGTACGCGCCGATGTCGCCCATGGTTCCGAGCTTGCGTCCCTTGTAGGAGCCGCCGACGCCCTGGCACGCGTCCTCGATGACGATCAGTTTGCGGCGGCGCGCTATCTCCATGATCTTGTCCATATCGCACACCGTGCCCCACATGTGCACGGGAATGACCGCGCGGGTCCGCGGACCGATGGCGGCCTCGATGGCCGCCGGGCTGATCGTGACCGATTCGTCGATGTCCACGATCACCGGAATCGCGCCGACCGCGAGCACCGACGTCGCCGAGGCCATGTAAGTGTGCGCCGGAACCAGCACCTCGTCGCCGGGCCCCAGGCCGACGCCGATCATGGCGGCGGTGAGCGCGTACGAGCCGCTCGCCGCGAGGGAGAAGTGCTTGGCCCCGAGCCATTCGGCGTAGCGTTGCTCGAAACGCTCGCATTCGTGCCCGATTCCGTAACGGAACAGCCCCTTGGAGTTGATCACCTGCGCAAGAGCGTCGATTTCTTCCTGCCCTATGATGTACATGGAGTTTCTCCCGGTGAAGTCAGCTCAGAGATAGGGTGTGCACGCCTGCGTCCTGCCACATTAATAGCATGGGTCCGTAGGTCATGCAAGCGCTTGCAACACGTGGCATTTGCTACCTAGCCTGCGACATTGCTTCATCTTGCGGCGCGCTCCATCCGAGCAGCCCGATCATGCGGGCGGCGGCGCCGCGGATGCCGCCCATGACATCGCCCATGATCTGCAGGCGATCGAAGCGCTGCGGATAACGGGCCAGTGTCTCGCGGAGCGATGCCCCGAAGGCCTGCCTGAGAACCGTGCCGACGTTGAACTTCGCGACGCGCGTGCGCGCCAGACGCGCGATGTCCGTTTCGAGGATTCCGGAGGCCCCATGTATCACCAGCGGCGTGCGGACCACGGACTCGATCTCCGCGAGCCGCCCAAAGTCGATCGCCACGCCCGGCGTGGTCAAACGGTGAACGTTGCCGATGGAGATTGCGAGCGCGTCCGCGCCGCTTTCCGCGGCCAGGCGCCCGGCATCGGCAGCCTCGGTGAGCTCGGACTTGATGTGTGCACGCCCTTCCGCGTAGGGAACCGAGCCGATTTCCGCCTCGACCGAGCAGCGGGCCGCATGTGCGTATTGCACCGCGGTCCTGGTTCCGGCGATGTTCTCGGCAAGCGGCAGCTGCGATCCGTCATACATGACCGAGGTGAACCCTGCGTCGACCGCGCGCCGTATCTCGGCGAGGTCATAGCAGTGATCGAGGTGCACGCATACGGGCGTCGCCGCGTCGACGGCGAGCCGGCGCAACATCACCGCGATGACCTCGAGCGGCATGAACTGCCGAAAGTCGAGATTGACGGCCAGCACGACCGGCGCTCCCAGCGCGCCGGCGGCATCGACGACCGCGCGCGCATCCTCCCACCCGAAGATGTTGAAGGACGCGACGCTGTAGCTGCGTTCGGCGGCGGGGCCGAGAACTTCCGCCAGGTTCACCAGCATCGGCGGATCACTTGAATTTCGCGATCATGTTCTTGATCCCCGGGATCGTCTCGATCTGATAGGCGTGCGTGGGCTGGAAGTACTGGGTCAGCGACCGCTTGCTCTCTCCCGACAGGATCGTGAAGTAGTACATCTCGTATCCCGGTGCTGCGACGCAAGGGTGATAACCGCGGTTGATCTTGACCGTGGAGTCGTTGAGCACGTGATAGGCGTTGCCGACGGCCTCTCCGTCCGGCTGCAGAAGCTGCATGCCGAAGCCGTGGTCGGGCCGGAACCGAAAGTTGTAGATCTCGTCGTGATGCGATTCGGCGGGCAGCCGGTCCGAGTCGTGCTTGTGCGGGGGAAATCCCGACCAGCCGCCCGCGCCGACGGTGAAGAGCTCGGAGACCAGCAGCCGCCCGACCTTGCCGGGGGGCTTCTGTCCTAGAATATGCTTGATCTTGCGATGCGTCTTGGTGTCGTCGGAGCCGTATTGCACGGGGTCGATGTCCTTGGGGCGCACCACGAAAGGATCGAGGGTCTCGTCGAAGCGCCCTCCGGCGACGAATACCTCGGCACCCGGTGAACGGCACGCGAAGCGGGCGATGCAGCCGACCGGAACGTACACCGCCGACGGCTCGCCATCCCAGATGGACGCGCGCTCGCCGACCGCGCTGAAGGCCATGCGCTCGTCGCCAGGCATCTCGACCGTGACATCGATGGTTCCGTGGGTGGGCACGAGGCAAGTCTCGTACCCGGGAACGCTCGACACGAATTCTTCGCCGCCCTTCAGGCGCACGATGTTGAAGTACGCCAGGGGCACGTCGGCATCGCCGACGCCGATGATCGGCCGGTTATGGTTGTCGTGGGGAGGAATGTGCATGGAGTTTTACCTTGAAGAATGACTCTTGATGAACGATTCGAGCTGCGAGGACGTCGGCATCGCGAAAGCGCAGCCTCGGCGCGAGACGACGTATGCCGCGGCGGCGGTCGCACGGCTGACCGCCGTCTCGAGCGCCGCGCCCGCTCGCAGCGCCGCAATCAGATTGCCGAGAAAAGCGTCGCCGGCTCCAAAGGGCTTCTTCACCTCTACGGCTACGATTCCGGTCTCGAAGCTGGCGCCGGCGGTGAACGTGATCGATCCCGCCTCGCCCTTCTTCAGAACGACGAAGCGGCATCCGTTGCGCGCGTATTCGCTCGCGGCCTCGAGCGGGCTCCATCTGCCGCCGGCGAGCACCGCGAATTCCTCGTCGTTGCCGACGATCACGTCGCTCAGGCGCGCCGCTTCCCCGACCACGCGCGTGGTCTCCTCCACCGACGGCCACGACACCGGCCGGTAGTCGACGTCGAGTATCGAGAGCGTGCCGGAGGCGCGGGCCTGGCCGAGCGCCTCGAGCGCGGCGGTGCGCGACGGCTCGGCGGCGAGCGCGGTGCCGGTGACCACCAGGGCCGAAGCACTGCGGATGAACGAAGCGTCGAAATCCTCGCGCCGTAGCTCGAGGTCGACGGCACCATTCCGGTAGAAGACCGTCTCGCTGTCGAGCGGACGGGTTTCGCATATCGCAAGGCTGGTGCGCGCGGTGCCGCCGACCGCGCGGCAACGGGACGTGTCGACCGAGTAGCGCTCGAGATGGGTGCGCACGAAGCGCCCGACCGAGTCGTCCGACAGAGTGCCGAGGAGGGCAACGGGCAGCCCCTGTCGAGCGATGGCGACCGCGATGTTGGCCGCGGAGCCGCCCACTTCCGCGGCGAAAGTCTCCGCCGTCTCGGTCTCCGCGCCATCGGGCATGGGATAGAGGTCCATGCCGGCGCGGCCCAGCACGATGGCCGCGAAGCGGCGGGTGGTATCGAGCTCCGGCGTCATCAAACGCCCCGCCGCTGCCGCGATCGGCCCTGATCCATCGCCGCCCCGGCCTCGAGCACCTCGCGTCGGCTGCTCACCCGGGGCACGCCGACCTCCCACCAGGCATGACCGCCTTCGGTCCACGCCAGAGGGTCCACCTTGATCTCGATGACGTAGGTCCGATCCGAGGCCTTTGCCCGTCCGAATGCCTGCTCGAGCTCGCGGAGCGTCGCGACTTTCTCGGCGTTGGCGCCCATGGAGCGCGCGTGCGCCGCGAAATCCACGCTGAAGGGCGCGACGGCCGGACTGCAGTCGACGATCTGATTGTTGAAGGAGAGGTTCCCGGTGCTGCGCTGCAGCTTCTCGATGACCGCGAAGCCGCCGTTGTCGCAGACCACGAGGATCAGCTTTCGGCCGGTGAGCACGCTGGAATAGATGTCGGAGTTGAGCAGCAGATACGAGCCATCGCCGACGAGCACGATGGTGTCGCCCGTCGAGCCGAGCTCCATTTGCGCGATACGCGCTCCCCATCCGCCCGCGATCTCGTACCCCATGCAGGAGTAGCCGAACTCGACATCCACGGTCGCCGTGCCGCGGGCCCGCCAGTTGGCCGCGACCTCCGCCGGGAGGCCGCCAGCGGCGGTGACGACCCGATCCTCGTCCGCGCACAATCGGTTCACCGTGCCGATGACCTGCGCATAGGAAGGAACCGCGTCCGTCGCCTTCACCCGATTCTCCAGGCCGCGGTGCCATTGCTCCCGAACCTCGCCGGCGCGCGAGGACCAGCGGGTCTCCGTTCGCCAGTCGCCGAGGGCCGCGTCGAGCGCGCGCAGTCCCTCGAGCGCGTCGGCCACGATGGGCAGGGCGCGATGCTTGCTGGCATCGAAGCGGCCCGCATTGAGGCCGATCAGCTGCGCATCGTGCGCGAACAGCGTCCAAGAGCCGGTGGTGAAGTCCTGAAGCCGCGTGCCGATCGCGAGCACCACGTCCGCCTCGGCGCACAGAGCGTTCGCGCTGTCGGTGCCGGTCACCCCGACGGTGCCGCAATTGAGCGGATGCTCCCAGCGCAGGCTTGCCATGCCCGCAATCGTCTCGACCACCGGTATTCGATGACGCTCCGCAAAGCCGACGAGCATCTCGCCGGCGTGCGAGTAATGAACGCCTCCGCCGGCGATCATCACCGGGCGCGCCGCGGCGCGCAGGCAGTCCGCGGCGGCTGCGGCTTCCTCGAGGTCGGGGCGGACGCGCCGGATCCTGTGCAGCTGCGGCTGGAAGAACGCCGCGGGATATTCATAGTCGAGGGCCTGCACGTCCTGCGGCAGCCCCAGAAACGCAGGTCCGCAGTCGGCGGGGTCGAGCATCGTGGCGATCGCGGCGGGCAGCGACTGGATCAGCTGCGCGGGATGGGTGATGCGGTCCCAGTAGCGGGTCACCGGCTTGAAGGCATCGTTCACCGAGATCGTCGGATCGCCGAAGTGCTCCGCCTGCTGCAGGATCGGGTGGGGCAGCCGGTGTTGGAACACGTCGCCCGACATGAACAGCACCGGCAGCCGATTGGCGTGGGCCACGCCCGCGGCCGTGACCATGTTCGTGGCGCCGGGACCGACCGAGGACGTCGCGACGCAGATCCGCCGGCGCAGGTACGTCTTTGCGTAGGCCGCCGCGGCGAAGCCCATCGACTGCTCGTTCTGACCGCGCCACGTCGGCAGATCGTCCTTCGCCTCGCGCAGCGCCTCGCCGAGGCAGGTGACGTTGCCGTGTCCGAAGATGGCGAACACGCCGCCGAACAGCGGCTGCACGCGGCCATCGATCAGGATCTGCTGCGCCACGAGGTGCCGAACCAGCGCCTGTGCCATGGTCAGGCGAACATACGGCTGCGATGCATGGGACAATGCGGCGTCTCCTCTATCGATCCTGCGCTGCGCTCATGCGTCACTCGATCCGCACGAACACCGTGCCCGCGTCGAGCTTCACGGCATAGGTCTTGAGATCGATGCAAGCGGGTCTGCGTATCGCCTTGCCGGTCGTGAAATCGAACCGTCCATTGTGCTTCGGGCACTCGATCACCGTGCCGGTGACCAGACCGTCGGTGAGCGCCGCCTGCTCGTGCGTGCACAGCCCATCGGTGGCGAAATACCGGCCGTCGGCCGTGCGATAGAGGGCGAAGCAGCGGCCATCGTGATCGAAGCGGATGACATCCTCCGGGGCGATATCATCGGCCGAGCACGCCGCTATCCAAGGAATCGAAGTCATTGCGTTCATGTGGGCAGCGGCAGGGGACGCGATACGAACCAGCGCACATCGGTCCTCTGCCGGGCCAGGGCCGGGAGGATCTCGCGGTAGGCGGCCCAGCAGCTCGGATACGGCGGTGGACAGTAACGCTTCGCCGCCGCGTGCAGCTGGGGCAGGGCGTGAAAAGGCAC
Organism: Steroidobacteraceae bacterium; assembly: GCA_036268215.1. Lineage (GTDB taxonomy): Bacteria > Pseudomonadota > Gammaproteobacteria > Steroidobacterales > Steroidobacteraceae > Bog-1198. The sequence continues at coordinate 10,800 of DATAUO010000152.1, forward strand.
CGTCGGAAACAGGTGGTGCTCGAGATGATAGTTCATGTTCCAGTAGAGGAACCGGAAGACCGGGTTCATGTACACCGTGCGGCTGTTGAGGCGATGATCGAGGACGTCCTCGGCAAGCCCCGCGTGCTGTGTGCTCGAGAAAAAGACTCCGAGAGCGGCGCCGTACAGGGTCGGCAGGCCCACGAGGAGCGCCGGCAAGATCGAACCCATCGCGAAGCAGGCTCCGATCACCGCTGCGACGAGAACGAGGCCGACGCGAGCCTCGGCATACACGTTCCGTTGCTCGGGCGGCGGGATTAAGGTGCGCTCCTCCCCGGTCAATCGACCGCTCGAATGCAGCGCAAGCCCGTACAGGGTCGTTGCGGCATGGCGGAGCGCGAACAGATCGAGCAGCACACCCGCGACGTTCATGGGGCGGGGGTGTGCGATCTCGGGATCCCGCCCGACGATCAGGGTATCGGTGTGGTGGCGGGCATGGCTCCAGCGCCACACCGTGGGCTCGCGCATGATCATGACGCACGCGATCAGATGCACGGCGTCGTTCATCCAGTCGGTCTTGAACGCGGTTCCATGGGCGGTCTCGTGCCAACGGCTGTCGGATGCCGATCCGTACAGGAAACCGTAGACGATGAAGAACGGGACCGCCGCCCAGCGGCCCCAGAAGTGGATGGCGAAACCCGCGCAAACGGCCATCGGCACGAGCCAGACCAGCGTGTCGCGGATGGCCGGCCAATTCCGCCGCCGCATCAGCCGCTTGAGCTCCTGACGATCGACGGGCGGGGAATACCACCTTGCCTGAGCCAGCCCGATCTCCAACGCGCGCTGCGCATCGGGGCCGGTCAGACCGTAATCTCGCCGTTCCGCCACACCTTCTCCCCGGGGCTGCGCCGCCGGCGCAGCATCGATTGCAAGCGCTTGCATACGCGATGTTACCCCCTTGACGCGGTCGGCAACAAGGGGCCCGCTCACGTGAGGTTTCGCTCCATTCTGCGTGGTCTCAATGGATCAGCCGCTCGTTGTCGCGATAGGCGGGTACCAGGCGCTCGTCCGCAATGTCGGCATAGGCCTCGGGGCGGCGATGCGTCAGACCCCAGATTGCGTTCTCGCGATAATGCCGGATGTCGTCCAGGTCGAACTCGCAGTAGTAGATTCCGGGCTTGGGTCCGGTCTGCAGCAGCAGCGTCTCGGAGTACTTGGAGCGCGGGTCATCTCCCTCGAGACGCCAGGCGACCGGGCTGATGGCGAGGGAGCGTCCGTTTCCATCCGCATGGGTATCCGGATAATTCGTCATGGCAAGGGCCACCTTGTTCTCGAAAGCACGCGTCTTCATCTGGTTCATCCGATGATCGTCGAAGACGCAGGCATTCGGGACCAGCACGATCTCCGCGCCGAGGAGGGCGAGCACGCGCGCGCTCTCGGGGAACTCGCGGTCGAAGCAGATCATCGCGCCGACGCTGACCGGCCCGCGGGCGGTCTCGAGCGGTGCCACCGAGAACCCAGCCCCCGGCGAGCAGTAGGCTTCCGTTCCGAAGGTGCAGATATGGACCTTGGAGTAGGACAGCACCGGTCGCCCTTCGCGGTCGAACAGCCGGAAGCTGTTGAGGGGCCGCGGCTCGGCTTTCTCGAGGAAGGTGATGCCGATGGCCATCCTCAGCTTGCGCGCGGCATCGCGGAATGCCGTCACGAACTTGGACTCCGCGCCGACCGCCAGGTCCATCCACGACCGGCCGAGATCGGGCCGGCGATGGTCGAACATCGCATACCCGTTGCTCCACATTTCAGGGAAGAGGGCGATATCCGCGCCCTGGGACGCGGCTTCCTCGCACGCCGCCAGGCCCCGCTCCATGGCGGTGGGAGCATCGGGCACGGGTGAGAGCTGCAGCAGGGCAATCTTGAGGTTGTTCATGCGAGCGCGCCTCCTTCGGGCGCTTCAGGCGTTGTCGGGTCCGGCAATCGATCGAAGTCGATGAAATGTGTCTTGAATCCGCGGGTCTTCCAGGTGCCGAACGCGAGTCCGATCGCCATCCAGACGAATCCCAGTATTCGCGCGTGGGCCGCGAGATTCCACCACAACAACAGGCACACCAGGAACCCGAGCGTCGGCATGACGAAGTTGAGCGGCGTCCTGATCTCGGCGCGCCAGAAGAAACGCATGAAGGCGGCTGCATTGACGCCCATGAACGCAGTGAGCGCGCCGAAGTTGAGAAGGCTCGATGCCAGCTCGAACCCGGTGGCCTCGCCGGCGACGAGCGGCAGGATCAGCGCCGCCGCGAGCGCGATGCAGCCGACGAACAAGACGTTGTTGCGCGGCACGTGGCGCTTCGCATCGATTGCGCCGAAGAAGCGGGTCGGCAGCGCTCCGCATCTGCCCATGCCGAACAGGAGGCGTCCCGCCGCGAGTTGGCCCGCCATTCCCGAGCCGACCGACCCTACGATCAGGGCGATGCCGACCATCGGGAAGAGCGGGGCCCACGCGCGTCCCGCCACGAAGCTGAAGGCGGTGTCGAGGTCGGGAAACGGCTCGCTGCGCGGCCATACGAGCTGTGCCGCGTACACTTCGAGCGCCGAGAGCAGCCCGATGGCGACGCACGTCAACAAGGTCGCGGTCAGCAGGTCGCGAGTGCGCTTGGCTTCCTCGGAAAGGGTCGAGATGCCGTCGAAGCCCAGGTAGGCGAGCACGGCCAACGAGGTGCCGCCCAGGATTCCCGGTATCGACCAGGCCTTCGGGTCATACAGCGGGTGTGTCAGGTATCCGGGATCATGCGGATGGCCCGCTATATAGCGCACGGAGGCCGCGAAAAAGCCGACCACCACCAGGCTCATCGCGCCCGCCAGCAGCGCATTGGCCCGCGCCGAAACCTTGATTCCCTGGACGCCCAAGCCCGTCAATATGGCGGTGAACAAGACGGTCCAGATCCAGTACGGGACCGCCGGCAGGAAGACGTGAGACTGCTGGCTTGCGTAGATCACGCAAATGACGGGGTTGAGCAGGTAGTCGAGCGCGATGCTCCAGCCCACCACATAGCCCAGGACCTGGTTGAGCTCCCGGCCGACGTAGGTGAATGCGGAGCCCGCGCTCGGATGGACGCTCGCCATGCGCCCGTAGCTGATCGCCGTCAGCGACATCGCCACCATCGCGATCAGGATGCAGGTGACGGCATGGCCGTTGCCTCGCCGCATGAGCACGCCGAAGAACGTCATCGGCGCCATCGGCGAGATCATCATGACGCCATAGACCACGAGGTCCCAGAGCGTGAGAACCCGCTTGAGCCGCGGCGTGGTGCAGGGCGTCGTTGTCGCAGTCATGTCGTGGCTGAGCGTCCCCCGCGTGCCCGTCGCACGCCTGGAACGAGTATCTATCATGATCCGGACGCCCTATGCAAGCGCTTGCAAAGCGACCCGGACGGCGCGGCGGAGCGGGGTTGCGCGCGTCAACGCCCAGAGGTTCGTTAACCGTCGGCCACCTCGACCGGGCGCCCGCTCGTGAGCGAGGTCCATGCGGCTTCCGCCAGGACCGCGGCCAGGCGGCCGTCCTCGAAATCCGCCTGCGGCGCCTTGCGCTCGAGCACGCTGTCGATAAAGTCATCCAATTCATCGATATACGCCTGGGCGTACCGCTCGAGGAAGAAATTGAGCAGCGGAGGCTTGGCGTCGGTGGCGGCGGCGCCGGAGCGTGCGACCGCGGCGGCGCGCAGATTCTCGGACGCGATCATGCCGCGGCCGCCGAACGCCTCGACCCGTTGGTCGTACCCATACGCGGCGCGGCGCGAGTTGTTGATGTGCACGAGGGCGCCCGATGCCGCCTTCATCACCACCATTGCCGTATCGACGTCCCCGAGATCCCGCAGCGCGGGATCGACCATGACGCTGCCGGCCGCATAGACCTCGGTGACCGGGTCGTCGCCGAGAATGAAGCGGGCCATGTCGAAATCATGGATGGTCATGTCCCTGAACAGGCCGCCCGAGGTCTCGAGGTATGCCGCGGGAGGCAGCCCGGGATCCCGGCTCGTGATCAGCAGCAATTCGAGCGGCCCCACCTCGCCGGCCCGCACGGCATCGCGAACCGCGCGGTGCGCCCGGTCATAGCGCCGGTTGAATCCGAGCTGCACCCGAATCCCGGTGCGGGCGATCGCCCTCTGGCACGCGACGATGCGCTTCATGTCGAGATCGATCGGCTTCTCGCAGAATACGGCCTTGCCTGCGAATGCGGATGCGGTGATCAGCTCGACATGAGTATTGGTCGGTGATGAGATCAGTACGGCGTCCACGGCCGTGTCAGACAGCACTGCTTCGATGCTCTCTGCGACCCTGGCTTTGCATCGCTCCGCGATCGCTCGCGCGGCGGCCACGTTCACGTCATAGACGTAGGCGAGGGTCGCACGCGGGTTGGCGATGACATTGGCGGCATGGATCGCGCCGATGCGCCCGGCGCCGAACAATGCGATCTTGAGCATTTCGAGGGCCTCGCTTCTGAGAGTGCGGAATCCGCGTATCAGGCCGCGCGCAGAGTGCCGCGGATCACGGCGCGGCAGTCGAACAGGTGAACCATGGGCTTCTTGACCGGCTTCTCGACGATGCTCAGCACCAGCTCCACCGCCGCCGAGATGATGTCCGCGGTCGGCTGATGGATCGTCGTCAGGTGGTACGCGGGCCACGCGGCGATCGCCATGTCGTTGAAGCCGATGATTCCCATCTCATTGGGCACGTCGACGCCCGCTTCCCGGCATGCATCCATGGCGCCCATCGCGAGATTGTCGTCGCCGCAAAAAACGGCATCGATCCCGCCGTTGCGCAGCAGCTGTCTCATCAGTATGAGCCCCGCCTCGTGCGAGTAGGCGTGGCCGTACACGACCACCCGCGGCTTGAGCCGATGCTTCGACAGGCTGTCGCCCAGCCCGATCAGACGATCCTCTGTCGACGTCGCGGTCTGGGGTCCGCCGAGGAACGCGATGTTTCGATAGCCTCGCTTCCAGAGCTCCTCGCCCGCGAGCCGGCCGCCCTGTACGTTGTCGGGGCTGACCACGTGAATCGGCGCGCGCCCGCCCGTCGGGCGGCCGAACACGTGGACCACCGGCAGATGGGCATCCGCGCAGGCCTTGACGAATTGCTGAGGCAAGGTCGAGGATGCCACGATCACGCCGTCGACGCTGTATTGCAGGAGCATCTCGAGAGCCGCCTCGGTGCTCGCGCCTCCCGACAGATTCGCAAGCAGCGGGCGCCGCCCGCGGGTTTGCAGGCGCCGGGTGAAGAGATCGAAGATCTCCATGAACACCGGATTGTCGAAATTGTTGGCGACCAGGCCGATCAGCTCGGTCCTCCTCGTCATGAGGCTGCGCGCCAGCGCGTTCGGCTGATAGCCCACCGAGCGCGTGGCCGCAAGCACCTTCATTCTCGTCTCGGGAGCGACGCTCGCTCCCGGCGTGAAGGTACGCGACACGGCCGACGTCGAGACCCCGGCGAGCTTTGCCACTTCCTTCAAGGTCGCGCGTCTGGGCGGCAATGCGGCGACTTTGTTCGCTTTGACCATGATCGAATCATCGAGTGAGGGCCTGCAACGGCCAGCCAGCCTCACACCATAGTGCAAGCCCTTGCAATCATGCAACTGGAGCTGGGCCGGCCAAGGTCAGGGAGACGCCATCGCACCGATGCCTCCGCGCCGCGCACTTCTATCCCCATGCGGCGCGCGCTATTCTGACCCTCAAAGGACCGCCGCTCCACGGCCGCCGGACTCATGTGAGACGAAGGCGGTCGACCGGCGCCGACCCTCGAGGTGTGGCCATGACCGACGCAGCAAACACGCCGACCCGAATTCCGCGGGCCGAGATGAGAGGGGAGGAGCGGCCGCGGTGCCGGGTCATCATGCCGCCGATGAAGGGCGGCTGGTCCGAGCCCGCCATGTTCGAGTGGGAGCTCAGCTCGGAAGCGTGGACGGACGAGCATCCGCACAGCGAGTACAACTTCGTGATCGAGGGACATTTGTTCGTGGAGTCGGGCGGGGTCACGGTGGAGGCGCGCGCGGGCGATGTCGTCAAGGTTCCAGCGGGCGCGATCGGCCGCTATTGGGCGCCGGAGTACGCACGGTTGCTCGCGATCTATGGGCCGAGCCGGGGCGAGGCCAGCAAGGTTCTGGGCTACGAGAAGCTCGGCGCATCCCCGCCCTAGCGGCGCCAGGCACCGGCCGGCGAGGCGCACGCGGTGAGCTCCCCCGATGAAGTCTCGACGGCGCCGGCGGATGCCCGTCCGCTGCTCATCTACGACGGCGATTGCGGGTTTTGCGGGTACTGGGCGCGGTACTGGCGCAAGCTCACGGGTGAGCGGGTACGGTTCGCGCCGTACCAGGAGCTCTTCGAGCAATACCCCGAGATTCCGGTCGAGGAGTTTCGCCGCGCCGTGCAGTACGTCGACTCGGTGCGGCGCGCGAGCGCCGCCGAGGCCAGCTTCCTGACCCTGGGTCACGCGCCCGGCAAGGAGCTCTGGCTGGCGCTGTATCGCAGGCTCCCGGGCTTCGCGGCATTGTCGGAGCTCATATATGCCTTCATCGCGGCGCACCGGGCCGCCTCGTACGGAATCTCCCGGCTGCTCTGGGGCCGGGATCCCACGCCGCCGCGCTACGATCTCGCCTGCTTCCTGTGCCTGCGCGGGCTCGCGCTCGTGTTTCTGTCGGCGTTCGTGTCCTTCGGCGTGCAGGCGCTCGGCCTGATCGGCAGCCGCGGGATACTGCCCGTCGCCGAGCTCGTGAGCGTGCTCGATGCGCGCGTCGGGGCCGAGCGGTTCCTCGAGATGCCCATGCTCTTTTGGCTGAACGCGGGCGATGCCGCGATCCGGGCCGTGTGCTGGGCGGGCGCGGGATTCTCGCTGCTGCTCTTCTTCAACCGGCTGCCGCGCCTCTCCCTCTTCATGATCTATGTGCTCTATCTGTCGCTCCTCTACGGAGGGCAGACCTTCATGAGCTACCAGTGGGACGTGTATCTGCTCGAGGCGGCGGTTCTCGCGCTCATCATGCTGTTCGCGCGCACGCCCGGAATCTGGCTGCTGCGCTGGCTGCTGTTCCGCTTCATGTTCATGTCGGGGGTGGTCAAGCTGGCGAGCGGCGATCCGAATTGGTGGGATCTCTCGGCGCTCTCGTATCACTTCTTCACGCAGCCTCTGCCCACGCCGATCGCCTGGTACGCCGCGCACCTTCCGGCGGGCGTGCTGAAATTTCTCACCGGCGCCACGTTCGCGGTGGAGCTGGTGGTGCCCTTCCTGATCTTCTTGCCGCGCAGGCTGCGCTTTCTCGCCGGCTTCTGCTTCGTCGCCTTCCAGAGCTGCATCGTGCTCACCGGCAATTACAACTGGTTCAATTTCCAGACCATGGCGTTGTGCCTCTTGCTGTTCGACGATGCGGCCCTGAGACGGGTCTTTGGGAACGCGCTTTTGCGCGGGGCGCTCGCGGATCCGAGGCCTCCGAGCCGGGCCGCCGGGATCGTGGTCGGCGCGGTCGTCTGCCTGCTCGTGTTCGCCAGCCTGGTGCAGATGGATGAGCGCTTCGGCGGCCACCCGCCCGAGGCCGTGCAGGCCATCGAGCGGCGCATGGGGCCGCTGCACCTCGTCTCGGGCTACGGACTGTTTGCCGTGATGACGACCGAGCGCAACGAGATCGTGCTCGAGGGCTCCGCCGATGGCGCCGACTGGAAGGAGTACGAGTTTCGCTACAAGCCGGGCGATGTGGCGCGTCGTCCGCCATGGAACATACCGCATCAGCCGCGGCTCGATTGGCAGATGTGGTTCGCGGCGCTCGACGATCCGCGGCGCTTGCCCTGGTTCTCGCGCTTCCTGCAAAAAGTGCTGGAGAACGAGCCGGCGGTGATGGCGCTTCTCGCGAAGGACCCGTTTCCGGACAAGCCGCCCTTGTACGCGCGCGCGCGCTTTTACTCCTATCGCTTCACGAACGCCGAGGACAAGGCGCGCGGGCTCTGGTGGAGCCGCCGCCCGCTGGGGCTGTACTTCCCGGAAGTGCGCCTGCGCGGCGATTCGCGGCCCTGACCGGATTACAGTATATCATTGCAATGACTCCTCAACCGGATTAAGCAGGCACAGCTTTCCGACTACCTGTCGGACAACTACTCGGCCACGACGCGCGTGCGCATGTTCACCAATCAGCCGCGCACGACCGGAATGTCGATGCGCTGGAAGTTCTAGACAGGCCCGGACGGGATTCTG
>DATAUO010000153.1:0-4471 GCA_036268215.1 Steroidobacteraceae bacterium
GAAAGCCCGCACGAACTTCACCTTCAGTATCAGCTGATCGCCCGGCTCGACCGGTTTCCTGAAGCGGGCACGGTCGATGGCCACGAAATAGAAGCGCGACTCGCTGTCGGGAACGACCTTGGCGGTCTTGAAGGCGAGCACGCCCGCGGCCTGAGCCAGCGCCTCGATGATCAGGACTCCCGGCATCACGGGGCGATGCGGGAAATGGCCCGGAAAGAACGGCTCGTTCACGGTCACGTTCTTCAAGGCCCGGACATGGTCGCCCTCGACGCATTCGAGCACCCGATCCACCAGCAGGAAAGGATAGCGATGCGGCAACTGGTGCATGATCGCCTGGATATCCAGTTGTTCCGACGAACCCATCATCGCTCCTTAGTATCCAATCGCCGCAGGTGCGCCACCATGCGGCGCCATTTGCGCGTCTCGACCGCGGGCATGCCGCTCGAGTAGCTGCCGGCCTGCTTGATCGAGGCGCTCACCAAGCTGCATCCCGTCACCACCACATCGTCGGCGATGGTCAGGTGGCCGGCGATGCCGACGGCGCCGCCGATCATGCAACGGCGCCCGATGCTCGTGCTGCCGGAAATACCCACACACCCGGCTACGGCCGTGTGGGCGCCTATGGCCACGTTATGTCCCACCTGGATCTGATTATCCAGCTTGACGCCGTCCTCCACCACCGTATCGTCGATCGCGCCCCGATCGATGGTGGTGTTCGCGCCGATCTCGACATCATCGCCGATCCACACGCTTCCGACTTGCGGCACCTTGGCCCAGGTGCCCGCATCGGGCGCGAAGCCGAAGCCGTCCGCGCCGATCACCACCCCCGGGTGCACGAGGCAGCGCACGCCGAGCGTAACATTCGCGCAGACCGTGACGCCGGCCACCAGCTGAGAGTCGGCGCCGATGCGCGCGCCCTTCAGGACGAGGCAGCCCGGACCGAGCGAGGCCCTCTCGCCGATCTCCACGCCGTCCTCGATCACGCACAAGGGGCCGATGCGTGCCGAGCCCGCCACGACCGCCCGCGCAGACACCACGGCGCTCGGATGCCGGCCCGGTTCCAAGCCTTCGGACGGGTACAGGAGCTGCGCAATGCGCGCATAGGCCAGGTACGGATTCGGGTCGATGAGCGCCGCCCCGCGGCAGGTTTCGGCATCGGCAGCGCTCACGACCACCGCGGTTGCGCGCGAGGTCTCGAGCTGTCTCCGGTAGTGGGGATTGGCGAGAAAGCTCAGGGCTCCCGGGCCTGCATGCCCCAGCGTGGCGACCCGATCGACCTTGAGATCGGGATCGCCGCGCAGCACCAAGCCAAACCGCACCGCCAGTTCGCCTAGGCTGAATTCTCCCTGCACCTCTCGCGCCCTTCGCCGCGCCGCGCCGCTCGAGCCGGCGGCGCCGGATGCCTACTTGGTGCCCGGCGGTTTGATCGGCATGGTCGCCGGTCCCTTCGGGGCCGCGGCGCCGGCCGGGGTCGGGGGCAAGGTTGCGGGCTTGCTTGCCAGCACCGCGAGCACGTTCGCGGTGATGTCGAGCGTGCCCTTGGCGTAGAAGACGCCCTCGCCCAGCACCAGGTCGAAGCCCTGGGCCGTGGCGTAGCCCTGGATCTCGGTCACGAGATAGCGCTGAACCTTGCCGATCTCCTCGTTGCGCCGCGTGGATGCGTCATCCTGGAATTCGCCGGCCTTGCGCGAGAACTCGCGCTGCTCGTCCCGAAACACCTTTTCCGTCTTGGTGCGGTCGGCCTCGGACATCACCGCGCCTTCCTTTTGGAGCTTCTCCTCACGCGCCTTCAGGTCGGTCTGCATGGTGAGCAGCTCGCGGCGCCGCGGCGCGAACTCGTTCTCCAGGCTCTGCATCGCCACCTTGGTCTGCGGAGCGTCCTCCAGCAGCTTCTGGAAATTCACGTACCCGATCTTGATCTCCGCGCTCGCCTGGGCGGACATGAGCAGTCCGCAGAGGCCGACGGCCGCCCACGAAACGCCGCGATTGAGAAAAGACATAGGGATATTTAAGACCTCGATTGTGCGGTCAAAATGCCTGACCGATGGAGAATTGGAATCTTTCCGTTTCGTCGTTGAATCTCACCGTATCGCCTGGATACGCATTCAAAGGAATGCCGTACGAGAAACGGAACAACCCTAAGGGTGCAAGCCACTGCACCGCGATCCCAGTGGATCGCTTCAGATTATCATAATTGAAGTGGTAATTGACCGGTGTTATGTCATCGACACCCAGGAATTTGATCTTGTTGCCGGTCTGGAACACGTTACCCAAGTCGTAGAACCAGCTGACCCGGGCGGAGCTCTTCCATTTCTCCGGGACCGGAAAAATCAGCTCCCAGCGGCCCACCGTGCGGAAGTTGCCGCCATAGGGATTGCCGAGGCCGATGTTGTCGCGCGGCCCCAGGCGGCTCTCGCGATAGCCCCGTACGCTGTCCGGCCCGCCCGCGAAGTAGTTGAGGTAGGGCGGCAGGTACGTGGTGCGCCCGAGCGCGGAGGCGTAATCCACCTGCGCGTTGAACGACATCAGCCACTTGCCCCAGATCGGCACGTACTGGAGGTACTGGAAGTTGCTCGCGTAGTAGCGTACCTCGCTGGGCGGGACGGCATAGCGGCCCGAGATGGCCAGATGCAGTCCGCGGTCGGCGAACAGCGCCCTGTTGCGCGCGTCGAAATTCCATCCGGCGGTCAGCTCGTAGGTATAGAAGTCGGTGCCGTAGACGGTGTACGGCGAGTCGAGCGAATTGATCAGTCCGTCGCCGTTGGTGTCCGCCAGATCGCGCTGGAAGGTGTTGCCGTTGTTCTTGACCCAGTCGACGGCCTGCTGGGCGCTGTAGCCCTGCGACACCACGATGGTGTTCTTGTTGGCGGAGACGCCGGCCTGCAGGTACTGGTATTCGCTGATCGGGTATGACCACTGCACCGCGCCGGTGAGCTGCTTGGTCGAGAACGCCGATGAGGCGGCGACGAACTGCGTGATGTCGCGGTAGGTGAACGAGGTGGTGCGTGCCACGTTGTCGATCGTGGTGTAGGGATCCGTATGCGAGATGACGTAGCTCTTCGAGTACTTGCCGGCGTTGATCTCGACCGCGATGCGATCGCCCGACCCCATGAAGTTGCTGTGCACGAAGTTGCCGTTCAAGCTGAACTTCTGGGACTCGGAGTAGCCGATGCCGCCGCCGAACTGTCCGGGCAGGCCCTCCTTGATGGTGTAGTTCACGTCCACCAGATCCGCGCTGCCCGCGACCGGCTTGGTCTCGAATTCCACCTTCTCGACGTAAGGTAGGCGCTGGATGCGCTCCTTGGAGCGCTCGATCGCCGAGTTCGACAGCCAACCGCCCTCGAGCTGGCGCATCTCGCGCCGCAGAACCTCATCGTTGATCGCGGTGGTCTGCAGGAAATCGATGTGGCGCACGTACACGCGGTTGCCGGGCTCGATGAAGAAGGTCAGCGCCACCGTCTTCTTGTCGTTGTCCGGCGTCGGCACGGGATCGATCTTCGCGAACGCATAGCCGTCCGCGCCGAGGCGGTAGCTCATCGCCTGCTGCGAGTTGGTGACCGCCTTGCGCGAGAAGATGTCGCCGGGATGGATCTGCAGCAGGCGCTCGAGCTGGTCCTGGGGCACGACCATCGTGCCCGCGAGCTTGATGTCCGACACCTTGAAAACGTCGCCCTCGCTGACGTTCACGGTGATGTACATGTCGTCCTTCTCGGGCGCGATCGTGACCTGGGTCGACTCGATCTGGAAATTGGCGTAGCCGCGGTCCATGTAGAAGGAGCGCAGCTTCTCGAGGTCGCCCTGCAGCGACTCGCGCGAGTAGCGATCGTCCTGCTTGTACCAGGACAGCCAGTTCGGCGTCTTCAGCTCGAAGGTGTTGAGAACCTCCTTTTCCTTGAACTTGGTGTCGCCGACGATGTTGATCTGCTCGATCTTCGCCCGCTTGCCTTCCTTGATGTCGACCGTGATGTCGACCTTGTTGCCGGGCAGCTCGTTGATCTTGGTGTCGACGCGCACGGCGTACTTGCCGCGGCTGAAGTACTGGTCGGTGAGATACTGCTTGACCTCGTCGAGCACCGAGCGGTCGAAGGTCTTGCCGGTGGCGAGGCCGACGTTGCGCAAGCTCTTCTGCAGGTCCTCGGTCTTGATGTCCTTGTTGCCCTTGATCTCGAACTTGGCGATCGAGGGACGCTCGACCACCACCACGAGCAGCGTGTTGCCGTCGCGGCGCAGCTCCACGTCGCGGAAGAAACCGGTCGCGTACAGGGCGCGCATGGCCTCGCCGATGCGCTGGCCGTCGAGGTGATCGCCGATGTTCACCGGCAGATAATTGAATACCGTGCCCTCGGAGATGCGCTGCAGCCCCTCGACACGAATGTCGCCCACCGTGAACGCGTCGGGGGCCGGCGGCGGCGCGGCGAGCGGCGGCGGCTGAGGGGCCGGCGGCGGCGCCTGCGGCTCCGGAGCGGGCTGC
>DATAUO010000154.1:0-2347 GCA_036268215.1 Steroidobacteraceae bacterium
GATCTCCTCCGGGTCAGCGCCGATCAGGGCCGCGACCTCGGCGCGCGAGCGCTCGATGCGCTCGGCGGCGCGGCGGCCGAAGAGGTGTGTGACCGAAGAGGCGTTGCCCATGCACTCGGGCTCGGTGAGGCAACGGGCCATCGCCGCGGCCACGACCGGATCCACCGGCGTCGTAGCGGCATAGTCGAGATATACCGGCTCGGCCACCGCGGCAGACGATTTGGTCACTCGCGCTCCGGGGCGGCGCCGGCGCGCCGCCGGCGGCTCTGCACCGCCGTCAGGATGCCGCGCAGGATGTTGACTTCGTTGCGGTCGAGCGCCGCGCGTTGGAACAGCCGACGCAGACGCGCCATCAGATGGGTGCCTCCCTGTGTGCGGTCGCGGAAATCGATCTCCTCCAACACCTGCGCGAGGTGCTCATACAGCCGCTCCATCTCCACCGGATCGGCGAGCGGACCGGCCGCCGGCGCGGTATCGATCTGCACGCCGTGGGCGCGGAAGAGCTCGTAGGTGACGATCTGCACCGCCATGGCGAGATTGAGCGACGGATAGGCCTCGCTCGCCGGTATCCGGATCAGCAGATGAGCGGCCTCGAGCTGCACGTTGGTGAGACCCGCGCGCTCCGAGCCGAAGAGCACGGCCACCGGGCCACGGCGCGATTCCGACAGCACCCGCTCGGCCGCATCCCGTACGTCCGCCACACGGAAATACTGATCGCGCGTCCGCGACGTCGTAGCCACGACGAAACCGCAGCCGTCGAGGGCCTCCCCGACCGTCGTGACGCATCGCGCCTTGGCAAGAACGTCGTCAGCTCCGGAGGCGCGCGCGATCGCCTCGCTGTGCGGAAACTGCCGCGGATTGACCAGCACCAGTCCCTCCAGCCCCATGTTCTTCATGGCGCGGGCCACCGCCCCGATGTTGCCGGGATGCGAGGGCTCGACGAGAACGATGCGGATTGAGGAGGTATCCATGGCGATCTGCTGCTCTATGTTACGCTAGGGCGGATCAGCGGCGGCCGCAAGGGCCGCGCCCTTACGTGAGCTTCCGTGCACCCGCTTCTCAATATCGCAATCCGCGCCGCGCGCCGCGCCGGCGAAGTCATCGTCCGCAGCCTCAACCGGCTGGAGTCGCTCACCATCACGTCCAAGGGGCGCAACGACTTCGTCAGCGAGGTCGATCGCAACGCCGAGCAGGAGATCATCGGCATCATCCGCCGCCACTATCCCGACCATGCGGTGCTCGCCGAGGAGAGCGGCCGCAGTGGTGAGCACGACAGCGTCTGGATCATCGATCCGCTCGACGGCACCACCAACTTCCTGCACGGCTTCCCGACGTTCGCGGTGTCGATCGCCTGCCAGCAGAAGGGCCGGCTCGAGATCGCGGTGGTCTACGACCCCATGCGTCAGGAGCTCTTCACGGCGACGCGCGGCAACGGCGCGCACCTGGAAAATCACCGCATCCGCGTGAGCAAGCAGCGCACGCTGGAAGGTGCTCTCATCGGCACCGGCTTCCCGTTCCGCTCGAACACGGGTTACCTCGACGCGTACCTCGAGATGCTCAAAGCGGCGATGCAGAGCACGGCCGGCGTGCGCCGGCCCGGGGCCGCGGCGCTCGACCTGGCTTATGTCGCTTCGGGAAGGATCGATGGCTTCTGGGAGATCGGCCTTTCGCCGTGGGACACCGCGGCCGGGACGCTCCTCATTCAGGAGGCGGGCGGCCGCATCGGCACGCTCACGGGCGCCGAGTACTCCCTGGGCGCGGACGTGCTCGCCGGCACGCCGAAGGTATACGCGGCGCTGATCGAGCTGTTCGCGCCACACGTGCCGGAAGCACTCCGCACGGCTTAGCCGCTTGCGGCGGCGCACTGCCCGTACCGCTGCCTCATGTTTTGCGTCGACTCGCTTCGGCAGCGCGGCCGGGCTTGCTGGCTTTGCCGCAGTCGCTTGTGTAGAGTCCGGGCGCATGCCAAGCCAACTCTTTGCCACCAAGTCGATCGCCGAAATCAAGGAATCCGACGCGAAGGGGCAGCAGCTGCACCGCACGCTCTCGGCCACGGCGCTCACCCTTCTCGGTATCGGCGGGATCATCGGCACCGGGATTTTCGTTCTGACCGGTACTGCCGCCGCCAACCACGCCGGGCCCGCGCTGGCGCTGTCGTTCATCGTGGCCGGCTTGGGTTCGGCGTTCGCAGGCCTCTGCTACGCCGAGTTCTCCGCGATGATCCCGGTGACGGGCAGTGCGTATGCGTACTCCTACGCGACGCTCGGTGAGGGTATCGCCTGGTTCATCGGGTGGAATCTCATCCTCGAGTACCTGTTCGCGGTCGCAACGGTCTCCGTCGGATGGT
>DATAUO010000155.1:0-12069 GCA_036268215.1 Steroidobacteraceae bacterium
CCCTCTTTCACGAGCGCATTGTAAGCCCTGCGCCGAGGTTTAAGGGGCCGGTTCACCATCGGGCGCGGGCGGCTTCTGGGCGCAGCGCTCGAGATAACGGGCCCAGTTCCTGCGCTGGTTGCGGCCCAGGTCCTCGAGCACGCTCCAGGTATAAAGGCCGGTGTTGTGGCCGTCATCGAACAGGAGCCGCAGGGCATAGTTGCCCACGGGCTCGACGCCCGAGATCCCCACGCTTCGCTTGCCGGTGACCAGCATCCCCTCGCCCCCGCCGTGCCCCTGGACCTCGGCGGAGGGAGAGAACACGCGCAAGTACTCGAACGGCAGCTCATATCGCGCGCCGTCCTCGAAGCTGACCTCGAGCAGGCGGGACCCGGTGCGCAGCTTGATCTCGATGGGTTGGGCCATGATGCTGAGCCTCGTATGAAATCCGCCGCGGGATCTCGAGCTACAGGATGTAGCGCGAGAGGTCCTGGTCCTTGACCAGCTCGCCGAGATTGGCTTCGACGTACTCTCGATCGACCACGATGCGGGCGCCGTTCCGGTCCGCCGCATCGAAGGAAAGCGTCTCCAGCAGCCGCTCCATCACCGTGTGCAGCCGGCGCGCCCCGATGTTCTCGGTGCGCTCGTTGACCTCGAAGGCGACCTCCGCGAGACGCTGTACGCCCGAGGCCGCGAATTCCAGCGTCAGACCCTCGGTGGCCAGCAGCGCCGTGTATTGACGGCAGAGCGAGGCATCGGGCTCCGTCAGGATGCGCACGAAATCCTCGACCGCGAGAGGCTCGAGCTCAACCCGGATGGGCAGGCGTCCCTGGAGCTCCGGAATCAGATCGGAGGGCTTGGACATGTGAAATGCGCCCGAGGCGATGAACAGCACGTGGTCGGTCTTGACCGTGCCGTACTTGGTGTTCACCGTGCACCCCTCGACCAGCGGAAGCAGGTCGCGCTGCACGCCCTCGCGCGAGACATCCGCACCGGCGGTTTCCTGCCGCCGCGCGATCTTGTCGATCTCGTCGATGAACACGATGCCGTTCTGCTCCGCGTTGTCGACCGCCCGCAGCTTCAATTCCTCCTCGTTGATCATCTTGGCCGCTTCCTCATCGACCAGCAGCTTCAACGCCTCCGGGACCTTGAGCTTGCGCTGACGGGTGCGGCCGGAACCGAGACTCTGAAACATCCCCTGCAGCTGCTGCGTCATCTCCTCCATGCCGGGGGGCGCCATGATCTCGACCCCCGTGGCGGCCGCGCGTACCTCGATCTCGACCTCGCGATCGTCGAGCTGCCCCTCGCGCAGCATCTTGCGAAACCGCTGCCGCGTCTCGGTGTCGCGCGGAGCCGGCTCCGGGGCGAATCCCGCCTGCGCCCGCGGCAGCAGCACGTCCAAGACGCGCTCCTCGGCGCTGTCGGCGGCACGATGGCGAACCTTGGCGATCTCTTCTTCTCGCGTCATTTTAACGGAGATCTCCACCAGATCGCGGACGATCGAGTCAACTTCGCGCCCAACATAGCCTACTTCGGTGAACTTGGTGGCCTCGACCTTGATGAAGGGAGCCTTGGCGAGACGGGCGAGGCGTCGGGCGATCTCGGTCTTGCCGACGCCGGTGGGACCGATCATCAGGATGTTCTTGGGGGTGATCTCGGCCCGCAGGGCCGCCGCGACCTGGCCGCGCCGCCAACGATTACGCAGAGCGATCGCGACCGCGCGTTTCGCGGCCTTCTGACCGACGATGTGCTTGTCGAGCTCTTCGACGATTTCCCTGGGGGTCATCTGCGACATCGTCTAGGCCCGTGAAAACGATGACTAGGGCTGCTGTTCATAGAGCTCAAAGCTCCTCGATGGTGAGGTTGCGATTGGTGTAGATGCAGATGTCCGCGGCGATGTTCAACGAGCGCTCCACGATCTCGCGCGCCGACAGCTCGCTCTGCATGAAGGCGATCGCCGCCGCCTGGGCAAAGCCGCCGCCGGAGCCGATCGCGATCAAATCGTGCTCGGGCTCGATGACATCGCCATTGCCGGAGACGACATACGTGCTTTCGGCGTCCGCGACGCAGAGCAGGGCCTCGAGCCGCCGCAGACTCCGGTCGGAGCGCCAGTCCTTGGCCAGCTCGATCGCCGCCCGGGTCAGGTTGCCGTATTTCTCCAGCTTGCCCTCGAAGCGCTCGAACAAGGTGAACGCATCCGCCGTACCCCCGGCGAAACCCGCCAGCACCTTGTCGCCGTAGAGCCGGCGCACCTTGCGCGCATTGGATTTCATGACGCTCTGGCCGAGCGTGACCTGGCCATCGCCCCCGACCGCGACGCGGCCGTTGCGGCGAACCGTCAGGATGGTGGTGCCGTACATCTGTGCTGGATCGTGACTCATCGGGGTTCGCGCGCTGGCGCTCTCTTGTGCGTCGGGACCGGCCTTCTCGAGGACCCGGCGTCGGGTCAACCTTGGACGGTGGGGGCTCGAACGCGCTGTTTCAAGCGCCGCCGGGGCGTCGGGACCGGCGCTTGGCGCGCGGATGGGCGGATTCGTACACGGCCGCCAGGCGCTGAAAGTCGAGATGGGTATAGATCTGGGTCGTGCCGATGTCGGCGTGACCGAGCAGCTCCTGCACCCCGCGCAGGTCGCCGCTCGACTCGAGCAGGTGGGTCGCGAAGGAGTGCCGGAACATATGCGGGTGGATGCGCACGCCGATGCCCTGGCGGCGGCCCCAGGCTTCGACCCGGAGCTGGATGGCTCGTGCGCCGAGCGGCCGACGCCCCTTTCCCAGGAACAGCGCACGTTCCGGCGCCGCGGCCGCGGCCGCGCGCTCGCACAGCCATTTGCGAATGGCATCGACGGCTTGGCGGCCGACGGGGACGATTCGAGTCTTGCTGCCCTTGCCTTGCACGCGGACCGTGCGATCCGCGAGGTCGACCGCGTCCACGGTCAATCCAACGAGCTCGGAGAGGCGCAGCCCGGAGGAATAGAACAGCTCCATGATGGCCTTGTCGCGTATCGACAGGGAATCGTCGGTCCGAAACGCGAGCAGGCGCCCCATCTGATCTGCGTCGAGCGTGGCGGGCAACCGCTTCTTGAGCTTCGGGGCGCGCACATCGAGCGCGGGATTGCGCGTGCAGTGGCCCTCGCGCATGAGGAATTCATAGAAGGTGCGCACCGCCGACAGC
Source organism: Steroidobacteraceae bacterium (assembly GCA_036268215.1). Taxonomy (GTDB): domain Bacteria; phylum Pseudomonadota; class Gammaproteobacteria; order Steroidobacterales; family Steroidobacteraceae; genus Bog-1198. The sequence continues at coordinate 3,152 of DATAUO010000155.1, forward strand.
CGGCGCTGGATGCTGCGCCCATTCAGACCGCCGCCGTGCAGGGCGGCGGCGAAGGTGCGCATTTGGGCGTGGTCCAGCGCGTCCCAATGAGTCACCTTGCGCCTTGCCCCGAATTCGGCGAGCGCCGCGAGATCACGCCGATAGGCCGAGATCGTGTGCCCGCTGAGGCGCCGCTCGCTGACGAGGTGCGAGGAGAAACGCTCGATCCATTGGCGTTCGGACACCTTCATCGAGGGCGCCGACTCAGGGCTCGCTGACGCTCATGACCGGCGTCGACGGGCGCTAGCGCGCCAGCGCGTAGGTCAACAGCTCGCCGATGCGCGTCAGGAATTCCGTGCTCATGCCGGGATGGAAGCGCTGCGCATCGCTCGCGCCGATGGCGAGCAGTCCGAGCGCGCCCTTGGGCCCGAGCGGAGTCAACGCGACCGAGCCGATCTCCACGGAATCCTTGCCGAACAGATAGTCCCGCTGCGTATCGCGGACCTGCCCGCAGCGCGGCTTGCCGGAGCTCAGCAACGACTCGAACGTCGCCACATCGGCCTCCTCCGGCCGGGCGGGACGCAAAAATCGCGGCATCGGATCGAGCGCGCGGGCCTCTTCCGTGAACAGGACCAGAACGGAATGGCGGGCGTCGAAATCCTCGCGCAACGAGGTCTCGAGCGCGTCGACGGTCTCGGCCAGCGTGCGCGCGCGGATGAGCCGCTGGCTCAGGCGGTGGATCCGCACGGCGAGCGCATCGTTGGATCGCGCCACGTCCACCAGCTCCTTCAACTTGCGCTCGAGCGATTGGTTGCGCTCGCGCAGCACCTCGACCTGGCGCTCGACCAGGCTCACGGTCGAGCCCACGTCCCGCATGTGGGGCAGCCGCAGCTTGGCGAGCAGGGGCGCGTTGCGCTCGAAGAAATCCGGATACGTCTGCAGATATTCCGCCACGTTGGAATCGCTCAATCCCTCGGGCTTGATCCCGCGTGCCTGAACGGTCGTCATTGTCGATCTCCCCTAGGACTGATTACGCTGTGAATGTTGGATGGTGCGCGGCTCACGACACATCGACCGAGCCGGTGAACACCGTGGCTGCGGGGCCGGTGAGCCACGAGCGCTCTCCGCTTCCCTCCCAGGTCACCGTCGCGGCGCCCCCGGGCAATGCGACCTGCACGCTCGCATCGAGCGCTCCGTCCCGCCGTCCGACCGCCACGGCGGCGCACGCCCCCGTACCGCACGCGAGGGTCTCGCCGACTCCCCGCTCGAACACGCGCAAGCGGATGTGGCCGCGATCGACGACCTGCATGAACCCCACGTTGGTGCGCTTGGGAAAGCGCGGATGCCGCTCGATCGCCGCGCCGACCCGCTCGACCGGCGCGCTGCCAACGTCCGTCACGCGGAGCACCGCGTGCGGGTTGCCCATCGAGACCGCGCCGAATTCGACCGGCGCACCGTCCACGGTCAACGAATAGGAGGCCGCTTCCGCGGGCACGTCCAGCGGCAGCGCGCGCGGATCGAAATTCGGCACGCCCATGTCCACGGATACCGAGCCGTCCTCCCGCACGCGGGCGCTCACGACACCGCCGGTCGAGTCCATCACCAGCGTGCGCCCCAGCTCCGGCGCGCGCGAGTACAGCAGGGCGGCGATGCAGCGGGCGCCGTTGCCGCATTGCTCGACCTCGCTGCCGTCGGAATTGAAGACCCTGTAGAACACGCGTGTTCCGGCGGCGCGCGGCGGGCCGAGCATCAACGCTTGATCGAAGCCGATGCCGGTGCGCCGATCCGCGAGCGCGCGGAGCTTGCTCGAGTCCATCTCGAGACCCGCGGCCGGGGCGTCGAAGACCAGGAAGTCGTTGCCCAACCCCTGCATCTTCACAAAGTCGATGCGCATGCCGAAAGCATAGCCGATGCGTCCCGCTGCCGCGAGCGCGGGAATCCGCGCCGTCCGCCGCGCCGCTCGGGGCCCGGGGCACGAGCCGTTGTCGCGAGCACGGTTTGCACTGTACGCTTGAGGCCGGTAGAGCCGATAACAACGATCACCCCGGGGGATTATGCGCCACGTAATGGTCTTGAATGCGAAGGGCGGATGCGGCAAGAGCACGCTGGCGACCAACGTCGCGGTATTTTTCGCGCGCGAGGGTCATCAGGTGTGCATCGCGGATTACGATCCGCAACGCTCGAGCCTCGACTGGTTGGCGCAGCGCCCGTCGGATCTTCCCGCCATCACGGGCGTTGCCGCGTACCAGGAGGGCCTGCGCAACGTGTCGCGCGGCACGGAGATCCTGGTGATCGATGCGCCGGCCCGCGTGCACGGCACCGAGCTCAACGAGCTCGTGCGCCGCGCCGAAACCATCATCGTGCCGGTGCTTCCGTCCAGCATCGACATGAAGGCTTGCGCCCATTTCATGGAGGAGCTGCTCGAGATCGGCAAGGTCTCGCGCAAGCAGGCGCGCCTCGCCGTGGTCGCGAACCGGGTGCGGGAATACACGCTGATATTCGAGGAGCTGGATCAGTACCTGAAAAAGCTCAAGGTGCCTTATCTCGGGTTTCTGCGCGAGGCGCAGAACTACGTCCGCGCCTATGCGCGCGGCATGGGGGTTCTCGAGCTCCCGGAATATCTGGCATGGCCGGATTGGAAGCAATGGGAGCCGATCTCCGAATGGCTGGATAGCAAGCGCAGCCAACCTTCCTGAAGACCGCGCGGGCCGGCCCGCGCCGCCGCCGATCACCCGCAGGAGAGCGCCCGAGCGAACATGCGCATCACGCTCGCCAACCGCGGGCGCAGCTTCGAGGCGTCGCCCGATCAGACGCTGCTCGATGCCGCGCTCGATGCATCGCTCAATTTGCCTCACAGCTGCAAGGGCGGCAGCTGCGGAGCCTGCCGGGCGCGGCTCCTCAGCGGCCGGATTCGATATCCGCACGGACCGCCGCTCGGTCTGTCCGCAGCCGAGATCCGCGAGGGGTTCGTGCTCATGTGCCGGGCGGTCGCGCTCGGCGACGTCACGCTCGAGACCTTCGAGATCGCCGCCGCGGAGGACACCGTGATCAAGCGGCTGCCGGCGCGCATCGAGCGCATCCTGCCGCTCTCGCACGACGTCATGGGAGTGCATCTGAGGCTGCCGGCGGCGGAGGCTTTCCGGTTCGAGGCCGGCCAGTACCTCGACATCATGCTTTCCGGCGGGCGCCGCCGCAGCTTTTCGATCGCCTCGCCTCCGCACGAGACGCGCTTTCTCGAGTTGCACGTGCGCCGGGTCGCCGGCGGCGAGTTCTCGGAGCGGTTGTTCAACGATCGGGCGGAGGGCTCGCTGCTCTCGATCGAAGGGCCGCTCGGTCAGTTCATGTATCGCGGTGCCGCACCCGAGAGGCCGATGCTCATGGTCGGCGGCGGCACCGGGCTCGCGCCGCTACTTTGCATCATCAAGCACTTGCTGCACGAGCGCGTCGATCGGGAGATGCGGCTCTATTGGGGGGTGCGTGCCGAGCGCGATCTGTACGCGCACGAGGCGCTGCTCGATCTCGAGCGGCAGGCGGCACGGACGGGCGCGGCGCGCCTGACCTACATACCCGTCCTGTCGGAAGGCTCGCCGGAGTGGCGCGGCGCGCGCGGCCTGGTGCACGAGGCCGTGCTGGCCGCCTTCTCGAATTTCGCGGGCTGCGACGTTTACGCCGCCGGGCCTCCGGCCATGGTTGCCGCCGTGCGGAGCGAGCTCACCGCCCGCGGCACCGACGCAGGACGCATTTTCTTCGACTCGTTCGACTACGCGCCGGATTCGGCTTCGCGCCACGCAAGCAGCGCGGACAGCAAGGACTGATCCTCGGCCGAGCCGGCCTGGATGAGCGGCGCCGACACCTCGAGGCCGCGAATTCCGGCCGCGACCCGCCCGCCGGGCACGAGCCAGTGCAAGCGCTCGAGCCCCGCACGCAACGGGGCCCAGGCCGGCGCAAGCAGCGCCGCCGCGGTGTCGAGGCTGGTCGCCGTCACGACGTGCAAGCTTCCGGACTCGATCGCATCCGACGCCGCGGCGAGCGCCCCTGCATTCACCTGTGCCGGGACGCGCTCATATACCGCCAGGGCGGTGACCTCGGCGCCGCGCCCGCTGAGCTCCCGCTCGAGCAGCTCACGTCCGCCGACGCCCTTGACGATGAGCACGCTGCGTCGCTGCGGATGCTGGAGCGCGGGATGGCTCAGGAGGCCCTCGGAGTCGAATCGCTCCGCGGGCAAGACCGACACTCGATACCCGGCTAGATTCAGGGCGCGCGCGGTGGCGGGACCCAGTGCCGCCAGCTTGAGATCGCGGCGCTGCTCGAGCAAGGCGGCGCCGAAGCGCACGGCGTTCGCGCTGGTGAAGACGATCATGTCGAATCGCTCGAGCGGCAGCGGCGCGGCGCGGCGCGCTCCGACCGGCTTGATCTCGAGCGCCGCGAGACGCAGGGTGATGGCGCCCGCGGATTCGAGCAGGCGGCAAAGCGGCATCGCCTGTTGCTCGGGGCGCGTCACCAGAATCCCGACTCCTTCCAGCGCGGTCATGCTCGTGGAACCCTGTGTGCTGGGCCGGGCATGGCCATGCCGCTATGCGCGCAGGCGCGCGAGCAGGGCGTCCGCTCCCGCGGCGAGCACCCGCTCCGCGAGCTCCCGGCCGAGGCGCGCGGCGTCGGCGAGGCCGCCCTCGGCGGAGTCGCGGAAAATGCGCGATCCGTCAGGCTCCGCCACCAGCCCTTCGAGGCGCAGGCCGTCGCCGCTCACCGAGGCATGCGCGGCAATGGGCGACTGGCAGCTTCCGCCGAGCCGCTGCGCAAACGCGCGCTCGGCGTCGAGGACGAAGCGCGTCTCCGCATGCTCGAGCGGCGCGAGCAGCTCGCGCGTGTTCACGTCGCCGACCCGGCATTCGATGCCGATCATCCCCTGGCCCACCGCCGGCAGGCAGACCGCGCGATCGAGGTGCTCGGTGATGCGGCTCTCCCAGCCCAGGCGCGCGAGTCCCGCGGCGGCGAGCACCACGGCGTCCATCGCGCCCTCGTCGAGCCGCCGCACCCGGGTGTCGACGTTGCCGCGCAACGGCTCGATGAGGAGGTCGGGGCGCGCCGCGAGGAGCTGGGCCTGCCGTCGCAGGCTCGAGGTTCCGACACGCGCGCCTTGCGGCAGCCCGGCGAGACCGCGTGCGGCGCGCGCCAAGAGGGCGTCGCGAGCATCGGCGCGGGCCAGCACCGCGGCAATGAGTAGGGTATCCGGAATCTCGCCGGGCAGGTCCTTCATGGAATGCACGGCGATGTCGGCGCGCTCCTCCTCGAGCGCGACCTCGAGCTCGCGGACGAACAGGCCCTTGCCGCCGACCGCCGCCAGGCTCCGGTCGACGATCCGATCCCCCTGGGTGGTGAGCGGAACCAGCGCCACCTCGAGGCCCGGGTGGATCTTGCGAAGGCACGAGGCGACATGCTCGGCCTGCCACAGGGCGAGCTGGCTCTTGCGCGTGGCGATCCTCAATGGAGGGGCTGCGCCCATGCTCACGCGGGGCCCGTCAGACGACGCCGCCGGCGCTCATGGCGTCACGAGCCTCGCGGCTTGGCGTCGTCGGGGAACAGCTGCGACTTCAGCCGGTAGATGGCCGAGATGTCCTCGTCGCCGTAACCGGCCGCGATCAGCTTGGCGTATTCCGACAGCGTGGATTCGACCACCGGCAACGCCGCGCCGTGCCGGGCCGCCATTTCATGGCAGATCTTGAGATCCTTCTCGTGCAAGCGCACGCGAAAGCCGGCCGGAAAATTGTTCCGCGCCATGAACGGGGCGCGATTCACGAAGTACCAGCTCGAGCCCGCCCCCTTGCCCAGGAGCTCGATCAAGCGATCGAGGGGCAGACCCTCCGCGTGCGCGAAGGCCATGGCCTCGCCGACGGCCTGGATGATGCCGGCGCACATGATTTGATTGGTGGCTTTGGCTGCCTGTCCCGCACCGCTCGGGCCGAGATAGGCGACATTCTTGCCCATGGCGCTCAGGATCGGCAGCGCGCGCTCGTACACCGATTCATCGCCGCCCACCATGATGGCCAGGGTTCCGAGGCGCGCGCCTTCCACGCCGCCGCTCACGGGGCAATCGAGAAATCCGACGCCGAGCGAGTCGAGCTGCGCGCTCATCTCGCGGGCTGTGCCGGCGCCGATGGTCGAGCAGTCCATGACGATCATGTTGGGGTTGAGCCCGGCCTCGAGTCCCGCAACCACCGCGCGCACATCCTCGTCGGCGGATACGCAAATCACGACGGCCTCGCAGTTGCCGGCGAGCTCGCCGAGGTTCGCAAAGGCGATGCAGCCGAGCTCCTTGGCGAGCGCTTCGGACTTGTCGGTGCTCCGGTTCCAGACTCCCGTCAGCAACCCGGCCTTGCACAGATTGCGCGCCATGTGCGCGCCCATCGCACCCAGCCCCACGAATCCTGTTTGCATGATGAAACCTCTACGCCTCGGAAGACGCGTAGCCTAAGGCTTTGCAGATCGGGCGGCAAAGCGCCGACGGAGGCTCAGGTCGAGCTGTTGCAGATCTCGTCGACCGCGCGCTTGGCGTTGACACGCTCCGCGTCGATCTCGTCGGAGGTCAGGTATTGGCGCTCGCCGTTCGTGCCTTCCTTGTAGAGGCGGCGGCCCTCGATCAATTTCTTGTAGCGATCCTGCGCGTCCGCGCACTGCTTGTCGCGGGTTTGCGCGACGTCGCTGTCGACTGCCGCCTTGGTGGAATCAGTGCCGGACGGCTTCGGGGTCGTGCCCGACGACGATGACCCGGCCGGCGCCGCCGGCGCGCTGCGGGCCGCATGGTTCCCGGGCATCTCCACCACCTCGGCGTGCACCCCATCGGGCGGCCGGTCGCCGTACTGCACCTTTCCCTGAGCGTCGACCCATTTGTAGACCACGGCTGCGGACATGCCCGACCAGGCGATCAGGGCTGCGAACAACAAAAGGCGTTTCATACAAACCTCTCTGCAAGAGCGCCGCGCGGTTGCTACAACGCGCGCGAGCCGACTTCACCGGTGCGTATCCGCACCACCTGGCCGAGATCCGCGACGAATATCTTGCCGTCGCCGATTTTCCCGGTGCGCGCCGCTTCGTTGATGGCCTCCACGACCCGATCCACCTGCTCATCGTCGACGGCGAGCTCGAGCTTCACCTTCGGCAGGAAGTCCACGACATATTCGGCGCCCCGATAGAGCTCAGTGTGGCCTTTTTGGCGCCCGAAGCCTTTGACCTCTGTCACGGTAATGCCCTGAATACCCACATCGGCGAGGGCGGCCCGGACATCGTCAAGCTTGAAGGGTTTGATGATGGCGATGACCATTCTCATTCGCGCAACTCCTCGATTCGGCCGGCGCCTAGTTTAGCAGCCGTAGCGTCGGCATTATGTTGCGTTACAGCATCCTGGCTCGAGCCCACCTGCGCTTGGCAGCCGTTGGCGGACAAAAAAACGGCACGGATCTTTTGAGGATCCGTGCCGACGGGATATCGCACCGACGGGGGAGTTGGCTGGCTTGCCGGCGCGAGATGCTCCTAAACCATTTCAATCAAAAGACAGGTCATACGTCGGTCTCCTCAGATGGCGTCGGGCCCGGTCTCGCCCGTGCGCACTCGCAAGGCCTGCTCGAGGTCCAGCACCCAAACCTTGCCGTCGCCCGCTTTCCCGGTTCTGGCCACGTTGCACAAGGCCTCGAGCACCTGTTCGGCGATCGAATCGTCCACCGCGACCTCTACCTTGGCCTTCGGCAGAAAATCGAAGCGGTATTCCGCGCCCCGATAGATCTCCGTGTGCCCGTGTTGCCGCCCATAGCCCTGAACCTCCGTCACCGTGACGCCCTGGATGCCGAGATCCGCCACCGCCACCCGAACCTCGTCCAGCTTGAACGGCTTGACGAGGGCGGTGATCAGCTTCATGCGTTTCTCCCCGCATTCGCGCCGTTGCGGCACCGCCTCTCAGCCGGCATCGGTTACCATTGCTCTGGTATTGCAGATTCCATGCCAGCGGCATGCATGGCCGAATCAAGGAGTTGCGCGCGGTGCCGCCGAGGGCTGCACCGTCATGGCGCGATGCTCGCGATGGAGCGCGTTACGGGGGTGCGGAGACAACGTCATGGGCGTATTCAATTCGAGCAGCCTGGACGATTTGGCGCGGCGGCTGGCGGAGTCCGTGCCCGAATCCTTTCGCGCCTTCGGCCGGGACCTCGAGGGAAACTTCAAGGCCGTGTTGCAGGCCCAGCTCGCGAAGCTCGACCTCGTCAGCCGACAGGAATTCGACGTGCAGGCGGCTCTGCTCGAGCGGACCCAGGCGAAGCTTGCAGCGATGGAGGCGCGCCTGAAGGAGCTCGAGGGCAAGCTCGGCCCGGGGTAGCCTCGATGAGGAGGCAATTCGGCGCGCCGGAAGCTCGGCGCACCCCGACAGGTCCGATCGCCTCCTAAGCGCTCGCCATCACATGATCTCTCACACGGAAGTGAGCACCGCGCTGAGCCGCGCGCCCTTGGGTCTGGCGGCACCGCAAGTGCGCGTCGAGGTGCACGTGGGGCCCGGGCTTCCCGCGTTCCTCATCGTCGGCTTGCCGGAAGCGGTGGTGCGCGAGAGCCGCGAGCGCGTGCGCTCCGCCCTGGTCACCGGCGGATTCGAATTTCCCGCCGGCCGCATCACCGTCAATCTCTCGCCGGCCGATCTGCCGAAGCGCGGCGGCCGCTTCGATCTGCCGATCGCGGTGGGGATACTCGCCGGCAGCGGGCAGATTCCCGCGCGAGCGCTGGAGCATCGCGAATTCTACGGCGAGCTCTCGCTCGACGGCGAGCTGAGGCGCGCATCGAAGCTGCTGCCCGCGCTGGTCGAGGGGGCGGGCACCGCCCGCGAGATCATCGTGCCGGAGTCGAACGCGACCGAGGCCGGTTTTCTCCCACGCGCCGATATCCGCCTTGCCCGCAGCCTCTCG
>DATAUO010000156.1:0-16821 GCA_036268215.1 Steroidobacteraceae bacterium
CTGTCGAATGCCATCAAGTTCACGCCACGAGGGGGCACGATCTCGATCCAGGCCCGTGGCGAGCGCGACAAACTGGTGCTCGACGTGATCGACTCGGGTCCCGGCATTCCCGCGGAGGAGCGCAACCGAATCTTCGAGGCGTTTTATCAGGGCAAGACGCCGCAGGGCGGGCATGTCAAAGGCACCGGCATCGGGCTCTCCGTCGTGACCGAGTTCGTGAACGCCCACGGGGGCACCATCGAGATTCTCGAGGCCAAGACCGGGGGCGCCCACTTCCGCGTGCATCTACCCCTGCGTCAGTCCGCCTCGAGCGAAAAGGCACATGCGGCTTAGAATATTGTGCATCGCGGCACTTGTTATGGTGAGCGCATGCGAGGGCGGCGCGTTCACGCGCGCCAAGCAGGCCCCGCCACCCGAGCCCGACCATTCCCAGCAAGACTTGGGCCCGGTCGCGCCCCTCCTGGAGATGATGGGCGCCCTGCCCCAGGGCGATCCGGCACGTCAGGCCGAAATGTTCCAATCGGCCAAGGATGCCGCCGAATTGACCCCCACCACCAGCAATCGCCTGAAATACGCACTGGCCCTGGCAACGCCCGGATTCAGCGGTTCCGACCCCGTCGCAGCCGAGCGACAGTTGTCCGAACTCCTGGCCAGGCCTGAGACTCTTCGGCCCATAGAGCGCTCATTGGCCCTGGTGGAGCTCCAAGAGGTGGAGCAGAGGCTGATACTTCAGGCGGAAAACGCGCGCATGCGCGATGAAGCCCCGCGCGACGAGCATGAGAAGCTGCAGGCGGTCAATCGGCGCCTGGCGGCCGAATCTGACGAAAATGCGAGATTGCGCAAAGCTTTGGACGAGGCGAGGGCGAAATTGGACGCCGTCACGCACATCGAGCGATCGATCAACGATCGCGGGACGAACGGACCTCGCACTCCCTAACAGCCATCGGAGAACGCCTTGAACGCTTACTCAGTCGCTGCCACCACCCCGCTCTCCTTCGGGCTGCATACCGGAGCCCGCGACACCCAAACCCCGCAAAAGCGCAAGGCGCGCATTTTGGTGGTCGATGACGATCCGGGGCTCCTGCGCCTGCTGACGATCCGGCTGCGCGCCGAGAACTACGAAGTGGAGGCGGTGGAAAGCGCCGCGGCGGCGCTCGCATCCTGCGTTCGCTTCCGGCCCGACCTCGTGATCACCGACCTGCGCATGGATCAGATGGACGGCATCGGTCTCCTCAAGGAGCTGCAGAGCCGGTGGCCGGGCCTGCGGGTGATCATTCTCACCGCGCACGGCACGATTCCGGATGCCGTGCACGCAACGCAGAGCGGCGCCTTCGGATTCCTCACCAAGCCGGTGGACAAGCAGGATCTGCTCGACCACGTACAGAAGGCCCTGAAGGTGTCGGGCTTCGCACACGTCGATGAGGACTGGCGCGCCAACATCGTCACGCGCAATCAGCTGATGGAGGACAAGCTGGCCCAGGCCAACATGGTGGCCGGGACCGATGCGCGCGTGCTGCTAACCGGCGAGAGCGGCACGGGCAAGGAGCTCCTCGCGCGGGCGATTCACGAGGCCAGCCCCCGCCGCAACAAGCCGTTCGTGACGGTCAATTGCAGCGCCATGGCCGAGAACCTGCTCGAGTCGGAGCTGTTCGGTCACGAGAAGGGTGCGTTCGCCGGCGCGACTCGCTCGCAGAAAGGCCTTTTCGAAACGGGCGACGGCGGCACCCTGCTGCTGGATGAGGTCGGCGACATGCCCATGCGCCTGCAGGTAAAGCTCCTGCGGGTGCTGCAGGAGAACCAGATCCGCCCCGTGGGGGCGACCGAAGCGGTGCCGACCAATGTGCGCATCATCTCGGCGACGCATCGCGATCTGCACGAGCTGATGGTCGGCGGCCAGTTCCGCGAGGACCTCTACTACCGCCTGAACGTCGTGCACATCGAGATGCCTTCGCTCAATCGGCGCCGCGAGGACATTCCGCTGCTCGTCGCGCACTTCCTGGAGCAGATCGCCAAGGAGAGCGGGCAGCGCAAGATCTACGCCCCGGAAGCCGTCGAGCTCCTGGCGACGGCCGAGTGGCCGGGCAACGTGCGCCAGCTCTACAACGTGGTGCGGCAGAACGTCGCGCTATCGCACGGCGCGATCATCACCGCGGAGCTCGTGCAACAGTCGCTCGGGGGCAACCCGACGCGCTTGCCGTCCTTCGACGAGGCGCGCGACGAGTTCACGCGCAACTACCTGTCGCAGATACTTCAGATCACGGGCGGCAATGTCAGCCAGGCGGCGCGCCTCGCCAAGCGCAACCGCACCGACTTCTACAAGCTGCTGTCGCGCCACCAGCTGCTGCCCGAGGACTTCAAGAAGACCTGACGCGCGGGAGAGCTGCGACCCGCCTCAGCCGTAGAACTCGAGGATGGTCGCCGCAACGTGCGCAAGTTGCGCGGGCTCGAGCTCCGGATAGATCGGCAACGCCAAGGTTTCGCCGGCCGCGCGCTCGGATTCGGGGAAGTCGCCCGCCTGGTGGCCAAGGTACGCGAAGCACTTCTGCAGGTGCAGCGGCACCGGATAATAGATTTCGGTGCCGATGCCGCGCTCGGTCAGGCGCGCCCTCAGCTCGTCGCGCCGCTCCGCCCGGATCACATACTGGTTGAATATGTGCCGATGCCCCGGCAGCGCGCGGGGCGTCGTCAGCTTCGCGCCGAGCCCCGTGCTGCCCAGGGCCTCGTCGTAATAGCGGGCATTGCGCTGTCGTCCCGCCGTCCAGGCATCGAGATATCTGAGCTTCACCCGCAGCACCGCGGCCTGCAGCTCGTCGATCCGGAAGTTGCCGCCGATCACCGCGTGGTAATACTTCGGCTTACCGCCGTGGACGCGCAGCACACGCATGCGCTCGGCAAGCGCCGCGCTCTGAGTGGTGCAGAGCCCCGCATCGCCGAAGGCACCGAGATTCTTGCTGGGGAAGAACGAGAAGCAGCCGATGTCGCCGACGGAGCCGGCGCGGACCCCGCCGACATACTCCGTGCCGATCGCCTGCGCCGCATCCTCGATCACCTTGAGCGCCTGCGAGCGCGCGATCTCCATCAGCGGGTCCATGTCCGCGGACTGGCCGTACAAATGCACCGGCATGAGCGCCCTGATACGCCCCCCGGTCGTGCGGTTCGTGAGCTGGCCGTCGCGCCGGTCGCACTGCCGCTCGACGAACGACCGGACGGCTTGCGGCGACAGGTTGAAGGTCACGGGATCGATGTCGCAGAACACGGGCCGCGCGCCGGCTCGCGCGATGGTGCCGGCGGTGGCGAAGAACGTGAATGGGGAGGTGATCACCTCGTCCCCCGGACCGATGTCGAGCGCCATCAAGGCCAGCAGCAGGGCGTCGGTACCCGACGACACGCCGATACCTGCGCTGGCATTCGAATAGCGGGCGATCTCCCGCTCCAGCTCCTGCACGTGCTGGCCCAGGATGAAATGCTGATTCGCGCACACTTGGTCGATAACCGGCATGACTTCGGCCCGAATTTGTGCGAACTGGGCCTTAAGATCGAGTAACGGAACATTTGTCATAGTGCGGTTAGGATAGCATCGCCGTTCCTTGCAGCGCTCGCGCCCATCGCCTATTTAACATTTGCGGTAATGGGTCACGTAAGCCCACGCGCACTTGATCGATAATGTCCGGGAGTTTGCAGCTCTTTTGCCACGCGTCAGCGGCGCGGGCGGAGGATATGCTTCAATGGAAAGCTGATGACCGAACCGGTTCTCTTCAAGCAGAGCTTCTTGATCGCATTGTTGGTGGCCGTGCAGGCCGTCGTGCCTGCGCTGGTCGCCGTCACCTCGCTGTACGCGACAGTCACCTTCTTCGGCATCGTCTTCAACCGCTCGTCGGAAGCGAGCGTCATCGTCGCCGTGCTGAGCTTGATATTGATCCAGCCGCCGCGCGAGATCTCCACCCAGCTCACCTCCGCGCGCCTCGCGGCGGTAACCGACGTCATCCTTCGCTGGCTGATGCTGCTCGCGGTCATGCTGGCCGTGGGCTATGTGACCAAATCGCTCGCCAGCTACCCGCGCCGCATCTTCATGACCTGGGCCGTGGTGACGCCGGTCGCGCTGATCGTCGTCACGCTGGTCATGCAGGAGCTGATGCACCGTTTCCTGATGAGCGCGTACGACAATCGCAGCGCGATTTTCGCCGGCTACAACAACGCCAGCATGGAGCTCGCGCGGCGCCTGACCAACAATCCGGCGATGCGCCTGCAGGTCTCCGGCTTCTTCGACGACCGCAGCAGCGATCGCCTCGGCATGGAGTCCGATGCCAACCTGATCGGAACGCTGAGCGACCTGTCGCAGTACGTCAAGGAGCACAACACCGACGTGATCTTCATCGCGCTGCCGATCCGGCACGTGAAGCGCGTGATGAATCTGCTGGACGACCTGCGCGACACGACGGCGTCGATCTACTACGTGCCCGACGTGTTCGTGTTCGACCTGATCCAGGCGCGCTCCGGCGAGATTCACGGCATCCCCGTGGTCGCCATGTGCGAGACGCCCTTCTACGGATATCGCGGGGTGGCCAAGCGGCTGACGGACATCGGACTGTCGGTCGTCATCCTGATGCTGCTCCTGCCGCTGCTGCTCCTGATCTCGATCCTGGTCAAGGTGACCTCGGCGGGACCGATCATCTTCAAGCAGCGCCGCTACGGCCTGGACGGGCGCGAGATCGGCGTTTACAAGTTCCGCACGATGCGCGTGACCGAGGACGGACCGCAGATCCGCCAGGCCTCCAAGACCGACGCGCGCATCACCCGCATCGGCCGCCTGCTGAGGCGCACCTCGCTCGACGAGCTGCCGCAGCTCATCAACGTCCTGCAGGGCCGCATGAGCCTCGTGGGGCCGCGGCCGCACGCCGTGGCTCACAACGAGGAATACCGCAAGCTCATCAAAGGCTACATGGTGCGCCACAAGGTGCTCCCCGGAATCACCGGCCTCGCCCAGGTCAACGGCTGCCGCGGAGAGACTTCGCAGCTCGAAGAGATGCAGGCGCGCGTGAACTACGATCTCGACTACCTGCGGCGCTGGTCGCCGATGCTGGACATCAAGATCATCCTGCTCACGGCGATCAAGATCTTCCGCGACGACAAGGCTTACTGACCGGCAGCCTCGCGGGGCTCCCGGCGCGAATATGCTGCGGTCACTCTTCGGACTGATGCTCGTCGCCCGGCTGCTCTATCCGTTTTTCAATTCGCCGCTGACGCATCTCTTCTCCGACCCGCAACGCCATTGGGACAACGGCGAGCGCTTCCTGCACCCCTCGCTCATGGGCAGCGGCGATCCCATCGTCTACCAGGCATGGATCTACGCGTGGCGGCTGATCGCACACGGCGATGCCGCGACCCTGTGCCTGGCCTCGGGCCTGCTGTGCGCGGCCATGCCCTACGGCTGGTATCGGGCGCTGCGCGAGATCGTCTCGAGGCGCCGCGCGCTGGTCGGCGCCCTGATCATCGGGGCGCTGCCCGAGACCTGGAGCCTGTACGCGTACTTCATGAACGAGACGCTGCTGATCACGCTGCTCGGGTTCTGCTTCTGGATGACGCTGCGCGCCCATCGCAAGCGCACCCTGGCCGCGTTCATCGCGGCCGCCCTGCTCTGGCTGGCGGCGGCGTTCACGCGTACGGTGGCCGTGCCGATGGCCGCGGGCTGCTTGATCTGGCTGGCCTGCCGATCCCCCGCGCGCCTCCACAAGGCGGCGATCGGCCTGGCGCTGGCAATGCTCATCGCCATTCCCGCCGGGTTGCACGCGCGGATCAAGCTCGGGTTCTTCGCGCCCTTCGGGAATCTCTACTTCAACGAGATCTACAGCGTCAGCGGACGCCACGACATCACCGCTGACTTCGGGGCCGAGGGCAGCTACCAGTTCGGATGTCCGAGCTTCTACAACCCGACCTTCGCCCCGTTCTCGGGGTGGACCACGGCGCGCACCGGGATCGTGTCGATCGTGGTCGATCTGTCCCGGGGGCGCCGGGACTGGATCGAGACGAAGGCGGAGGCGGCGCGCCGGAGCACCTTCCCGGCCTGGAGATCTCGCTGGGAGAACGCCCTGTACCTCTTGTTCGGGCAGGAGTGGCCCATCTCGGATCGCGCCACGGTCATGGGCTGGCTCACCTTCTGGTGCCGATGGATCTGGCCGCCGGTCATCGTGGCGGTCGCCTACGCCGCCGGGCGACGCCGTTTTCGAGGCCCCGCCTGGCTCCTACCCGTCTGCGGACTCGGTACCCTGCTGCTGTTGCTGGCTCAGAGCGAGAGTGTGATGGAAGCGCGTTATCGCGAGCCCATCGATGCGATCTTGATCGGCGCGCTGGTGGCCCTGCCATGACGCCCCAAGCCGGCGCTGGGGCGGCCACCCCCTCCCGGCCGGCATCGGCCGCGAACTTCGGACTGTGCCTTGCCGCTCTCGCGGTGGGACTCGCGCTCATTTGGGCCACTGCCCCGTGGAGCGATCTTCCGTTGCGAAACTGGTTCGCCTACCAGCCCATCATTCCCTGCCTGGGAATCGTGCTGGTGATCGCGCTGGCGGAGCGCGCGTTTCCAAGGCTGCGGTCGCCGTCCTCGACCGGTCTGTCCGACCTTCCGGTACGCACGCTCGATCTGGGCCGCGTCGGCGTGCGGCTGTGCGGCCTCGCGCTCACCCTCGCGCTCGTGGCCTTTGTCTACTGGCTGTTTCCCGAGTATCGCGGCGGCTTCTACGATCCTTTCTGGCGGTTCCTGCGCACCATCGCCCCCGCGGCCATCCTGATCCCGTTTTATTTCGCGTGGGCGGACAGGCGGGGCCTCGAGACGCGGGACGAGTATCAGGCCTTTGGAAGCCTGTTGTGCGGCGGCCGCGAGCCGGGCGACCTCGCGCGAATCCGCCGCCACCTGCTCGGATGGCTGGTGAAGGCATTCTTCCTGCCGCTCATGACGGTTTACCTGAGCGACGATCTGCGCACGTTGTACGGCGCGATCGAGGCCGCGAGTCCCGATACCGGGTCGATCTACAAGCTGCTCTTCGGCGTGTGCTACACCATCGACCTTCTGTTCTGCGTGGTCGGCTACAGCACGGCAATCAGGCTGTTCGACGCCGAGATACGCAGCGCCGAGCCGACCGTCGCGGGTTGGGTGGTGGCGCTCATGTGCTACCAGCCGTTCCTGTCCGTGATCGGCCGGTTCTATCTGCAATACGACGACGATTTGTACTGGGACAACTGGCTCGCCGCGTGGCCCGCGCTGCAGATGGCCTGTGCGGCGATGATCATCGGCTTGTCGCTGATCTACGCGATCTGCACCGTCTCGTTCGGCCTGCGCTTCTCGAACCTGACCCACCGGGGCATCATCACCGGCGGGCCGTATCGCTTCTCCAAGCACCCGGCCTATGTCGCCAAGAATCTGAGCTGGTGGCTGATCTCCGTGCCGTTCGTGAGCACGCAGGGCGCCGGCGCCGCGCTGCGCAACTGTTGCCTGCTCGCGCTCCTCAATCTGGTGTACTTCGCCCGTGCGCGCACCGAAGAGCGGCACCTCAGCCGCGACCCGGCCTACGTCGCCTATGCGCTGTGGATGAACGAGCACGGCCTCCTGCGGGGCCTGAGCCGCGTGCTGCCTTTCCTGCGCTACCGGCCGCCCAGACGCTCGAGCCGCTGAACCCTTAGGCTCCCAGCATCACGCCGCACGTCACCCGAAGGCCGCGCGCCCGATAGCGGCCGGCGAGCGGCAGCCTCGCGTGCCGCTCGAAGGCGATGCGGCGCGTGGGCCGGACGAAGAATTCACCGATCTCGCCGCGCTCGAGTGCGGCCCGCTCGTGCCAGCCTTCCACGATCACGTCGTGAAAGCCCAGGAACTCGGCGGTGAGAGGGTACTGGCACTTGTAGAAGGCTTCCTTGGCCGAGAAGATCACGGCCGCCGCGGCCGCACGCTGCTCGGCCGCGGCCGATTCCAACCGCTCGATCTCCGCGGCGCTGAAGACGGAAGGCCACAGATGGGGCTTCACGTCGCCGATGATCTCCGCGTCGATGCCGATCGACCGCGCGACCGCGCGGGATGCCACCGCGGCGGCACAGTATTCGCCGGTGTGAGTGATGCTGCCGGTGAAGCCCGGCGGCCAGAGAGGCTGCCGCCCCTGCCCCACCTTGATCGGCACCGCCGTCACCCCGTGCTCCGCCAGCGCGAGCCGGGCGCACATCCGTCCTGCCGCGAACTCCCGCACGCGCTTCGTCACCGCATGCCCGACCAGCCCGGCCTCCTCGGCCAGCAGCAGATCGGCGTTACCCGGCCCCTCCAGCTCGGCCACGGTCACGCCCGGCGGAAAGAGCGCCGCAATCGAGCGGGTGATCGTGGCCGCAGAGCTCACGGTCGAGAGTGTGACACGGCTCGGCGCTGGCCGGCGTGGTGCGCATGCCATAATCGCCCGATGCGCAACGTCATCGTGACCGGCGGCAGCCGCGGGCTGGGATTGGTCATGGCCCAAACGCTCGCCGCCGCCGGCTATCGCGTCATCGCCATTTCACGCAGCGCGGGCCGGGAGCTGAACGACGCTATTTCCGCCGCGGCTGCCGGTCCCGGCGCCATCGAGTTTCGCGCCTGCGACCTGAGCCAGCTCGAGCAGCTCGCGCCCCTGGTGCGGGCGCTGCGCGCGGACCTCGGCCCGATCTACGGCCTGGTGAACAACGCCGGCTTGGGCACCGCCGGCGTCCTCGGCAACATGCGCGACGCCGATATCCAACGGCTCATCCAGCTCAACACCACCTCGCCGATCCTGCTGTCGAAGTACGTCGTGCGCTCGATGATGGCGCAGCGCGAAGGGCGCATCGTCAACATCTCCTCCATCGTCGCCGCCACGGGCTACAGCGGCCTGTCCGTCTACAGCGCCACCAAGGCGTCGCTGCTCGGCTTCACCCGCTCACTCGCGCGCGAGGTCGGCCAGCTCGGGATCACCGTGAACGCCGTTTCGCCCGGCTTCGTCGCCACCGAGATGACCCACGACCTCGACGAGGCGCAACGGGCCCGGATCGCCGGCCGCAGCGCCTTGAAGCGCATGGCCGATCCCATCGATATCGCCCGCAGCATCGAATTCCTGCTCGGCGAGGGCGGCCGCAACATCACGGGCACCGTCCTCACCGTCGACGCCGGCAACACGGCCTGAAACCCCTGGCACGGCACCGGACTCACCGGGTGGTTGGCGGTGCTCCCGCCCGGGCCATCGAAGGGGGGATAGTCGCCTATTGAAAAATACTTGACTAAGTCAAGCATTCTCCCAAAATGAGCCATGCCCCTCGCCGGTCCGGTTCCCGCCTCGCCTTACCCCGATCCCGTCGAGGCCATCCGTGCCTTCAACCGGATGTACACCCGCAGCCTCGGGCTCTTGAATCACGGGCTGCTGGGAAGCCGGTTCTCGCTGACCGAGGCGCGGGTGCTCTACGAGCTCGCCCAGCAGGACGGCGCCACGGCAACCGATCTCTCGCGCACGCTCGGTATCGACATGGGCTATCTGAGCCGCCTGCTGGCCAATTTCAGTCGCTCGCGGCTCATCAAGCGCACACGCTCCGCCGGCGACGCCCGCAGCAGCTCGGTGCGCTTGACCCCCGATGGGCACGCGGCGTTCGAGTCGCTGGACCGAGCCGCCAGGGACCAGATCGTGAGCCTCATCCAACCCATGACCGTGGTCCGACGCGAAGAGCTGTTGACCGCCATGCGCAGCATGCGGCGGATCCTCGAGCCCTACGAGCGCGAAAACTCGTACTTTCTACGGCCGGTGCGCCTGGACGATCTCCGACCCATCATCGAGCGGCAGGGAGCTCTCTACGGCCGGGAATACGGATGGGATGAATCGTATCGGACGCTGGTCGCCGATATCCTCGGCAACTTCGTCAAGACCTTCGAGCCCAAGCACGAAGCCGGCTGGATCGCTGAGCGGCACGGCAAGATGGCCGGCTCGGTATTCGTGATGCGCGCCTCGGCCTCGGTCGCGCAGCTGCGCCTGCTTTACGTCGAGCCAAAGGCTCGAGGCTTGGGAATCGGCGGACGGCTGGTGCGAGAGTGCATCGGCTTCGCGCGCGCCGGGGGCTACGGCACGCTCACGCTCTGGACCAACGACGTGCTGGTCGCCGCGCGGCGAATCTACGAAGACGCCGGCTTTCAGCTGACCAAGCAAGAGGACCACCGGCGCTTCGGCAAGCACCTGGTCGGGCAATGGTGGGAGCTCGAGCTTTGAGAGCTACGTGGCCGCGCCGACGCGAAAGTGAGGCAC
The DNA here is from genome assembly GCA_036268215.1 of Steroidobacteraceae bacterium. Taxonomy (GTDB): domain Bacteria; phylum Pseudomonadota; class Gammaproteobacteria; order Steroidobacterales; family Steroidobacteraceae; genus Bog-1198. The sequence goes on from DATAUO010000156.1 coordinate 10,266, forward strand.
GGCCACCGTGCGCTTGAAATGATCGCGCTCGCCGTAGATCTTCACCAGGATGTGCGACGCCGCGAGGGCGGTTGGATCGACCGCATAGCGGGACAGGCCGTAAGGATCGCGCACCGGCAGATCGAGACCGAAGAAATTCAATGCATTGATCAATGGCGGCAGATAAGGCCGATAGTCGGGCGCGCATTTCAGAATCTCGGGGTTGTGGCGGCCATCCGGGCCATACAGGGTGGCGCTGTAGCAAAACTGCGATCGCCCGACCTTGCTACAACGCACCGAAATCGAGTCCTGATCGAGTTGCGAGAAGCACACACCCACCTCCGGCGCCCGCAGCAGCCCCTCGCGCGCGCCCATCTCGTACCGCGCGACCTCCTTCACGAGCGTCAACGAGTAATCCATGCGCAGCCGGGTCGTCCTCGATCTCAGCTCGCGATAGACACCGCCGGGAACCTGGAACGCGATGGGAATGGGCCCCGATGAATCCGCGGTGTCGCCCGGCTGAGCCGCAAGCGACATGGGCGACACGTCGGCATTCCGGCGGCGGTAGAGCGGGCGGCCGTCGTCGTCGGCATACAAGCCGACTTCCAGCCGATCCAGCAGCAGCAATTCGCCCGAAGGGATGCCGGAGACGCGCACGGGCACTTCGACCGCCGCGGGACGGTCCGCCGGACGGCCGCGACGGCGCCAATACTCCAGAGCCTGGTCCGGATGACCCTGCAACAGCAGCGTGGCGGCATGCCGCGCACCATGATCCTTGTCGCCGCCGGCGCCGTCCGCCCCGCCCGCAGCGGGCGTCTGCGGCCCGAGCTCGATCGCGATCGCAGCGGCATCGCCGCTCGAGCCGGTCAACCACCCCTGGACGGCGAAGGCGGTATTCCAAGGAAGTTGCAGGAACACGAGAGCGGCTGCGCCCAAGCCGGCAACCGCCCGCGCGGCTTCGGTTCGCCGGCGATGGTACTGCAGCACGAGAATCACGCATGCGCCGAGCAGTACTTCGAGGTGCTGCAGCAGGTGCTGCAGCCAGGACACGCCGGTCTCGCACGTGGGACACCAACCGGCGTCCATGAGATATGCGCTGAGCGTCAAGCTCGAGGCATACACGACCACGAGAGACGCCGCGATGAGGAAAACCTCCGTCATGTTGCGCGCGGCGGCGGCGAGGGCCATGACCGGAACGATGAAGCAGGCGAAGACGTAGAGCTCCTTGAAGAGAATTGCCCTGAGCGAGAGGGCGAACGGGAAGCTCATCGCCATCGCGTGCGCCATGTTCAAGGCGAGCATCGGTAGGCTGACGGTGAGCGCGACGAACGCCAGCTTCGCAACAATCACCTCGCTGCGCCGCAACGGCCTGATCAGCCAGTCCTGATCCGCGCCGGGGACCGGATCCTGAAGAACGACGGCCGCCGCCATCACCGCGATGCCGATGTGCCACGCGAGGGTCAACGGACCCAGCAGGACCGCGGCGCCGGGGCTGTCCTGGAAGTAGCCGATCCATTCGAACGCAACTTGAATGGCGGTGACCAGGGCGACCATCGGCCACAGGAGCTTCCAGTCCTTGCGGAGAATCTGCCCGATCAAGGGGATTGACCGGCGGGCGGCGCCGCGCTCTGCCGGGCGGCACGCACCAAGGCCACGAATATCGCGCGCAACGAAGGGCGATCGCCCCGGCGCTCGGCCGCAAGCAGCAGGGGCCGCGCATGCTCGGCGAGCGCGGCGACCGATCCCTGAAACAGCAGCCGCCCCTCGTGCAGAAATGCGACATGGGTTGCGAATCGCTCGACTTCGTCCAGCTCGTGCGACGAGATCAGAATCGTCGTCCTGCCCGCCTGCCGCAAGAACCCGTCGATGATCTCGTCGCGCGCCAGGGCATCGAGCCCGCTCAAGGGCTCATCGAGGACCAGGAGCTTCGGCCGGAACGGCAGCGCGCAAGCCAGCGCCATCTTCAGCCGCATGCCGTGAGACAGCTCGCCGATCCTGCGCTCGGGCGGCAGACGCAGCTGGTCGCGAAGCTCGGCCTCCAGATCCCGGTCCCACCGCGCATAACAGGGACGCAGATACTCGAAGAAGTCGTGAACGCGCAGCCGGACCGGCAGCACTTGGTTCTCCGATACGTAGCCGATCTGAGCAAGCGCTCGCGGACCGATGGTCCGCGATTCGACGCCGCAAACCGTGGCCGTGCCTCCCGTCGCCGTGATCAGGTTGAGGAGGATTTTGATCGCCGTCGTCTTCCCGGCCCCGCTGGCGCCCATCAGCGCAAAGACGCTGCCCTCCGGGACGGCCATGCTGAGTCGGTGAAGCGCCCCGAAGCGCCCGTAAGCCTTCGACAAATCCCTGGTCTCGATGATTGGACTCGGAGCCATCGGCGCAGGATATCAGGCCTACCGATTGGTTTTTGCGATCCAGCTCTTCAGCGGATTGATCCAATCCGGACGCGGCTGAAAGAACGCGCCGTGCGCCTTGCCCGTGGAGATGGCCACTTCCTTGAACGAGCGCAGGTGGCTCCGCCGGGCGAGCTTGGCGCACGATCCCAGCGTATCCGTGGTCTCGTAGATCGACAGCAAATCACCGCCCAGGACGAGGGGTGCATCCGCGGTGAAATCGCCCTCCTCGCAGCTCGCGAGGATCGCGGTGTCGATCCCTTCCGAGGCGAGGCGGCCGGATGCGACGGCCGTCAACTGACCGCCCCGGGAAAATCCCACCAGCGTGATCCGCTCCGGCTTCACGCCCGCCCGCAACAGCTCGCGAACCCACGACACGAGTTGCGCCACGTGGTCGTCGAACTCGACGTTCTTGCGGCGCTGGATCGCGATGAGATTGAAGCCGCCGCCCGCGAATATCGCCTGCTTGATCTCCGGGAACTCGTAAACGCCGTACTTCGGCGAGACGGGCCTCGGGTCATCGCCCTCCGCGATCAAGCCGTGCGAGAAGATCACGTACCGCTCGTTCGCGTGAATCTCGGCCGGGAATCGGTCGTAGATCTGCGCCGCGCGGCTCACGGGGGACGCGCACGCGGCGATCAGCACCAATAGCGCGCCGAAGAGCTCGTTCCAGGCCTTGCCCGAGGAGACCCGGGCCGCCCTCCCTCCGGCCGCAATATTCAAATTAACCTGGCTTTCTTGCATCCGATTGCCCCTCTCGCCCGTATTGCTCTCTCGAGAACCATCATACGGCGAACGGGCCGCGGCTGTCGGGCCGAAACTTTCCAGTCGAGCGGCGAGAGGAATGCGATGTTTCCGAGGTCGTCGCGACAACACCGGCGCGTTCGCTTGGCGCCCGCCATCGCGGCCGCGGCCGGCGCCATGGTCATTGCGGCGTCGATCCATGCCGGTTCGGCCGCCGCGGCCGGCGACATGGACGCCTCCGATGCGCGTCTCGACACCATCACCGTGGTCGCTGCCGGGGTCAGCAACATGGACGCCGCCTCGGCGGGCGATGTGAGCCAGGAGCAGCTGGCATCTCAACCCCTGCTCAGGCCCGCCGCCGTGCTGGAGAACGTTCCGGGCCTGATCGTGACCCAGCATTCCGGCGAGGGGAAGGCCAATCAATATTTCCTGCGCGCCTTCAATCTCGATCACGGCACCGACCTCGCCACGGAAGTCGACGACATGCCGGTCAACATGCCGAGCCATGCCCACGGCCAGGGCTATACCGACCTCAACTTCTTGATCCCGGAGCTCGTCGGCGACCTGCATTTCAAGAAGGGACCCTACTACGCGGACGAAGGCGACTTCGCCACCGCGGGCGCGGTGCGCATGGACCTCGTCGACACGATCCCAAGCTCGGCGACATTCGGCTTCGGGCAGGACGGTTACCGCCGCGCGCTCCTCTTGGGTTCCGACGAGTTGGCGGGCGGCACGCTTCTCGGTGCCGCCGACGTGTACCACAACGACGGGCCGTTCGATCATCCCGACGACTACAACCGCGCGAGCGGCGTGCTCCGCTATCACCGCGGCGATCCCGGCAACTTTCTCACGGTCACCGCGATGGGATATTCCGGGAAGTGGAGCTCCACCGACCAGGTGCCCGAGCGCGCCATTGCCGAGGGCGTGATCGATCGGTTCGGCAGCCTGAATCCATCCGACGGCGGCATTTCCAGCCGGTACAGCCTGTCGTTCAATCGCGTGAAGCGATCGGATGACGGCCAGATGCAGCTCTCCGCCTACGCGATCCGCTACAAGCTCGATCTCTACTCGACCTTCACTTACTACCTGCAAGACCCGGTCTACGGCGACCAGATGCTGCAGCATGACGATCGCGCCGTTTATGGCTTCAAGGGATCGAAAACGTGGCTCGGCACGCTGCTCGGCAGGCCCACCTCCACGGTGCTGGGGGCTCAAGGCCGCGTCGATGACATCGGGGACGTCGGGATCGATGCGACGGTGCAGCGGCAATACCTCTCCACCAAACAGGATGCCGGCGTGCTGGAATCCAACGGCGGCGTCTACCTGGAGAACAGCACCCGCTGGACGGACTCGCTTCGGATCGTGGCCGGACTGCGCGAGGACGAGTTCGACTTCGACGTCAAGGACAAGATGCGCAATCCCGACGGCAGTTGCAACATCCACAGCGATCCGCTCGGCTGCAATACCGGCGATGTCCGCGCCCACATCCTCAGTCCGAAGCTCGGGATCATCCTGGGGCCGTGGACCGGGGTAGCGTATTTCGCGACCGTGGCGGACGGCTATCACAGCAACGACGCGCGCGGCGTCACGCGCAGCGGCGAGAGCGCCGATGCGCCGCCCGTCACGCCGCTGACGCGGGCAACCGCCGCCGAGATCGGCATCGCCGCGAACCCGTTGCCGTCATGGCATACGACGCTCGATGCGTTCCTGTTGAAGCTCAAGAGCGAGCTGGTGTTCGACGGCGATGCCGGCGTGACGTCGCCGAGCGGCGCAACCACGCGCAGCGGCCTCGAGTGGGGCAACAGTCTCAAGATCAACGACTGGCTCCGCGCCGACCTCAATGCCGCCTTCTCGCGCGCCCGTTTCGATCATGATGCCGATCCCGACGACCTCGGGTGCGGCGAGGCGGCGCCGAGCCACCCCTGCGCCGCGCCGATCGCCATCACCGGCCGCTACGTCCCCAACAGTCCCACCAACGTGATCGACGCCGGGCTGACCGCGCAGCACCCGTCGGGTCTCTTCGGATCGATCCGCGGCCGCCACTTCGGCGACTCGCCGCTGCTGGAGGACGACAGCGAGCGATCGCCGGCCTACACCACCATCGACCTGCAGGTCGGTTTCCAGCGCCCCGGACGATGGCTGGCGGCGGTGGACGTGTTCAATCTTGCCGACGTGAAGTGGAACGACATCGAGTACTACTACGTCTCGCGGCTGCAGAACGAAGCCGCTCCGCGGCCCGATTTCGTGGTCCACCCCGGGGTGCCGCGCACGGTGCGCGCACACTTTCAATACTTCTTCTAGCTTTCGCTCATAGTGTGCGGATTGCCTCCGGCCACGCGATCGGCCTCACCGGCGGCAGCATGATCACCCATCCGATGATTCCCGCGACATTGATCAGCGCCGCGGCCGCGAACGCGGTCTCGAAATGCCCGGTCGCGTCGATCAGCACGCCGGTGATGTACGAGGCGAACACGCCGGCAAGGTTTCCGCAGGTGCTTTGCACGCCGACCCACCGTCCGGTGGCCGAGGGGCCGGCCAGGATCTGAGGAATGGCGAAGGTCGCCGGTGCGGCAAATGCCATGACGGCCATGTAGAGGAGCAGACAGGCGATCGACGGCCCGATGGGCAGGAAGGCCATGCCGATCATGCTTACGATCGCGCCGAGATGATGGGCCGCCATGATGCTCTTGTAGGCGACGTCGGGCGAACGTCCCACGCGCACCCAGCGATCGGTCAGCCATCCCGCCGCGAGAGCCACCAATGCGCTCACCAGGTAGGCGGAGCTCGCGACCGCCGACATCGTGTCGATCGAGAACCCGCGCGCCTTGACGAGGTAATCCGGGAGCCAGCCGAGCACGAAATAATAGGTGTAGTTGCCTGAGAAGTGGCCGAGCGCGGCCCCCCACAGTCCCCGCTGCTTCAGGATGAGCCGGAATGGCGGTGCGGCAGTGCTTTCCTTACGGACGCGGACTTCGGCGAACCGGGTGCGTGCCCAAGGCCACAGCCACAACAGCGAAATGAGGCCGAACACCCCGAAGGTCGGCCGCCAGCCCACGCGGCTCATCAAGAGTCCGCCGATGAGCGTTCCAACGACCGCCCCGAAGAGGTAGCCGAATGCGACCACCCCGTTGGCATGACCGACCCCGCGGGGCTCGGTCACGCTCGAGATGATCTTGGAGAGACACGGGAAGGTGACGCTCTCCCCGACGCCGAGCAGCAGCCGCAGGATCAAGAGCGAGCTGAACGATGCGACGAACCCGGTGAGCATCGTGGCGAGCGACCAGACGAGCACGCCGAAGCTCAATATCCAATAGGCGCCATAGCGCTCCGCCAACCAGCCGGCCGGTATCATCCCGGCGACGTAGGTTACGTAGAAGACCGACAGCAGCAGACCGAACTGGGATGCGGAGAGGTTCAGATCCCTCTCGATGAGC
>DATAUO010000157.1:0-9796 GCA_036268215.1 Steroidobacteraceae bacterium
GGGTGTTCGCCAAGGATGGCGCGCGCATCCAGTCGAGCCTGCACGGCCATGTCGCGCTCGACGACGAGAACAGCTATGTCGCCGCCGCCGAGGCCGGGCTCGGCATTGCCCAGATACCGGCGTTCGTCCTCAAGGAATCGATGGAGCGCGGTGCTCTCGACCTCGTGCTCGGCGACTGGTTTCCCGAGCCCGCGCCGCTCTCGGTGGCATATCCGCGGAGCCGGCGCCTATCGGGCAGGATCCGCGTGTTCGCCGATTGGATCGCCGAGCTGTTCGCCGAGCACGACGGCATCCAGCTGCGCTCGACGCTGCGGGCGCCTGTGCCGTCGCCCGCGTGAAGCCGCGTCCGCGCATGCGACGCGGCCCGCGTGACACCGCCTCAAGCTCCGAGCGGCAGCGCTGTCGACTCCTTGATCACCGTGACCGCCACCGACGAATGGACCGAGCGCACGCAGGGGATGCGCGACAGGTAGTCCAGATAGAAGGCTTCGTACGCCTTGATGTTCCGGGTGATGATCTTCAGCAGGAAGTCCCATTCGCCGGTGAGGGTGTAGCACTCGAGCACCTCCGCGCGATCGCGGATCGCGGCCTCGAACTCCTCCAGGGCGCCGCGACCGGTGGTCGCGAGCTTCACGTGCGCGAAGATGATCACGTCGAGTCCGAGCGCATTCCGATCGAGGAGCGCCACTCGGGCCTTGATCACGCCGTTCTGCTCGAGCTGCTGGATGCGCCGCCAGCACGTCGTGGTGGACAGCCGCGCCTCTCCTGCGACCTCCGCCACGGACAGGGCTCCGCGCCGCTGTAAAATGTCGAGCAAGCGCAAATCCAGGCGATCGATTGGCGGGCGAGAGGAATTTTCCATTAACTGCTGTAATTTGGAATAAACATACCAAATTATCGGCTTGGGCATGAATAAAAACAACTCGACGCCGCCGGAGACGTAAATTATGGGAATGAACAAACGCTCCCGTCTTCACCTGCCCCGCGTGCCGGCCCGGCCGGGCGAGACGCCCGACTTCAGCTACGTGCAATTGTCGCCGGCGGGTGCCGTGCAGCGTCCGGAGATCAGCGCGCGCGCGCGCGACATCGAGCCCCTGTCGGTCGACCTGGTGAGAGTGCTCGCCGACGACGGGGAGGCCGTGGGTCCCTGGCACCCGCATCTCGATCCAGCGGATCTGCAGGTGGGCCTCAGGCACATGATGCTGACGCGAATGTTCGACGACCGCATGCAGCGCAATCAGCGCGCCGGACGCATCTCGTTCTACATCCGCTCGCTCGGCGAGGAGGCCGTGGCGGTCGCGCAATGCATGGCGCTGCGCCCCGGCGACATGCTGTTTCCCTCGTATCGCAACCAGGGACTGTTCATCGCCCGGGGCATCCCGCTGGTCGACCTGATGTGCCAGAACCTGTCGAACACGCGCGACATGTGCAAGGGACGGCAGCTTCCCGTGATGTATCACTCGCGCAGCGGCAAGATTTTCTCCATCTCGGGCAACCTCGCGACCCAATTTCCGCAGGCGGTGGGCTGGGCGATGGCCGCGGCGATCAAGGGCGAAGACCATCTCGCCGCGACCTGGATCGGCGAAGGCAGCAGCGCGGAGTCGGATTTTCATCACGCGCTCCTGTTCGCGTCGGTCTATCAGGCGCCGGTGATCCTGAACGTGGTGAACAACCAGTGGGCGATATCGACCTTCCAGGGATATGCGGGCGGCGAGCAGCGCTCGTTCGCGGCGCGCGGCCCCGGGTACGGCATCGCAGGCGTCCGTGTCGACGGCAATGATTTTCTCGCGGTCTACGCGGTCACGCAGTGGGCGGCGGAACGCGCGCGCACCGGCTCGGGTCCGACGCTGATCGAGCTGGTGACCTATCGCGGCGCCGCGCACTCGACCAGCGACGATCCGGCGCGCTATCGCGCCAAGAACGACGCGGAGTTCTGGCCGCTCGGCGATCCCATCCAGCGGCTGAAGCAGCACTTGATCCGCCTCGGGGAGTGGTCCGAGGAACGGCACCAGGCGCTTGCGGCGGAGCTCGACGCCCAGGTTGCGGCGAGCTGGAAGGAGGCGATCCGCTTCGGCACCATGACCGAAGGTCCCCGGCTCAACGCCGACCTGATGTTCGAGGACGTGTTCAAGGACATGCCGCCGCACCTGCGCAGGCAGCAGGAGCTGATGCGGGCGGAGCGGGCGCGCAGCGACGCGCCGCGGCCCGAGAAGCAGCAGGAGCTCGACGCGGGCGGGGGAGCCTGAGCGTGGCCAGCATGAACATGATCCAGGCGCTCAACTCCGCCATGGACATACTGCTCGGCCGGGACCCGACGGTGGTGATCATGGGCGAGGATGTCGGCTACTTCGGGGGCGTGTTCCGGACGACGGAAGGACTGCAGCGCAAGTACGGCGCCAATCGTGTGCTGGATACGCCCATTGCCGAGGGCGGCATCGTTGCCACCGCGATCGGGATGAGCGTCAACGGTCTTCGCCCCGTGGCCGAGATCCAGTTCGCAGACTACATCTACCCGGGATTCGACCAGATCGTGAGCGAGCTCGCGCGCCTGCGCTATCGGACCGCCGGAGAGTTCTTCGCGCCCGTGACCATTCGCACGCCGTGCGGCGGCGGTATTCGCGGCGGACAGACGCACTCGCAGAGCCCCGAGGGAATCTTCACCCACGTGAGCGGCATCAAGGTGGTGATGCCGTCCAATCCCTACGATGCCAAGGGGCTGTTGATCACCTCGGTCGAGGACGACGATCCGGTGGTGTTCTTCGAGCCGAAGCGGCTCTATAACGGTCCATTCGACGGCGACCCCGGCAAGCCCGCCGTCCCCTGGAGCACGCACCCCAAGGGACAGGTGGACGAGGGGTACTACAAGGTGCCGCTCGGCAAGGCCGATATCGTGCGCGAAGGGAAGGCCGTGACGATCGCCACCTATGGGACCATGGTGCATGTGGCGGTCGCCGCGGCCGCCGGCATGGGTCTCGATGCCGAGATCATCGATCTGCGCTCGCTGGTGCCGCTGGATACGGACACGCTCTGCAGCTCGGTGAGAAAGACGGGCCGCTGCGTGGTGGCGCACGAAGCCACGCGCTTTTCGGGGTTCGGCGCGGAGATCCTCTCGGTGGTGCAGGAGGAGTGCTTCTGGGACCTGGAAGCGCCGATCCAGCGCGTGACGGGTTGGGACACTCCCTACCCACACGCGTTCGAGTGGGAGTACTTTCCCGGTCAGGCGCGCATCAAGATGGCGCTCGAGACGGTCATGGAGCCCGCATGAGCGAATACATATTCAAGATGCCGGACCTGGGTGAAGGCACGGTCGACGCGGAGATCGTCGCCTGGCATGCCAAGCCCGGCGACATGGTGAGCGAAGACCAACCGATGGTCGAGGTCATGACGGACAAGGCGGCGGTGGAAGTGCCGGCGCCGGTCACCGGCCGCGTGGTATCCATCTCCGGCGCGCCGGGCGACAAGGTTGCCGTGGGCTCGCCGCTGATCGTGTTCGAGGTCGGGAACGGCGCCGCGACTCCGCCGGTGACGCCGGCCAAGACGCCCGCGGCCGCCGAGCCGGCTGCCACGGTGTCCGCGACGCTGCCTGCGGCCGCCGAGCGCCCAGGGCGTGTGATGACTTCGCCCGCCAACCGCCGTCGCGCGCGCGAGGCCGGAATCGATCTGTCGACGGTGGCGGGAACGGGCCATGGCGGACGGATCCTGCGCGATGACGTCGAGGAGGCGGCACGCGGGGGCGGCGGCGCGCCCTCCGCCGCGGGCGACGGTCCCGCGACCACCGAGATCAAGGTGATCGGCCTGCGCCGCGTCATCGCGGAGCGGATGAGCGAGGCAAAGCGCACCATCCCGCACTTCGCATACGTCGAGGAGGTCGACGTGACCGAGCTCGAGGCGCTGCGCCAGCACCTGAACGCGGAGCCGGGCTCACCCGACAAATCGCTCAGCTATCTGCCGCTGGTCGTCATGGCGCTGATCCGCGTCCTGCCAGAGTTCCCGGCATGCAACGCGCTCTACGATTCCGCGCGCGGCGTGATCGTGCAGCACCGCGCGGCTCACGTCGGCATCGCGACCCAGACACCGGACGGTCTCAAGGTGCCGGTGGTGCGCAATGCGCAGGATCTGGGGCTCTGGGAGCTGTCCGCCGAGATCAAGCGTCTCGCAGACCGCGCGCGAACCAACAAGGCCAGCCGCGAGGAGTTGTCGGGATCGACCATCACGGTCACGAGCCTCGGCAAGCTCGGCGGCATCGTCTCCACCCCCATCATCAACGCGCCGGAGGTCGCCATCATCGGCCTCAACAAGGCGGTCGACCGCCCGGTCGTCCGGGAAGGCGCCGTCGCGGTGAGGCGGATCATGAATTTGTCGTCCTCTTTCGATCATCGATTCGTGGACGGTTATGATGCCGCTGCGATGATCCAGAAGCTCAAGGGCTTGCTGGAGCATCCGGCCACGATTTTCATCCGCCAAGCCTGGACCCCATGACCGCACAACCGCAAAAGGCCGCTTTCGGCACTCTGTTGACCTCACATATGGCGGTGGCCGTCTACCAAGGCGGCCGCTGGACCCCGAGCGAGCTGAAACCGGTCGGACCGGTCGAGTTGAGCCCCGCCGCGCACGTCCTGCATTACGCCAGCACCTGCTTCGAGGGGTTCAAGGCTTATCGCCGCGCCGACGGTTCCGTGCACGTCTTTCGCATGGATCGGCACATCGAGCGCATGCGTCAAAGCGCGCGGCAGCTGGTGCTGCCGGAGCCCGATCCCGTGCAGCTCGCGGACATGGTCAAGAGCGTCATCGAGCGCTGCCACGATGCGGTCCCGGAAGCGCCGGGAGCGCTCTACCTCCGGCCGATTCTCTTCGGCACCACGCCGAACATCGGCGCCGCGGCGACCCCGACCACCGAGGCCATGCTGATTGTGCTCGCGAGCCCCGTGTGGGACTATTTCTCGGGCGGCATCAAGCCGCTGCGCATCCTGGTCGACGACGAGAACACCCGCTCTGCCGCGCAGATGGGCATGGTGAAGACCGGCGGCAACTATGCCGCGGCTCTCGGTCCGACGTTGCGCGCACGCGCTGAGTTCCAAGCCGATCAGGTGCTGTTCTGCCCGGAAGGACAGGTGCAGGAGACCGGCGCCGCGAATTTCTTGCTGATTCGCGAGGGTGAGATCCTGACCCGCAATCTCGACACGACGTTTCTGCACGGCGTGACCCGGGACTCGCTGCTGACGCTCGCTCGCGATTTGGGCTACCGGGTCTCGGAGCGCCACTTCGACGTGACCGAGATGCTCGCCTGGGTGAAGAGCGGCGAGGCGGCGCTATCCGGCACCGCCGCGGTGATGGCCGGGGTGGGAACGCTCATTCATCGGGGCGCCGAGCACCGCGTCGGCAGCGGCGAGGTCGGTCCCTTGACCAGGATGTTGCGCGCGCGTTTGGTGGCGATCCAGCAGGGTGAGGCGGTCGACACGCACGGGTGGTTGCAGCCCGCATAGGGGCAAGCGGCCTGCGCCGGACCCGGCGTCAGTACTCGTCTTCGTCCTCGTCGTCGAGGTCGTCCTCATCGTCGTCGTCTTCGTCCTCATCCCAATCGTCGTCCTCGTCCTCTTCGGCATCCTTCTCGGCGCGCGAGCCAGACCAGCCTTCCGGCTCCTCGGTCAGCTCGAGATCGAGCTCGGCCCATCCGTCGACGTCGAATTCCTCGATGTCTCCATCCAAGTGCTGGATCTCGACGATCTCCCGATCCTCGTCCACCTTGGTGACCTGGAACGTCTCTTCGTTCTCCAGGTCCTCATACCACTGTCCGACGGTCGGTTCGTACTCTCTGCCCACGGGCCATCCTTCGTTGGTCTCAATATCCCAGGCGAATATTAGGGGAGGCCGCTCGTGCAAGTAAATGGCAATATGGGAACATGACGATCGCCGACCGGAAAGCCATCGCCCGCCGTTTCGTCGACGCGAAACGCGTCGTCGTCAAGGTGGGCTCGTCCTTGCTGGTCGATGCCGACAAGGGGCGCCTGAACCGGGCCTGGCTCGAGAATTTCGCGAGGGATGTCGCGGCCTGCCGCAAGCGCGGGCAAGAGGTCATCCTGGTGTCCTCGGGCGCGATCGCGCTGGGACGCCGTCATCTGGGGTTGAGCGCGGGCAAGCTCAAGCTCGAGGAGAGCCAGGCGGCCGCCGCCGTCGGACAGATTCGCCTGGCGCATGCCTACAAGGAGTTGCTGGAAGCGCACGACATCACCGTGGCGCAGATACTGTTGACGATCGGCGACACCGAGCAGCGGCGCAGATACCTGAACGCGCGGGGCACCTTGAACACGCTGCTCGCGCTCGGCTCGGTCCCGGTCATCAACGAGAACGATACCGTGGCGACCGCCGAGATCCGCTACGGCGACAACGACCGGCTGGCGGCGCGGGTCGCGCAAATGGTCGCTGCCGATTGCCTGATTCTGCTCTCCGACGTCGACGGCCTGTACACCGCCGACCCTGGCGCGGACCCGGACGCGGAGTTCATCGGACGCGTGCTCGAGATCACGCCGGCCATCGAGGCCATGGCGGGCGGGGCGGGAACCGACATGGGATCGGGCGGCATGCACACCAAGATTGCGGCCGCCAAGATCGCCGTCGGGGCCGGGTGCCATTTGTGCATCGCCAAAGGCGCGGTCCAGCATCCTCTGCGGCGCATCGAGGACGGCGAGCGCTGCACCTGGTTCATCCCGACATCGACGCCCGTGGCCACCCGCAAGCAATGGATCGCGGGCACGCTCAAGCCGGCGGGCGCGATCGTCATCGACGAGGGCGCCGTACGCGCGCTGATGGGCGGCAAGAGCCTGCTGCCGGCCGGCGTCACACGCGCCGTCGGCCGCTTCGACCGCGGCGACACGGTGAGCATCCTCGGGCCGGACGGCTCGGAGGTGGCGCGCGGCATGTGCGCCTACTCCGACGGCGACGCGGCGCGCATCATCGGGCGCAAGTCCGCCGACATCGAGAAGCTGCTCGGATACCGGGGCCGCGACGAGATCGTCCATCGCGACGACCTCGTTCTGATTCGAGCGCACGTGGTCGGGACCCCATGAGCGCCGCGTCCGCGACGGCGGCCCGCACGCCGGTAGAGGCCGTGATGCGCGAGCTCGGCACCGCCGCGCGCGCGGCGGCCAAGACGCTCGCGCTCGCTTCCGGCGAGGCCAAGAACCGGGCGCTCGCATCGGCCGCGGAGGCATTGCGCGCCGGCGCCCGCGAGATCCTGGCGGCCAACGAGGCCGACCTGCGCGAGGCGGCAAAAGCCGGATCGTCGGGCGCCATGCTCGACCGGCTGCGCTTGGACGACGCCCGTATCGGCGCGATGTCCGGGGCGCTGCTCCAGATCGCCCGTCTCGACGATCCGGTGGGGCGCGTGCTGGCCGGGTGGCGGCGCCCCAACGGCATGCTGATTCAGCGCGTGTGCGTGCCGCTCGGCGTCATCGGCATCATCTATGAGAGCCGCCCCAACGTCACCGCGGATGCCGGCGCCCTCTGTCTCAAATCGGGCAATGCGGTGATCCTGCGCGGCGGCTCGGAAAGCGCGCGATCGAGCGCGGCGATCCACCAATGCCTCTCGGAAGGGCTCGAAACAGCGGCTCTGCCGCGCGCTGCTATCCAGCTCGTGCCGACCCAGGATCGGGAGGCGGTGGGGCTCATGCTCTCCGGCATGCGCGACAGCATCGATGTGATCGTGCCGCGCGGCGGCAAGAGCCTGATCGCGCGCGTGCGCCAGGAGGCGCGCGTGCCCGTGATCGGACATCTCGAGGGCGTGTGTCACGTGTACGTCGATCGCGCCGCCGATCTCGACATGGCAACTCGCGTGGTGGTCGACGCGAAGATGCGGCGCACCGGCATCTGCGGGTCCGCCGAGACGCTGCTGGTCGATGCGGGCTGCGCGGGCACCCACCTGAAGCCGCTGGTCGAAGCGCTGCTGGCGGCGGGTTGCGAAGTGCGCGGCGACGAGCGGGCGCGGCGGACCGATGAGCGTGTCAAGCCGGCCGCCGAGGACGATTGGTACGCCGAGTACCTGGACGCGATCATCGCCGTCCGGGTCGTCGACGGCGTCGACGCCGCGATCGCGCACATCGCGAAGTACGGGTCGCAACATACGGACGCCATCGTCACGGGCGATGCCGCGGCCGCGGAAGCGTTCCTCGGCAGGGTGGACAGCGCCATCGTGCTCCACAACGCCTCGACCCAGTTCGCCGACGGCGGGGAGTTCGGCATGGGCGCCGAGATCGGCATCAGCACCGACAAGTTCCACGCGCGCGGGCCCGTCGGCGTCGAGCAGCTGACGAGCTACAAATATGTGGTGCGCGGCGACGGACAGACGCGGGCCTAGAGCGCCGCGATCTGCTTGAGCCAGGCGCGCACCGACGGGACGCCGGCCGCGTGGTAGTCCGCATGCACGCGATCACCCACCGAGATGGAAATGCCGCCGCGGGCCCGAACCTCCTCGAATCCGTCCTGGTCGGTGAGGTCATCGCCGACGAACACGGGCCGCCGTCCCTGGAACGGCGCCTCCGCGAGGAATGCGGCGATGGCCGTGGCCTTGGTCGAGCCGACCGGCTTGAGCTCGAGCATCAGGATGCCGCGCTGCACGTGATAGCACGGGCCCGCGCGCGCGGCGATGCCGCCCACGATCTCGGCGATCCGGGTCTCGTACTGCGGCGCCAGCCGGTAGTGAATCGCAATGCTGCGTCCCTTGTCCTCGAACACGGTGCCGGGATGCGCATTGACCAGCGCCCTGAAGGCGGCGCGCGCGGCATCGAGGCCGGCATCCGCGTGCTCGGATCCGTGCATGCCGCCCGCGGCATCGCGGCGCTCGACGCCGTGCAGCCCCGCCGCGGCGAGGCGCAGCGGGGCGAACAGCGCATCGAGATAGGAGATCGTGCGGCCGCTGACCAGCGCGAGCGCACCGCCGAGCCGTGCGCCGACCGCAACCAGCAATGCTTTGATCTCGGGGTCCGCGACGCTGTCGAACGGCGTGGCGGCGAGCTCGATCAGCGTTCCATCGACGTCGAGGAACAGGCACCAATCGAGCGACGGCGGCGGCATCTCGTCCATGGGGATAGCGTAGCGCATTCGGCCGTCATGTAAGTTTTACACGAATCGGTGCGAACGCGTGCCGGGAAGTCCGAGACTGACCGCGGGAATTTCGGGTATTTTGTGACGATGTTTCGCTCCGTCATCCTGCGTTTCGTCCTGCCCGTGGCATTTGCGTCGTGCGTGGTGGCTTACCTCGGCTTGCCGTACATCGAGAGGCTGCTGGCGGAGTGGTTTCGCTCCGACGTCGAGGTGCGCGCGCAGCTGGTCATGCATTCGATGGAGGAGCCGATCACCGAGCTGGTCGAGCACGGCAACGAGACCCGGCTGCGCGCCTATCTGGCGAAAGTGACGGCCGAGGAGCGGCTGCTCGCAATCCTGGTGTGCCGGCCCAACGGCTCGACGCTGTTCAAGTCGGAGCGCACGCCGCCCGCGATTGCGTGCGAGACCACCGACAACTCCACGGCCGCCGGCTCGCGCGTGCTCGAGCTGGCGTCGGGCTCGGTGCAGGTCACGCGCTTCGACTTCGACAACGCCGAGCCCACGCCATTTCGCGTGTTGATGGTGCACGACCTCTCCTTCGTCGACCGCCGTCAACGCACCGCGCGCGACTTCGTGCTCGTGTTCGTCGGCATCTCGGTGCTGCTGCTCGCGCTCCTGGTCGTTCTGGTCGCCTGGCTGCAGCTGCGGCGCTGGGTGGAAGTGCTGATCGGCGACATCCGGGGCAAGCGCTTTCTCGACG
>DATAUO010000158.1:0-17865 GCA_036268215.1 Steroidobacteraceae bacterium
CTCGTCGGACGCCGTCACGGCGCCGAGCGAGGATGAAGGGGTGGCGCCGTCGGGATGGATGTGCGCGCGGATTTCGGCGACGTTCGCGGGCGACAGCAGCCGCTCCACGGGATTGCGCACGAACGCGGGATCGCCGAGATACATGTTGCGGTCGTGGTAGGCGAAGCGCATCGCCTCGGCGAGGTAGTGCACCGACCGGGCCGAATGGAACCCGAGCTCGCCGAGCGGATACCCTTCGAGCACCTCGAGCATCTCGCACAGGGTGACCCCGCCCGAGCTCGGCGGCGGCGCGGACAGCACCGTGAAACCGCGATAGCGGCAGCGGATGGGCGCCGACTCGGTCACATCGTAGCTCTCGAAGTCGCGCCGCGTCAGCAAGCCGCCATTGGCCTTGGACGCCGCCGCGACCGCGTCGGCGATCGGGCCGCGGTAGAACACATCCGGCCCGCGTTCGCTGATGGCGCGCAGCGTGGCCGCCAGGTTCTTCTGCACCAGCCGGTCGCCCGGCTCGAGCGGCTGCCCGGAGTGCAGGAACGTCGCGGCCACGTTCGGCTGCTTGCGGAACGCTTTCGTCTCGGCGCCGAGCACGTCGGTGTCGCCCCGCGTCAGTACGAACCCGTCCTCGGCGAGGCGGATCGCCGCAGCCATGAGCGCGGGTCGATCCATGGTTCCGTACCTGCGCCGGGCGGTCTCCAGGCCGAGCACGGTTCCGGGGACGCCGGCGGCGAGATAGCCGTCGATGCTCTTGGCCGCGATCGGATTGCCATGCGCGTCCAGATACATGTCGGCGCGCGCCGCCAGCGGCGCCTTCTCGCGGAAGTTGATGAAGACCTCGCGGCCGTCGGCCATGCGAATGGTCATGAAGCCGCCGCCGCCGAGATTGCCGCAGCAAGGATGTGTCACCGCGAGCGCGTAACCCACCGCGACCGCGGCATCCACGGCGTTGCCGCCGAGGCGCAGGATCTCGGCGCCCGCCTCCGACGCGAGGTGCTGCGCGGTCACGACCATCCCCGCGCTCGACTCGACGGCGGCGGGGGGAGCAGCCCGCAGCATCAGGGGCGCCGTCAGCGCGCCGAGGCCGATGATGTACGGCAAGGCGGCCCGCGCCGGCCGCGGGAGGGCCCTGCGAGCGGGCGGCGGGCGCGTGAATGAGAACGATTGGCGATTCGGCACGGCGTGTCCATCGGGAGTAAGATCCAACCGGAGTTGGCGCAGCTAGACTAGCTCAGCGCTCGATCGGTAACCACATGGTCACGCAAACGGCACTTCTCCTGGCACGCGCACAGTTCGCGTTCACCGTCTCGTTCCATTTCATCTTTCCCGCCTTCACGATCGGACTTGCGAGCTACCTCGCGGTGCTCGAGGGTCTGTGGCTCGCCACCGGCAAGCCGGTCTTCCGGAGCCTGTATCTCTACTGGATCAAGATCTTCTCCGTCGTGTTCGCCATGGGCGTGGTATCCGGCATCGTGCTCTCGTACCAGTTCGGCACGAACTGGTCGGTGTTCGCGGACAAGGCCGGCCCGATCATCGGCCCGCTGATGGCCTACGAGGTGCTGTCGGCGTTCTTTCTCGAGGCCGGATTTCTCGGCGTGATGCTGTTCGGGCTGAAAAAGGTCGGCCCGAAGCTGCACTTCATCGCGACGCTGATGGTCGCCGCAGGCACGCTCCTGTCCGCGACCTGGATCCTCGCCGCGAACAGCTGGATGCAGACGCCGTCGGGCTGGGCGCTGAACGCGGCAGGTCAGTTCGTGCCCGCCGGCTCCTGGCTCGCGATCATATTCAGCCCGAGCTTTCCCTACCGCCTGGCGCACACCGTGATCGCGGCCTATCTCACCACCTCGCTCGCCGTCGGCGGGGTCGGCGCGTGGCATCTGCTCCGGCATCGAGGGACTCCCGGGGCGCGCACCATGTTCTCCATGGCCATGTGGATGGCGGCGATCGTCGCGCCGATCCAGATCCTCGCCGGCGACACGCAGGGACTCAACACCCAGGCCTACCAGCCCGCGAAGGTGATGGCGATGGAAGGGCACTTCGAGTCGTACGCGCACGGCGCGCCGTTGGTGCTGGTCGGGATACCGGACCAGGACGAGCGGCGCATGAAATACAGCCTCGAGATTCCGAAGCTCTCCTCGCTGGTTCTGAAGCACGATCTGAACGCGCCGCTCGAGGGTTTGGACACCATTCCGCGCTCCGAATGGCCTCCGGTTGCGGTCATCTTCTGGTCCTTCCGCGTCATGGTGGCGCTCGGGTTCGGCATCGCGGGGCTGGGCGTCTTCAGCCTGCTGGCGCGGGTGCGCGGCAAGCTGTATGAGTGGGCGAGCCTGCATCGTCTGGCGGTGGCGATGGGGCCGGCGGGATTCATCGCGGTGATCGCCGGGTGGGTGACCACCGAGGTGGGACGGCAGCCGTTCACCGTCTATCACTTGCTGCGCACGGCACAGTCGGTATCGCCGATCGCGAGCCCCGCCGTCACGGGGTCGCTGGTTGCCTTCGTCGTGGTCTATTTCACGGCCTTCGTCTCCGGCGCCATCTATATCCTCAAGCTCATGGCCCAGCCGCCGCAACCTTACGAGCCCGACCTCGAGCACATCCCGACGCGCGCCGCCGGCATCACGCCGGCCCCGGCCATCGACGCCGGCGGGCGCGCAACGTCGGGCGAGGAGGAGGATCGATGAGCCCCGATCTCACGGTGGTATGGGCCTGCATCATCCTGATCGCCATCGCCATGTACGTGGTGATGGATGGGTTCGATCTCGGCATTGCCATCCTGTTCACCGGCTTCAAGGTGGGATCCGAGCGCGATGCCGCCATGAACGCGATCGCGCCCGTGTGGGACGGCAACGAGACCTGGCTGGTCATGGGCGGGGGAGGGCTGCTTGCCGCCTTCCCGCTGGCCTACGCCATCATCCTGCCTGCGCTCTATGCCCCGATGATCGCCATGCTGCTCGGTCTGGTGTTTCGCGGCGTCGCGTTCGAATTCCGCTGGCGCGACCCGGGCCATCGCGCGCGCTGGGATGCGGGTTTCTGCCTGGGGTCCGTGGTCGCGACGTTCGCCCAGGGCGTGACCTTGGGCGCGCTCCTGCAGGGAATCGAGGTCAGCGGCCGCGCCTACGCCGGCGGCTACTGGGATTGGATCAGCCCGTTCAGCATGCTGACCGGCGCGAGCCTGGTCGTCGGATATTCGCTGCTGGGAGCCTGCTGGCTGATCTGGAAAACATCCGGGCCCGTTCAAGCGGATGCCTGCCGCTTCGCCCGCAGGCTGAACCCCGCGCTGCTCGCGGCGATCGGCGCCGTGAGCATCTACACGCCGTTCCTGGACGCGAAATACTTCCATCTCTGGTTCACCTGGCCGGGTCTCGGCGGCACCGTGATCATGCCGCTGGTCGTGGCCGCGATCGGCATGGCGCTCCATCGCCGCATCGGTCGCCCGCCGGATCACCTGCCGTTCGTGCTCACCCTCGCTTTGTTCGGGCTGTCGCTGCTGGGTCTGGGAATCTCGCTTTGGCCCGACGTCATCCCCGGTCGAGTGTCGATCTGGGACGCCGCGGCGCCGCGCAGCAGCCAGATCTTCATGCTGGTCGGGGCCGCCGTCCTCGTCCCGTTGATCCTGGCCTATACCGCATGGGCCTACTGGGTGTTCCGCGGCAAGGTCGCCGACGAGGGATATCACTGAAAGTTCCGACCGCCCCATTGCGCAAGCGGATCCTGTGGATGATCGGGATATGGGCTGCGAGCGTGCTCTCGCTCGGACTCGTCAGCGCTCTGATCCGGTGGCTGCTCCGGCCCTGACGCCGGGCCCAGGGAGCCGCCGCTCCCGGCCCCGGTCGCACCGAAGCCTCACCGCTTAAGCTGTGCGAGACGGCGAAAGTGGCTATGCTCGCGGGCTGATGGACAGTCCGCTGCTGCGCAAGCTCACCAATTTCACTCCGCTCTCAGACGAAGAATGCCGTGCCGTTCTCGACTCTTGCCGGGACGTGCGCGAGGTCGGCGCGAGGGAGGATGTGATCGCCCAGGGCGACCGCACGGGCGGAGTCAAGCTGGTCCTCGAGGGGTTCGCGTGCCGCTACAAGACGCTCGAGGATGGTCGCCGGCAGATCGTGGCGTACTTCGTGCCGGGGGATCTGTGCGATCTGCGCGTGTTCATCCTGAAGCGCATGGATCATTCCATCGGCGCGATCGCGCCATCCAAGGTCGCCACGCTGTCGCCCGACGACGTGCTCAAGATGACGCACACCTATCCGAACCTGACCCGCGCCCTCTGGTGGTCGACCCTGGTCGAGGAGGCGATCCTGCGCGAGTGGATCGTGAACGTAGGGCAGCGCAATGCCATGGAGCGCATGGCGCACCTCTTCTGCGAGCTGCTGTACCGTTTCCGGGCGGTCGGGCTCAACGAGGGCCTCTCCTGCACGCTGCCGCTGACGCAGGTGGAGCTGGCCGAAACGCTCGGACTCTCGTCCGTGCACGTGAACCGCACGCTGCAGCAGCTGCGGCGACAGAATCTCATCACGCTGGATGCCGGAACCCTCACCATCCAGAATCTCAAGCGGCTGGAAGAGCTGTCGCTGTTCAATCCGGAATATCTGCATCTGGATTACAACGTGGAGAGGCCGCGGGGCGAGGAGCGCGAGGCGGGCTGGATCTGGCGCGGGTCAGCGTCATGATCGCCAGGCACGTCATGGCCGCCGCGCACTCGGCGGCGCTCAAGGTCGACGAGATCGAGCTGCTCTACGAGGACGCCGATTTCCTGTAAGGCTCGCGCGGTCTCTCGATGGGGCCAAGGGCGCGCTCCACTCCAAGGCCGAGCGCGAGCAGGGCACGGTCGCTGCCCGCGGGTCCATCCAGCTCCACCGATACCGGAAGGCCATCGCGGGTGAGACCGGCGGGCAGCACCGGACCGGGCACACCGGCCGTGCTGCCGGGCGAGATGTTGCGCGCGACCGCCACATTGAAGGGCAGTGCGCTCGCGCCCGCCTGCACCGTCATTCCCGCATCGATCGCGGGCGCGGGCACGAGCGTCGTCGGGAACACCATGGCGGCGATGCCGCTGCGCCGGGAATAGTCCCCGTAGAGATCTCCGATTCTGGTTCGTCCGGCCAGGCTCGCACGGACTCCGCGGCGGCCGTCCGCGCGCGCCAGCGTGCGCGGCAACCATATCAAAATCAAATATCCTGAAGCCAAAACGATATTGGCAGCGCGCGGGGCGCGGCGTATCTTTCCTCCAGGGCACCGCGAGCTTCGAGCGACTTCGAATATCCCCATGTCGAAAGGCCTTTTCGTTCGCGGCTTGCGGATGCCCACCATCCGCGGATGAGCATATGACCACCTTGTTCGACCCTTTGAGGCTCGGCGACATCGAGCTTCCGAATCGGATCATCATGGCGCCGCTGACGCGCGCCCGCGCCGGCGCGAGCCGCGTGCCGAATGCGCTGATGGCGCAGTACTACGCGCAGCGCGCAGCGGCGGGGCTGATCATGACCGAGGCGACCGTGGTGACGCCGATGGGGGTCGGCTACGCGGACACGCCGGGCATCTGGTCGACCGAGCAGGTCGAGGGTTGGAAGCTGACCACGCGCGCGGTGCACCAGCGCGGGGGGCGGATCTTCCTGCAGCTCTGGCACGTCGGCCGCATCTCCGATCCGCGCTTCCTGAACGGAGAGTTGCCGGTCGCGCCGAGCGCGGTGGCGGCCGCCGGGAACGTCAGCCTCGTGAGACCTCCGACGCCGTTCGTGACGCCGCGGGCGCTCGAGCGCGGCGAGATTCCGGGCATCGTCGCAGCCTTCCGCCGCGGCGCCGAGAATGCTCGGCTCGCCGGCTTCGACGGCGTCGAGCTGCACGGCGCGAACGGCTACCTGCTCGATCAGTTCCTGCAGGACGGCAGCAACCGCCGCACCGACGATTACGGCGGTCCGATCGCGAGCCGCGCGCGCCTGATGCTCGAAGCCACGGATGCCGCGATATCGGTCTGGGGCGCGGGACGGGTCGGCGTTCATCTTGCGCCGCGCGGGGATTCCCACGCCATGGGCGATTCGAATCCCGCGGCCACGTTCGATTACGTCGCGCGCAAGCTCGGCGAGCGGCGCATCGCGTTCATCTGCGCGCGCGAGTACGCGGCCCCGGACAGCCTCGGCCCAAGATTGAAGCGCGCGTTCGGCGGCGTGCTCATCGCGAACGAGAAGTTCACCTACGAGTCGGCGGAGCGGGCCGTCGGGAGCGGCGACGCCGACGCGGTTGCGTTCGGCAAGCTGTTCATCGCCAATCCCGACCTGCCGCACCGCTTCGCCCTGCGCGCGCCGCTCAACGAGCCGCGCGCATCCGAGTTCTACGCCGGCGGAGCGAGCGGCTACTCCGATTATCCATTTCTCGAGTTGGCGGATCGCAGCGCCGAGCCGATCACAGCCCGGATTTGAAGGCGAGCCACGCGCGCGTGAAGGCGCGGTGCTCCTCGGGCGTGTAGACGCGCTGCAGCTCGAACCGCCGCCGCACCTCCGGCGGCGGATAGATGATCTCATTCGAGCGCACGGCCGGCTCCAGCAGCGCCACCGCCGCGGCATTCGCGGTGGCGAACCCGATGAAGCGCGTCACCGAGGCGGAGATCTCGGGACGCATCGCGAAATTGATGAACGCCTGCGCCGCGGCGGGATTGGGCGAGTCTGCCGGAATCACCATGCTATCGATATAGAAGGGCACCATCTCACGTGCGAACGCGTAGTCGACGTGGACATTGCCGTGCGATTCTTCCACCATGCGGCGCGCCACCATGGCATCTCCGGAATAGCCGATCGCCAGGCACAGCTCGCCCTCCGCGAGCTGCTGGTAGTAGCCGGAGCTGGAGATGTGCCGGACATAGCGCTGGATCTCCTGGAGCTTCGCCATGACCGCGTCGAGCTCGCGGCCGTCGGCCGAAAGGCGGGGCTGCCCGATGTAGCGGGACACCATGGGCAGGATGTCTCCCCACGAGTCCAGCATGCCGATCCCGCACGATGCGAATTTCTGCGCGATCTCCTTCTTCAGGACCATGTCGAGACTGTCGATCGGCGCGTTCCGCATGATCGCCTGGATCTTGTCCCGGTTGTACAGGATTCCCGTGGTGCCCCACATCCATGGGATGGCATGGCGGTTCTCGGGGTCGGCCGCCCGCAGGAGCTGCATCACCTGCGGATCCGCATTGCGCGCGTTCGGAATCGCCGCGGGGTCGAGCTTCCTCCAGAAGCCGTGCGGAATCTCGCGCGCGAGCTCCGGAGCTGCGTTCATGGTGACGATGTCGTAGTTGGAGTTGCCGACCGAGAGGATGGTCTCCGCCGTCTCGGGCGAATCGAGCACGCTGTAATTGACGTGAATGCCGGTTTCCCTCTGGAACGCATCGATCAGGGCCGGGGGAAAGTACTCGGCCCAGGCGTAGAGGTTCAGGGTCTTGGCGCGATCGGCCGCGGGGGAGGGTGCCGCGGCAAGGAGCGATACGGCGCAGGCGGCCAGGAGCCGGCTCGTCCAGCCCGCGGCACAGCTTGCCGAGCTCTTCCTCTGTCTCATCGATGCTTTCCGGATGTGCGCGCGCGGTACGGGGGTCTTGCCGGCGTTTCCGGCCAGCCGATGGTAGGCTCATGTGAGCAATGTTGCATTTTTGAGGCAAACTTTTTACCGAGTGGCTAGTCTCATGGCACCGTAGAAGTAGCCGCCCGGGAGAATCACGGATGACTTCACGTTTCTTCACAATCGGTGCCTGCATCGCACTGAGCACGGCCGCAGCGCTCGCGGTCACTTCCTTCACTCATTCCCACCTGCGGGCCGCCATCGCGCCGGGCAGCGCACGCTTGCACTCATTCGGGAGCCGCAGCGCGCTGCAGAGCGCGAGCCCCGCCGGCGCGAAGTTCGACGCCGCGCTCGCGGACCTCGCGCGCCATTCGCCGCAGGCGCGTCCCGATCATCTTCTCGCGGACCTGCGCGCCATGGCGCCGGGCGCGCGGTTCAGGCGCTCCGTCTCCGGTGCGCCGTTGGTGCTCATCGATGCCATCACGCGCGGCGATCCACAGCGGCTCGAGGAAGCGCTCGAAGCCCTGGGCCTCGAGCACTCTGCCGTGTTCGCGAACGACGTGAGCGGGTGGATGCCGGTACAGGAGCTCGACGCGGCGACCGCGCGCTCCGAGGTGCACGCCATTCGCGCCGCCTTGCCGCGCACGCGCACCGGCGCGGTCACCTCGCAGGGCGATTTCGTTCAGCACAGCGACGTGCTGCGATCGAGCAATGCCCTCACCGGCGCGGGCGTGACCGTCGGGGTCCTCTCCGACAGCTTCGATTGCTATGCGGCTTTCCAGCAGGACGGCGTCGCGGCCTCGGGCAATGCCGGTTACGCCTCGAACGGCTTTCTTGCCACCGCGGCAACGGACGTCTCGACCGGCGACCTGCCCTCGAGCGTCAGTGTCCTGCAGGAGGCACCCTGCATGGACGGCAACGTGTACAACGGCTATCCCGACCAGCTCCCCTTCGGCGACGAAGGCCGCGCCATGATGCAGGTGGTGCACGACGTCGCGCCGGGCGCGTCGCTCTCGTTCTACACCGCGGAAAACGGCGAGGCGGACTTCGCCAACGGCATCGTGGCGTTGGCCAAGGCGGGAGCGAAGGTCATCGCCGATGACGTGGGCTATTTCGACGAGCCTTTTTATCAAGACGGCCTGGTCGCGCAGGCGGTGGACGAGGTCAACGGCTCGCCTTATGACGTGGCCTACTTCTCCGCGGCGGGCAATGACGGCAACCTCGCGTACGAGAACGCCGGGCCGCCGAGCTTCTCCACGCTGTCGGGCTCGGCGCCCAACTCGGGCGAGCACCTGCTCAACTTCGATGCGACCGGCGCGACCACGGTGACCAAGTTGCCGGTGACCATCGCGGCGCTGATCCCCGGCGAGTACGTCGCCATCGTGGTCGAATGGGATCAGCCCTACGTCACCGGCTCGCCGAACAGCGGCGGCGCGACCAGCCGCATCGATCTCTGCGTCACCGGCCCCTCCGGCAACGATCAGATCGTGGATGAGAACGGCAACTCCACCAGCTGCACGGGCCCAAATGCCGTGGGCAGCGATCCGGTCCAGGTCATGTTGATCGGCGTTCCCGCGACCGCGAGCGGCAACAGCTCCTCCGAAGCGATCAATATCCAGGTAGGCCTCGTGGGCGGCACCACGCCGGGCCGCATCAAGGTGGCGGTCGAGGATGACGGCGCCGGCAGCACCATCAACGCCTTTCCGGCCGCGAGCGCGACGGCCACATTGCAGGGTCATCCGGGCGCGGCGGGCGCCGCCGCGGTGGGCGCCGCGTTCTACTTCGTGACGCCGGCGTGCGGCACGACGCCCGCCACGCTCGAGACCTATTCATCGCTCGGCGGCGCGCCGATCCTGTTCGACGCGACGGGCGCACGGCTGTCATCCCCGGTGATACGCAACAAGCCGGACTTCGTCGACGCCGACGGCGGCAACGACACCTTTCTCGGTTTCACGCTGCAGAGCGCCGGCGCCGCCGGCAGCAGCGGGCTGCTCAACACCAACATCAGCGCATGCCAGAACAATCCCAAATATCCGAACTTCTTCGGCACTTCGGCGGCGACGCCGCATGCGGCGGCGGTTGCCGCGCTCATGTTGCAGGCGAATGCCGCGGTCACCCCCACGCAGATCTACCAGGCGCTGCGCGCCAGCGCGCTCGCGATGGGCTCGGCGCCGAATTTCGAGTCGGGATATGGATTCGTCCAGGCGGACGCCGCGTTCGCGCTGTTGCCGAAGGTCGCGCCGCCGCAGCCCACGATCAGCTTGAGCGCGGCCTCCATCACCAGCGGGAGCTCGGCGACGCTCACCTGGTCCGCGGTGAACGCCACGGGATGTACGGCCTCGGGCAGCTGGAGCGGCTCGGTGGCAACCGCGGGTACCAAGAGCGTCGCTCCGTCCGCGGCCGGTACCGACACTTACACGCTGACTTGCTCGAACTCCGCCGGCACATCGCCGCCCGCGTCCGCGACCTTGACGGTCACCGCTTCGAGCGGCAGCGGCAGCACCGGCAGCGGTACTGGAGTCGGCGGCGGCGGCGGCAGCGGTGTCGGCAGTGCGGGCAGCGGAGGCGGAGCGCTCGATGCGTGGCTGCTGCTCGGCCTCGCGGGCCTCGTATGCGCGGCAGGCCGTCGCAGGCATCGTCCGCGCGGGCGCGGCGCAGCGCGTGATATTCTAGCGGGGTGAGCAGAACCGATTCAGCACCCGCTGTATTGCGCCGAGCGGCGGCCCTCGCCATGCTCGGGCTGGCGTCGTCGTTGCTGGCGCAACCTTCGGGCGCGACCACGTATACGCTGCCGAACAAGGACGCCATGGTGGTCGGCGAGGACAAGAGCGTCGTGACCGTGTACGAGGACACGCTGTACGACCTCGCCCGCAAGTTCAGCCTGGGATCCGAGGAGCTGATCCGCGTGAATCCCGGCATCGATCCGTGGCTGCCCGGAGCCGGAAAACGGCTGGTCGTCCCCGACCGTCACATTCTGCCGCCCGGGCCGCGCGAGGGCATCGTCGTCAATCTGCCGGAGCACCGCCTCTACTACTTTCCCAAGCCCAAGCGTGGCGGACCCATCGAGGTGATCACGTATCCGGTGAGCATCGGCAAGATGGATTGGCGCACGCCGCTCGGCACGACGCACGTCATCGCCAAGCAGAAGAATCCGACCTGGTATCCGCCCGAGTCCGTCCGCAAGGAGCATCTCGAGGCCGGCGATCCGCTGCCGGCGACCGTGCCTCCGGGCCCTGACAATCCGCTCGGCGCGTACGCGATGCGGCTGGCCGCGGGAAACGGCACCTATCTGATCCACGGCACCAACAATCCGATTGCCGTCGGCCTCGCCGTGACCCACGGCTGTATCCGCATGTATCCGGACGACGTTGCGGCGCTCTTTCCGCTGATTCCGGTCGGCACGCCGGTGCGCCTCATCAACGACCCCGTGAAGGTCGCGTGGGTGGACGGCGAGCTGCTGCTCGAGGCGCATCCTCCCGTCGATGCGCAAGGACAGAGCTTCGAGCCCAATCTCGATCAGTTCTCGCAGCTGCTGCAGGCCGCGGTCGGCGACACCACCGTCGCGATCCATTGGGACTATGCGCGCGAGGTGCTGCAGAAGGCGGACGGCGTGATCGCCACCGTGGCGCTCGAGGCCGATGATCCCAACGCGCCGGACCCGGCCGCCACCGCCCCGGCGACGACCGCATCGGCGCCCCTATCGCCTGCATCTGCGCCCGCATCGGCAGCCGCGCCGCCCGCATCGGCAGCTGCATCGCCTGCATCGGCGGCCGCCATGCCCGCGTCCGCGCCTACGCCGTCGGCCGCGTCGGCGCCGCCCGCGAGTCCGTCGCAGCCCTAGGCGCTACCGCAGTATCCGCAGCCTAGCGCTACCGCAGCTCCGCAGCTCTAAGCGCTGCCGCAGCTCGAGTCCGCGTGCACGTTGACGGTGTCGTCGTTGCCCGCGACGGCCGAGGCCCGGCCGCACTTGCGCGCCTTGGGGTCCAGGCTGGTGGCGGTCCATGCCAGGCTCGCGCGGCCGGATTCATCCGCGATCAGCGACAGCGGCACGGAAGTGAAGCCGTTGATGCGGGCATTCGTGAGCACCATGCGCCGCGGGTGGGCGTTCATGTCGTAGACGGTGACCATCACGTCCTGGATGCCGTCGTTCGCGATGTTCACCTGAACACCCTCGCCGCCCAAGGCGGCGCCGCCCGCCATGACGGTCGAGCACATGAGCAACGCAGCGATCGTTCTGCTACGCATATTTCCGCTCCCGGTGGCCTGACGAGCCGCCTTACGAGGCTACGATACGCGCCGTACCGGAGCGCGGGCATCGATCCCCGCAGGCGTTTCTTGTGGGAGCCGGCCTACGCCGCCATCCCGGCTGCTTTCTGATACCTTCAGCGCGCGGGCGGCTACGAGCGATCAGATATGGCGGCCGATTCGACGACCGGGAAATCTGCCAGGGCACACGGCGGCGAATGGGCGCTTGCGGCGCTGGGCGTGGTATTCGGCGACCTTGGGACGAGTCCTCTGTATTCCTTGCAGGCCGTCGTGCAGGCCACCGGCGGGGCCTTCACCCCCTCGAGCGCGCTGGGCGTCCTGTCGATGATCGTATGGACCTTGATCATCACCATCTCGATCAAGTACTGCCTGTTCGTCATGCGGGCGGACAACCGCGGCGAGGGCGGCATTCTCGCGCTGATGTCGCTGATCGGTGCCAACGGATTTCGGCCGGGCTTCAAGCTGCTGACCGCTTTTGGGCTGCTCGGGGCGGCGCTCATCTACGGCGATGGGGTCATCACGCCCGCGATCTCGGTGCTGAGCGCCCTCGAGGGCGTGAACGTCGTCGACGGCGCCTTCCGTCCGTTCGTGATGCCCGCGGCGGTTGCGATCCTGCTCGGACTGTTCGCCGCGCAGCGCTTCGGCACGGCAAAGATCGGGCGCGCGTTCGGCCCGATCATGCTGCTCTGGTTCCTGGTCATCGGCGTGATCGGCGGGGCGTCGATCGCACGCCATCCCGCGGTGGTGCTCGCGCTCGATCCGCTCTACGCAATCAGGTTCATGGCGCATTCCCGCGGTCTCGGCTTCCTCGTGCTCGGCGGGGTGTTCCTGTGCATCACCGGCGGCGAGGCGCTGTACGCGGACATGGGCCACTTCGGCAAGGGTCCGGTGCGGCGCGCGTGGTACCTCATCGTGCTGCCCTCGCTGCTCTTGAGCTACGCGGGCCAGACGGCGTTCCTGATCGATCAGCGCACGGTATCCGGCAATCCGTTCTTTCAGATCGCGCCGTCGTGGTCCATTTATCCGCTGGTCGGGCTGGCGACGCTGGCGACCATCATCGCGAGCCAGGCCATCATCACCGGCTCGTTCTCGATGACACGGCAGGCGATGCAGCTCGGCTGGCTGCCGGGAGTCGCCATCCGCCAGACGTCCGACCGCATCTACGGCCAGATCTACGTGCCCGTGGTCAATTGGCTGCTGATGATCGCAACGGTTGCCACCACCATCGCCTTCGGCAGCTCGGACCGCCTTGCCGGGGCCTACGGAACCGCGGTGTCCACCACCATGCTGTTGACCACGATCCTGCTCTACCGCGCCATGCGCGACACGTGGCGCTGGCCGACGGCGGCCGCATCGAGCGTTGCAGCCGTCTTCGTGATCGTCGACACCAGTTTCTTCGTCGCCAACCTGGTCAAGATCGCCGACGGCGGCTGGCTGCCGCTGAGTTTCGCGGCCGTGCTGTTTCTCGTCATGATCACCTGGCGGTCCGGGACCGAGGCGATCCGCGCGACCTTGGCGCAGGCGCCGCATACCGCCGAGCTCTTCCTGGCTGCGCTCGAGCACGGGGAAATTCCGCGCGTGCCGGGCACCACCGTGTTCCTCACCCGCAGCCGGCAGAAGGTCTCGCGCCTCATCATGGATCACGCGCGCTTCGTCGGCGTGCTGCCGAAGCATGCCATCGCGCTGAGCGTGGTGTTCGAGAACGTGCCGCGTATCACCGGTCCCAACTGCACCATCGTGGACAACGTGGGGGAGGGTCTGTGGCACCTGATGGCGCGGTTCGGGTTCTTCGAGATTCCGGATCTCACGCGCGCGTTGCGTCACACCCACGGGCTCGATCCCGAGATCAAGTTCGACTCGGCCATGTTCGTCGGCACGCGCGATCTCATCGTGCGCCGGCGCGTGGGCGCGACCTTCGGCCGCTGGCGCTCGGCGCTGTTCGCGTTCTTGTATCGGAACGCGGTGAAGACGGTGGATCGGTTCAACTTGCCGCCCGAGAACGTGGTGGAGATCGCGAGGCAGATCGAAATCTAGCTCAAACCGGCGGCAGCACCCGTCCACACGCCTCGCCGAAGCCGATCCGCGCCGCACCTGCGTGTTCGCACCACGCGCGCAGGATCACCTCGTCGCCATCCTCGAGGAACGTGCGCTGCTCGTCCCCGATCGCGATGGGCTGCTTGCCGCCCGCGCTGAGCTCGAGCAACGAGCCGGCCTCGGCGGCCGTGGGTCCCGATTGCGTGCCGGTGCCGAGCAGATCGCCGCTGTTGAGGTTGCAGCCGTTGACGGTGTGGTGCGTCACCAGCTGCGCGACGGTCCAGAAGGCATGCTTGAAGCTGGTCGAGGACAGCCGTTGCGGCCCCGCGCCGCGCGCGCGCATCGCCTCGGTGCGGATCCAGGCCTCGAGGCGAATGTCGACCGCGCCCGCCGTGCTCACCTGCGGCGCGCTCAGGTAGCCGAGCGGAGCGGGGGCCCCCTCGGGCCGCGACAACGGTGCGCGAAACGGCGCGAGCGCCTCCAGGGTGACGATCCACGGCGATAAAGTGGTCGCAAAGTTCTTGGCCAGGAACGGCCCGAGCGGCTGGTACTCCCAGGCCTGCAGGTCGCGCGCCGACCAGTCGTTGAGCAGGCACAGGCCGAAGACGTGCGACTCGGCCTCGGCGACCGGAATCGACGTGCCGGGCTCGTTGCCGCGACCGATGAAAATGCCGAGCTCGAGCTCGTAGTCCAGGCGCTCGCTCGGCCCGACCACGGGCTGGGCCGCCCCGGGCGGGAGCCGCTGACCGCGAGGTCTTGGAAAGGATTGTCCGGAGACTCCGATCGAGGAGCTGCGGCCGTGGTATCCGATCGGCACCCACTGATAGTTCGGGAGCAGCGGATTGTCCGGGCGCATCATCTTGCCGACGGCCGTGGCGTGGTGGATCGAGGCGTAGAAGTCGGTGTAGTCGCCGATGCGCGCGGGCAGCGCATGCTCGACCTCGGCCTGCGCGACCAGACAGGCACGCAGCTCCGACTCGACCGCCGAGCCGCGGAGAAAGCCCGCGAACAGGGCATGCCGTAACGGGCTCGCCACTTCGGGACCGAGCCGCATGAGCGCATTGAGCGAGGACTGCGCGCCTGCCCGTGCGCCTTCGGCGGCGGTGCCCGATAGCAGTCCGGCGTCCGCGAGCGCCGCGAGATCGACGACTTGATCGCCGATGGCGACGCCGCCGCGAAACGGCTCGGTGCTCCCGGTCCGGCGAAATACGCCGAACGGCAGGTTTTGGACCGGGAAATCGCCTCCCTCGCGGTTGGCGGCCTCGAGCCAGCTGCGCGCGCCGGGATCGTGGGTCTCGTTCAGCGGCATGGAGCTTACGGTTGCCCCGGGTCGAAGCGTTTCTCGAGCCCGAGCCAGTGCGCCATGTAGTCGGGCTGCAGCGCCGGCCGGCCGCCGAGCGCCGCGCGGGTGGGCTTGAGCACCAGGCGCGACTCGAACATGAAGGCCATGGTGTCGGTGACGTGCGTCGGCACGCGGGTGTCGGCGGTGCTTGCCTTCGCGAAGGTCGCGGCATCGGGGCCGTGGCCGCTCATGCAATTGTGCAGTGAGGCGCCGCCGGGAACGAACCCGGTGCTCTTCGCGTCGTACACCCCGGCGATGAGACCCATGAACTCGTTCGCGACGTTGCGGTGGAACCAGGGCGGCCTGAAGGTATTTTCCATCACCAGCCAGCGGGGCGGAAAGATCACGAAGTCGATGTTGCCGGTGCCCGCGATCTCGCTGGGCGAGTGCAGCACCAGGAATATGGATGGGTCCGGATGATCGTAGGAGATCGATCCCATGGCGTTGAAGCGCCGCAGATCGTACTTGTAGGGCGCGTAATTGCCGTGCCACGCGACTACGTCGAGCGGGGAGTGGTCCATGGCCGCGGTCCACAGCCTTCCCGAGAATTTGCCGATCAGCTCGCACGGAGCATCGAGGTCCTCGTAGCGCGCGCAGGGGATCAGAAAATCGCGCGGATTGGCGAGGCCGTTCGAGCCGAGCGGCCCGAGATCCGGCAGCTTGAAGGCTGCGCCGAACGATTCACAAACGTAGCCGCGCGCCGGGCCGGCCGGCAGGTCCACGCGGAAGCGCAGGCCGCGCGGGAGCACCGCGATCTCCTGCGGCTCGATTGTGAGACGTCCAAGCTCGGTGTCGATTTGCAAGGTGCCTTGCTGCGGCACGATGAGCATCTCGCCGTCCGCGCTGTAGAAAAATCGGCGCCGCATGGACTGCGTCGCTGCGTACAGCGAAATCGCGCAGCCGACGTTGAGATCCGGCGAGCCGTTGCCGGCCATGGGCACGAGCCCCTCTACGAAGTCGATCGGCCCGTCGGGAACGGCCAAGGGATCCCAGCGCAGCTGATTCGGGGTCGCCTCGACCGGGGTCGAGGCGTCATCGAGCGCCGCGTGCGGCAGGCGTTGAAAGCTGCGATGGGTCACGGCCGGACGGATGCGGTACAGCCACGAGCGGCGGTTGGCGTGCCGCGGCGCGGTGAACGCGGTGCCGGAGAACTGCTCGGCGTACAGGCCGTAGGGGCAGGTTTGGGGGGAATTGCGTCCGACCGGCAGCGCGCCGGGCAGTGCCTCGGTCGCGAACTCGTTGCCGAAGCCGCTTTGATAGGCCGGCTCGCCGCCGCGCGGGGCGGCGGGCTGGTCCGAGATTGATGACTGGCTGGTCAAAGAATGCTCCGGCGCCAAAGCGGGCAGTCTACCAATGAGGCACGGCTTGGAGAGAATTGCCGGAAATCGGGGATGGAAGCCGCTTCCGTTCTGCGACGTGGAGACGCTGCTGACAGGAAATCGCGCGGCCGGCCTACAAGCGTGCCGCCGGAGAATATGCAAAATCACCCCATGGACACCCAAGCCGCCCCCGAAATGCAATCCACCCCAGACGAGCCCGAAATCATTCTTGCAGTGCACGGTAATGCCGACGGCTACTGGTACATTGGCGCCGGCCGCAGCATCGCCGAGGGGCCGTACCGCGATCCGGATCAGCTCTTGAGCGTCGCCTCCGACCTGCTCGCGACGGAGACACGTTGGCGCATCGACGTGTTCGACGTAGCCGGACAAAAGATCATCAGCTACAGCAGCGAAAATCTGCGCGCGGGGGACCTCGACTCCCTGCGCCGCCACGGCCGCTGGAGCGAGCTGGGTGCGGCCTCGCAGAAGCTGAATTGACCCCCAGCCCGGACCTAGTCGAGCTGTAGGCGCTCGCTCGGGCAGCACACGAGCTGGCGCAGATTCGCGCCAGCTCGATGCCGAATGCTACTTCGATCCTTCCTTCTGACTGCCGCCCTGGGTCGCATCCTTCTGACCGCCGCCCTGCTTCGCGTCGCGGTCATCCTTGCCATGACCTCCGCTCTGCTGAGAGCCGCCGGGGCGATTGCTCTGGTTCTGCTGGCTGCCGCCGGACTGCTGCCCGCTGCCGCCCTGTTGGCCTCCGCCGGTTTGCTGGCCGCCTTGCTGTTGCTGGCCGGAGCGCGAGCCGCTCTGCCGGTCATCGCTCTTCTGCGGGTCCGACTTTTGCGTGGTGTTCGACATAGAAACTCCTCGATGGTGGGTCTTCCAAGGGATACAGCCCATATGCAGGCTGCAGACCAAGCGTACGAGGCCGTCCGCGAGCCAGATGTAGGTGAACACCGTCCGGCCGGAATGGGGCGCTCCTTGGCTCGTGTCAGAGTGGACCGACATCAAGCGGGCGCGTGACGCGCTGCGCGCCGCGCCATAATCCGCCCATGAGCGGCGCCGCCGCGGCTGGCGCCGTATGAAGCGCGGAGGCGCCGCATGAAGTATGGAACCGCCGCATGAAAGGAGCCGCCGTGACCGCACGAAGGCGAATGACGCTCTCCGATTTCGCCAAGGTGATACGCGGCTCCGTGCTCGCGTGGATCGGGAACGGCTCGTCGAGCACGGGCGCGACGATTGCGTTCTATACGCTGTTCTCCATCGCGCCCATTCTCTTGTTCGTGATGTGGATCGCGAGCGCCTTCATCGCCGCCAACGCGGTGCAGGCACGCGTCCTCTCGCAGATGCAGCTGCTCCTCGGCGATGCGGGCG
>DATAUO010000159.1:0-3049 GCA_036268215.1 Steroidobacteraceae bacterium
TACAGAAGCGGCAGCAGGAAGGGAATGCCGCCCACCCCCAGGCGCGTGCACAGGTTCCCCGTGATCGATACGCGAAACGTGCGGATGCGCACCAGCCCGAGCCGCAGCAGCGGGTAGCGGAAGCGCGTGCTGTGGAAACCGTAGGCGGCGAGCAATGCGGCGGAGATGGCGAGCAAGCCCAGCATCTCGCGGCCGCTCAACGTGGTCTCGCCGAAGACCTCGAGCACGTAGGAGAGCAGCGAGACGCCGGAGCCGAACAACGCCAGGCCGACGAAGTCGAGCGGGCGGCGGCGCTCCTCGTGATAATTCGGCAGGTGGTGATACACGAGCAACAGGCCGACCAGCCCGATGGGGATGTTGACGAAGAAAATGACGCTCCAGTGGAAGTACGCGATGATGAAGCCGCCGAGCAGCGGCCCGAGCATCGGTCCGATCAGCCCGGGCATCGCGACGACGGCCATGGCGCCGATCAGCTCGGACTTCGGGAAAGTGCGCACCATCGTGAGCCGCCCCACCGGCAGCATCATCGCTCCGCCGCATCCCTGCAGCACGCGGCAGGCCACCAGCAGATGAATGTCGGTCGACAGGCCGCAGAGCAATGACCCGAGCGTGAAGGTGCCGATCGCGGATGCGAACACACGGCGCGTGCCGAAGCGGTTCGCCATCCAGCCGCTGATGGGAATGAAGACCGCGAGGCTCAGCGTGTAGCTCGCGAGCACCGCCTTCATGCTCAGCGGCGGCACGCGCAAGGCATTCGCGATGGCGGGAACCGCCGTGTTCAGGATGGTGGTGTCGAGCGCCTCCATGAAGAACCCGACGCCCACCAGCCATGGCACCAGGCGCCGGGCGGTCGGAGTGAGCGGCGCATCGCCGTTGCCGGAGGCTGCGGTCAGGCGGCGGCGCCCGCAAGCGCCGCATCGACGACGCCTTGCGCCTCGACGGTCAGCCGCTCGAGATGCGCGGCGTCCCGGAAGCTCTCCGCATAGATCTTGTAGATGTCCTCCGTGCCGGAGGGACGGGCCGCGAACCAGCCGCCGGCGGAGATCACCTTGACGCCGCCGAAGGGTTGCCGGTTGCCGGGCGCCGCGGTCAGCACGCGCTCCACCGGTTCGCCGGCGATCTCCCGTACCTGCACCTGCGCAGCGTCGATCTGCCCGAGCCGCTTTTTCTGCGAAGGGGTGGCCGGCGCGTCCACGCGATGCGCGTACAGCTCGCCCAAGCTCTTGGCCAGCGACCGATACGCCTCGCCCGGGTCGCGCCCGGTCCTCGCGGTGATCTCGGCCGCGAGCAGGCAGGGCACGAGTCCGTCCTTGTCGGTGGTCCAAACGCTGCCGTCGCGCCGATTGAACGAAGCGCCGGCACTCTCCTCGCCGCCGAAGCCGAGGCTGCCGTCGACGAGGCCCTTCGCGAACCATTTGAATCCGACGGGGACCTCGTACAACGTGCGGCTCAAGCGCCGGCTGACCCGATCGATCATGTCGCTGCTCACGACCGTCTTGCCCACGGCTGCGTCGGCGCGCCAGCCGGGGCGATGGCTGAACAGGTAATCGATCGCCACCGAGAGGTAATGATTCGGCGGCATGAGCCCTGCGCTTACCGTCACGATGCCGTGACGGTCGTGGTCGGTGTCGCAGGCGAAGGCGATGTCGAACTTGTCCTTGAGCCCGATCAGGCTGCGCATTGCATAGGACGAGGAGGGATCCATGCGGATCTTTCCGTCCCAGTCGAGCGTCATGAACCGAAAGGTCGGGTCGACGGCATCGTTCACCACCGTGAGGTCGAGCCCGTACTGCTCGGCGATGCGCGGCCAGTAGTGCACGCCGGCTCCGCCCAGCGGATCGACGCCCATGCGGATGCGCGACGCGCGGATCGCGTCCATGTCGAGAATGGCGCCGAGCTCATCGACGTATGCCTCGAGGAAGTCGTGGGTGTGGACGCCGGCCGCGCGGCGCGCCGCCGCGAAGTCGATTCTCCTGACGCCCGCGAGCTTGGACTCGAGCAATTCGTTGGCGCGATTCTCGACCCACTTGGTGATGGCCGAATCCGCGGGTCCGCCGTTCGGCGGGTTGTATTTGAACCCGCCGTCGCTCGGCGGATTGTGCGACGGGGTGATGACGATTCCATCGGCGAGACCCTGCGTTCGGCCGCGATTGTGCAGGAGGATGGCGAGCGACACCGCCGGCGTGGGCGTGTACTCGTCGCCGGCCGAGATCATGACCTCGACTCCGTTGGCCGCGAGCACCTCGAGCGCGCTCGCGAACGCCGGCGCGGACAGCGCGTGCGTGTCGAATCCCATGTACAACGGGCCGGTGATGCCCTCCCGGCTGCGATATTCGCAGATCGCCTGGGTCACCGAGAGCACGTGATGCTCGTTGAAGCTGGAATCGAAGGAGCTGCCGCGATGGCCCGACGTGCCGAAGCTCACGCGTTGGGCCGCCACGCCGGCATCGGGGCGCAGACTGTAGTACGCCGTGACCAGCTTCGGCACATCGACGAGCGATGCGGCCGGCGCCGGCTGCCCCGCGAGCGGGTGGATCCTCGCGGCGCTCAAGTGGTCGCCAGCGCGGAGCTCTTGTCTGCGATACGCTTCATCAGCCCGCGCCATGACTTGACGAAGCTGTCGGCTCCCTCGACCTGCAAGCGCGCGGCAAGGGCATCGACGTTGACGCCGGCGGCGGCGAATTCGGCGAGCACCTTCTCGGCATCGCCGCCATCCGGGGACATCGCGCCCTTTACGTTGCCGCCCGAGGCGAAGCTCGTGAGGGTCTTCTCCGGCATGGTATCGATGGTCTCGGGGGCGGCGAGCGCCTCGACGTACAATCCCGGCGGCGACT
Source organism: Steroidobacteraceae bacterium (assembly GCA_036268215.1). Taxonomy (GTDB): domain Bacteria; phylum Pseudomonadota; class Gammaproteobacteria; order Steroidobacterales; family Steroidobacteraceae; genus Bog-1198. The sequence goes on from DATAUO010000159.1 coordinate 2,835, forward strand.
TGGGGTCCTTGGTGCCGGTGCTCGCCCAGAGCATGCGTTGCTTGCGCGCGCCGGCCCGCTCGAGGTCCTTCCAGCGCTTGCCCGCGATCAGATCGCAATGCGCGCGGTAGGTGCGCTGGGCGATCGCGATCCCCAAGCGGTTGCGCAGCCGTTCCGGCACCTGCTCGGCGACGGCGCGGTCCCAACGGCTGATGAACACCGAGGCCACCGAGTTG
>DATAUO010000160.1:0-7243 GCA_036268215.1 Steroidobacteraceae bacterium
CCGCGGACGCGGCTGCGCCGCGGCAGGACTACTGGCTCACCGGGCAGTGTCACTGCCGCGCCGTCACCTTCGCCTGCGTGGCCCCGCCGACCTCGGTCAATTATTGCCACTGCACCCAATGTCGCCGTGCCGTCGGCGGACCTTTCGCGGTGCTTGCCTGGTTCCCGAGCCAGGCGGTGCGGGGCAATCTGTTCAGCTCCCCCGCCTGGCGCTCATCGCCGATCGCAACGCGCGGCTTCTGCCGCGAGTGCGGCACGCCGCTCTTTCTGCGCTACGACGAGTCGGATGAGATCGGAATCCTGGTCGGCGTCTTCGACGACCCCGAGTCGCTGCGGCCTTCGCATCACTACGGCATCGAGAGCAAGCTGCCCTGGGTGGACTGCGGCGCAGGGCTGCCCGGCAGGGAAACCGAGGAAAACCCGTCGCCGCCCGGGGTCGCGGCGTGATCACCGGTCCGCGGGAAGCGCCGCGAATTTCTTCGGCATCAGCGTGCGCGGGTTCACCGCAGCGTCGCCGTCGCGAATCTCGAAATGCACGTGCGGTCCGGTCGAGTGGCCGGTGCTCCCAAGCAACGCGACCAGGGTCCCCTGCGTGACGTGATCGCCGAGCTTCACCTTGAGCTCGCTGTTGTGCGCGTACAGGGAGGTGGTCTTGCGGTCGTGCCTCACGATCACGACGTTGCCGTAGCCGCGCAATCCGTCGCCGGCGTAGATGACCTCGCCGTCGGCGATGGCGTACACCGGCTCGCCCACGTCGGCCGCCAGATCCATGCCCTTGTGCATCTTGCCCCAGCGCTCGCCGTACTCCGAGCTCACGATGCAGGCGTCGACCGGCCAGCGTAGCGTGCCGGCGTATTGCTCGGGCACGCTCAGCGGGATCGGAGGTGCGGGAGTCGAATGCGGCCGGGTCGGGGACGCGCCCGGCTTGGACGGCGTGCCGGGCTTCGCCGGCGTGCCGGCCGAGGGCGGTCGAGCCGTGCCGGCGATGCCGGACTTGTGCAGCACGGCGAGCACGGCCGTCTCGCTGTGCTCACCGGCATCCTGGAAGGTCTTGAGCACGTCCTTCTCGGCAAGGTACTTCTGCATCCGCGCATTGATCTTCGAAGCAGCCGACTCGGTGGCCGCGACCGCCTTGCCCGAGACCTCCTTGCCCTTTTGATACCACTGTTGGTCGCCGAACTTCTCATCGACGGTGGCGCAGCCGGCAACGAGAGCGACGCAGGCGAGCGCACCCAGTGCGAACCGATGCGGGCGGTGGAAGCGCGGAATTGGTGGCGGCGGGCGGAAGTACATCCGGCGGAAACGGTCATCCCCTGTTGGCCCGATGTTATCACCGCGAGATTTTTGCTGCCAAAGCGCGCGGATGGCGCTAGTCTTGGGCCCGACATGGAAGCCCCCCGCAGTCTCGGCGCTGCCGGCGCAACCCCGCCCGGGTCGGCCCCGGGAACGACGGCCGCCGCGCCCGTCGACGGTCTCGCCCTCGCCGGGATCGGCGGCGTCTTCGTCGGCTGGTTCCTGACCAACACCCTGGTCGCAACCCTCGGATCGTTGCAGCACGGCGTCCGGTTCTATGACATGGCGGCGATCATCGCCGACCCGACACGCATCCTCTTCGGCGTGGATGCGCCATTCCAGCGCATCGTGTTCGGCGTGGTGTGCCTTGCATGCCTCATGGGCCCTTTGTTGCCGATGGCTCGGCCCGCACGGACCTCCGTTGCCGGATGCTTCGCGCCCCTCGCGCTGATGGCGGTGTGCGGGCTTTGGCTGTATGCGAAGACTTCCGGAGATCTCCTGCAGGGGGCGCAGGATCCGGCGACGCTGACCGGCAGCGTGGTCCGCTTCGCGAACGATCTGGTACACCGCGGCAGCGGCCTCGTTTCGCAGCATGTCTCCGTGGGTTTCGGTGCGTACCTCGCGCTCGCGGGCAGCATCGCGCTCGCGGTCAGCGGCGTGCGGCGCCTGCGCGCGCCTTCCGCTCCTTGCGCCGCGCCGTGAGTATGGCCTCGGTGTAGCCGTTCGGCTGCTCGCGGCCGTCGAACACGAGATCGCACGCCGCCTGGAAGGCGACGTTGTGCTCCGGGTCCTCGGCGAGCGGCCGATAGCCCGGATCGCGGGCGTTCTGCCGGTCGACCACGGCCGACATGCGGCGCAGCGCCTGCATCACCTCCTCGGCGGAGCACACGCCGTGGCGCAGCCAGCTCGCCACGTGCTGACTCGAGATCCGCAGCGTGGCCCGATCCTCCATGAGCGCCGTGTCGAAGTAGTCCGGCACCTTGGAGCAACCGACACCGGCGTCGATCCAGCGCACGACGTATCCCAGGATGCTCTGGGCATTGTTGTTCAGCTCCTCGACGATGTCCTGCGGGCTCCAGGCGGGATTCTCGACCAGCGGCGGCACCAGGATGTCCTCGAGCAGGGCGCGGGCGCGGCTGCCGAGCGCACGCTGCACCTCCGACACGTCGACCTGGTGATAGTGCATGGCGTGGAGCGTCGCCGCCGTCGGCGAGGGCACCCACGCGGTGTTCGCCCCGGCCTGGGGATGCGCGATCTTGGCCTTGACCATGTCCGCCATCAGATCGGGCATGGCCCACATGCCCTTGCCGATCTGAGCGTGGCCCGGGAGGCCGCAGGCGAGGCCGACATCCACGTTGTGCCGCTCGTAGGCCTCGAGCCAGCGCGCCTTCTTGAGATCGGCCTTGCGCGGCACGGGGGCTGCCTCCATCGAGGTATGAATCTCATCGCCGGTGCGGTCGAGGAAGCCCGTGTTGATGAACACGATGCGATGCCGAGCCTCGCGGATGCATTCCATGAGATTGACGGTGGTGCGCCGCTCCTCGTCCATGATGCCGATCTTGAGGGTGTTGCGATCGAGGCCGAGGATCCGCTCGACCTCGTGGAAGAGCTCGACGGCGAGCTTCACTTCGTCCGGGCCGTGCATCTTCGGCTTCACGATGTAGATGGAGCCGGTGCGCGAGTTGCGCTTCGCGCTCGGGCCGGCGAGGTCATGCATGCCGATGAGCGAGGTGACCGCGGCATCCACGAAGGTCTCGGGGACGCCCTTGCCGCCGTGCGTCACCGTCTCGGTGATCATGTGGTGGCCGACATTGCGCACCAGCATGAGGCTCCGGCCCGGCAGCACCAGCTCGCCGCCCTGCGGCGTGCGGTAGCGGCGGTCGTCGTTCAGCCGGCGCACCAAGCGCTTGCCGTCCTTCGCGAGGTCGGCCTCGAGGCGGCCGGTCATGAGGCCGAGCCAGTTGCGGTAGACGGCGATCTTGTCGTCCACATCGACGGCCGCCACCGAATCCTCGCAATCCTCGATGGTGGTGAGCGCCGCCTCGAGCACCACATCGCTGACCCCGGCAGGATCCGTGCGGCCGATCGGGTGCGCACGGTCGATGTGGATCTCCACGTGCAAGCCGTGGTGCGCGAGCAGCACCACCGCGGGGGCGTCGCCCGGCCCTCGATAGCCGCGGAACGCCGCCGGGTCCTCGAGCGGGCTCACCGTGCCGTCCTTCAGGTGCGCGTGCAGCGCCGCGCCGACCAGGTGGTATTTCACCGCCTGGGTGTGCGAGCCCTCCGCCAGGCCGAAGTGCCGGTCGAGAAAATCGCGGGCGTAGGCGATCACCCGCGCGCCGCGGCCGGGATCGTAGCCGCCGGCGCGCGGTGCGTCCGCCGGCGGTATCACGTCGGTGCCGTAGAGCGCGTCGTAGAGGCTGCCCCAGCGCGCGTTGGCCGCGTTCAGCGCATAGCGGGCATTGCTCACCGGCACGACCAACTGCGGCCCGGCGACGTGCGCGATCTCCGCATCCACGTTGGCCGTCTCGACCTTGAAGGGCCCCTTCTCGGGGAGCAGGTAGCCGATGGACACGAGGTGCGCCCGGTAGCGCGCCGGGTCGAAGCCCGCCCCGGGGAATTCCCGATGCCATGCGTCGATGCGGGCCTGCAGCTCGTCGCGACGCGCGAGCAGCGCCTCGTTGCGCGGGGCGAGGCTCTTCACCAGCCGGGCGAAGCCGTACCAGAACCCGAGCGGATCCACGCCCGTCCCCGGGACGGCATGTTCGTTGACGAAATCGTAGAGCTTCCGGTCGACCTCGAGCTGGTCGATCTTTACGGTCGGGGACATGACGTATTCCTGAACGAGTTCGATGAATGAAATCGGCGGCGCGAATTGTGAACGTTGGGCGGTCCCAATGCCACGGATCCTGCGGCCGCGCTGCCCGTCCCGGCGCCCGCGCGCGCCCTCACTCGGGCGCGACGTAGATGGCGACGCCGTCCCCCACCTCCGCCCGCAGGAAAAGGGAGCCGCCCACGTCGACGTAGGGCGATCGGCCGTTGTCGGTCGAGAGGCCGCCGCCCACCGCGGTCGAAGCCTCGCCGCCCACGCCATGCAGCAGAACGCCGTTCGCGCCGACCTTCGCCGCCTGGACCTTGAGGCGCTCGACGACCTTGTCGATCTTGGCGCCGGAGCCGAGGGCGAGCGAGCCGCGGCTCGAGGCACTGATGTTGGCGATCTCGAGGTACTTCGCGGCGGGCGGATGCAGATAGACCTGGACCTGATCGGGCGCGATCGCGGGCCGCGACGGCCCGACGAGAACGGTGCTGCCGGTGGCGCAGGCGGCGAGGAGCGCCAACGTCCCGGATACCGCGAGGCCGGCCGGCCGCAGGCGCGCGAGCGCGGGGCGAAGAGGCAGCGGCAAGTCCCGGGGCTGTCGTCTTCGCGATGGCATCGCGGCTACCGCAGGATCTCGATCAGCAGCACCCACGCGCTGAACAGCGCAACGACCAGCGACAGGATCAGCGATGCCGCGAACCAATACAGGCCGCCGCCGAGCCAGGTCGGCAGCCAGAGCGCAACGAACGCCAACCCGAGGTGGGAGCGCTCCATTCCAGGAAGTCGGTCCAGGATTCTGCGTGCTCCAAGGCGCTCCCCAAGGCTTGGCGAAGACGGCAGTTTACCGGTCGGCGGGAAACCGTGCCGCAATCGCGCGAGCGGCGGCACGTCTTTGCTTGGGCGCCGCGACGGGGAGCCGGCTCGGCGCGATGCGCGTCACGATCGGCCGCGACGGGTCATCCACAGAGCGGCGATGCAGAGCGCGAGGCCCGCGCCGAAGATCAAGGCGATGGCGCGGATCGGCATGCCGGCGAGATTCTGCACGGCCACGGCGTTGCCCGCGCCGACGGTGCCGAAGTCAGCCGGACGCGCGTACTTGCCGTAGCTCGCGAGGAACGTGGACGTACTTGTTTGCTCAGGTTCCGGCGCCTAGCACCCGTAAACCCCGCAGCGCCGAAAAATCGCGGTCGTGCGTGATCATCGCGTCGGCGCCGATGGCCAGAGCGCTCGCGGCCTGGACAGCATCGGCGAGTTTCAGCTTGAGCGAAGCGCGTAGGCGAGCCGCGCTCTCGGCGATTTCCGCGTCGAGATCCACGAGGAACCAGGATTTCAGGGTTGCGCGATACTTCTCGGCCAAGACCTCGTCGCCGTCGTTGAAAGGTCCGGTCAGTACTTCGGCAAGCGTGATGGTCGTCACTGCGAAGCGCACGAGTCCCTTGTCATGCGCATGGAAGACCGGTTTGAAGATCGGCGCGAATTCCGCATGGTCTTCCAGCACGTAGATGAGCGGGGCGGAGTCCATGAGAAGCAAGGCATTCTCCGCAAGCCCATCGAGGCTCAACGGCCCCATTCATCCCTCAACTTGCGGAGCGCCGCCCGGCTATCGCGCCCGTAGAGGCCGCGTCCGCTGCCCGCCAAAGAGAGAATAGATCGCTGTGCCGGCCTTTCTCCGCCCGCCGACATGGGCGCAAGTACAGCCACCGGGCGACCGTGCCGGGTAATGATCGTCTGGCGGCCGCGTTCCGCGGCCAGCAAGAGCGCAGGTAGCTGGGCGCGCGCTTCCTCGGCTCCTTTGCGGATGGATCTGGTCATGTCATGCTCCGTGGCGAAGCGTACAGACTGTACGGTTATCTGTCAATGCAAAACGCTCGGCCGGGCCGCCGCCGGCGGCCAGCTCGGCTCGTTGGGTATGAGTGCCGGGGCTTCGGAGGATCGGAAGGACCCCCTGGCACCCGCGATGAGGCCGGGGCAAGCGCGCCGGGCTGGACTCCACTCAGTCGCGAGGCTAGGCTTCCACCACTTAGGGAGCCCCTCGCGAACTACCTCTTCGGGACAAGAATGATCCACTCCGTTTGGCGGGCAATTCGCCATGACCGTTGAATCCGAGATCGAGGAACTGAAGCGGCCCGTGTCGCAGGAAGAACCCTGCGGCAAGGATTTGGAAGACACGCAGCTGCTGGCCTCTTTCGACGGTTTCCACGTCTTCGGCCAGGGGATGCCGCTGGGCGAGGAGACCGACTGGCGGGAGATCAAGACTCACGCCATGGAAGCCATCCGGCAAAGCAAGGACATCCGCCTGTTGTCGCACTATGCGGCTGCTGCCCTGCGGGTCGACGGTTGGCCGGGCCTGTACGCCGGCATCAATGTGTGCGCGGATTGGATCAAGAACCACTGGGCGCAGGTATTTCCGCGGGTCGACGACGATGCGATCATGCGCAAGAATGCACTGAACTACCTGTCGGACCGCATGGCGATCCTCGATGCGGTGCGCCGCACACCGGTGGTCGAGCACCGGCAAATGGGACGCATTTCGCTTCGCGACGTGGATTTGGCCAAGGGCCAGCTGCCGCCCGGCGAATCCGACACCGCGCCGGCGACCGAAGCCCAGGTCGCGGCCGTGTTCGCCGCGACGGCGACCGAGGAGTTGACCGTATCGAGGGACCGGGCACGCGGGGCGCTCGTGGACTTGAGATCCATAGATGGGGCGATGCGCGAATCCGGCGGAACTTCGGCATCGCCGGACTTCGACCCCTTGATCTCCCTGCTGATGCGGGTGGACAAGCTGATGCAGGGCGAGCTGACGGTGCGCGGCATGGGTGAGGCACCTGGAGAAGCCGACGGTGGCAAGGAGGGAGCATCCGATGGGGCGGCGCCCGGCGCCGGCGGTGGCATCAAGACTCGCAAGGACGCCGAGCGAGCCCTCGACGCGATCGCAGCATTCTTTCGCCAGGCGGAGCCTTCGAGCCCGGTGCCGCTGTTCATCGAGAGAGCCAAGCGTCTGATCGGAAAGGACTTTTTGGAAGTGCTGGCCGACGTTGCCCCGGACGGAGTCGCGACGGCGCGCAATGCCGGAGGATTGACCTAGTGAGCATCATCGAACATTCAGCTTCGCGTTCTATTGCGGAGCGCTTCT
>DATAUO010000161.1:0-6153 GCA_036268215.1 Steroidobacteraceae bacterium
CCGTTCGGAGACTCGTAGGAGCTGTCCTTCAAGTAGACGCTTTGCAGCGCGACCTGGACGCCCCCGACGGTGGTCTCGGGTCTTTGTGGTGTAACCTCGTTCATCAAGCCCCCTGAAGTAATCGATCCAACTCGCCGCTGCGGTCGAGCTCGAAGAGATCATCGCTGCCGCCGACGTGCCTTTCGCCGATGAAGATCTGAGGAACCGTACGCCGGCCGCTGCGCGAGACCATTTCCTCGCGCAGTTTCGCGTCATCCTCGATGTTGATCTCCGTCACCGCTGCATTCTTGCCTGCGAGCAGGCCTCGGGCCCGCTGGCAATAAGGGCACCACTCGGATAGGTACAGGGTGACCGCGGGCGCGGTCACTTCGAGCCGCCCTTGCCGCCGGCCGTCTTGACCAGCGGCATGTTGTCCTTGACCCAGGCGCCGACGCCGCCCTGCAGGTTGAACACTTTCGTGAACCCGAGCTTGACCAGCGCGCGCGCGCCGCCGGCGCCGCTCACCCCGCTGTCGCAATAGGTGATGACGTTCTTGTCACGCCACTTTTTCAGGGACTCGGCCTGCGCTTCGAGCTCGGACAGCGGCACGTTGCGCGCCTCGCCGATGTGTCCGGCGTCGTACGCCTCCTTGCCGCGAAGGTCCAACACCAGCGCACCCTGATTCATGAGCCGCACCGCCTGCGAGGAAGACAGCGCCGCGAAAGCCTGGATGCGCTCGCGGATCTCATAGACGGCGACCACGATCGCCGCGACCACCGCCGCCGTCACGAGGTACGGATGGTTGCTCGTGTATTCGAACAGTCGCTGCATCGAAGAAAATACCGCTTTTCGGGGCGGGCAAGTATAGCAGCGGCCACAAGGCTTGTATGCTTGCGGTCCAGCATGCGAGTTGCCGGTCACCTATGCTTCACATATGTATGCCTGGCGGCGCTGGCCGCGGGCTCGGGCGTGGCGGCTCCCGCGGCCTCGTCGGCCGATTCTGCGCACGCCAAGGCGAAGCTCGCGGCCGTGCGCGCGCGCATCGCCGCGCTCACCAATCGCCTGGGCGACGAGCTCAAGCAGCGCGACGCGGAGAGCTCGCGCCTGCGCCAGGCCGAGCTACAGGTCACCGCCAAGCGCCAGAATCTCGATACCATTCGCGCGGCGGAAGCCGCGGCGCGTGATCATCGGGCGAAGCTCGGGAGCGAGGAAGAGCGCGATCGGCGCGAGCTGGACTCGGAGCGGGCATTCCTCGCCGCGCAGGTGCGCGCCGCCTACGAGATCGGCGAGCAGCAGGATTTCAAGCTGCTGCTGAGCCAGAGCAACCCGGCGACCTTCGGCCGCACGCTCGTCTACTACGCCTACTTCGCAAAGGAGCGCAGCGCGAAGATCGAGGAGATCCAGCGCAACGTGCAGCGGGTGGCGCAGCTGGTCGGCGACATCGAGCAGGAGACGGCGAAGCTCGAGGAGCTGGAGGGCGATGCCGCGCGCGAGATGTCGGGCCTCGAGGCGGCGCGCACGGAGCGGGCCGATGCCGTCGCGGTGCTCACCAAGCGCGTCGCGAGCGGCAGCCAGGAGCTCGCGGACTTGAAGCGCGAGGAGCAGGCGGTGGAGTCGCTGATGGCGGAGCTCGCGCGAGTTTTGCAGGACTACCCCGTGGACTCCAAGGAGAGCTTTGCCGCCATGCGCGGCAAACTGCCCTGGCCGATCGCCGGCCGCGTGGTCCGCCGCTACCAGGAGGGGTCCGGGCCGCGGCTCCCCGGCGAGACGCTGGAGGGCGCGCGCGGCGCCAAGGTGCGCGCGCCCTATTTCGGCCGCGTGGTCTATGCAGACTGGCTGCAAGGGCTCGGTCTGCTGCTGATCATCGCCCACAGCGGCGGCTACATGACCTTGTACGGTCACGTCGAGGTGCTCTACAAGGCGGTCGGCGACACGGTGGCGCCGGGCGACGTCATCGCGGGCTTGAGCGACACGGCGGCTGCTGCTCCGCAGCTATATTTCGAGATTCGCGAGGGCCGAAAGACCGTCGATCCGCGCCTGTGGCTGCGGCCCGGCCCCTGAGCATGAGACCCAATCCATAAGTCGGCACGCTCCGGTAGCGGCCGGCCGCAGCGGCACGTATGCTCAAGCAGATGACCCGACCCCTTCTCCTGCTCGGCGCCGGCGTGCTCGGCGCGTCGCTGGCGCTCCTTCCGGCCAGCGCCGCTCCGCCCGAAGCAGAGCAGAAAGACATGCCCTGGGCGGATGCGCGGCTGCTCGCCGAGGTGCTGGAGCGGGTCAAGCATGATTATGTGAATCCCGTCGACGATCACCAGCTGCTGCAGTCGGCCATCCGCGGCATGGTCTCCGCGCTCGATCCCTATTCGGCATTTCTCGACGGCGACGAATACGACGAGGTCAAGATCTCGAGCTCCGGCGAGTATTCCGGCGTCGGCATCGAGGTCTCGATGGAGGACGACGAAGTGGTGGTGGTCTCGCCGCTGGAAGGATCGCCGGCATCGCTGGCCGGAATCCGCTCCGGCGACATCATCGCGGCCATCGACGGCGTTCCGGTCAACACCACCACCCTGGCCGACACCATCGGGCGCATGCGCGGCAAGGAGGGCACGACCGTCAAGATCGGCATCCTGCGCGAGGGCAGCACGGAGCCCTTGCAGTTCACCTTGAAGCGGTCGCGGGTCGAGCTGAAGAGCGTGCGCAGCGAGATGTTGGAGCCGGGCATGGCCTACCTCAGGATCTCGCAGTTCAGCGAGACCACGGGCGATGACGTCGAGGCCGCGCTCAAGGACCTGCGCAAGCGCAACGGCACGCCGCTCAAGGGGCTGGTGCTCGATTTGCGGAACAATCCCGGCGGCGTGCTCGAGGCCGCGGTGGCGGTGTCGGACACCTTCCTGAACTCGGGCGTCATCGTCACGGCGAAGGGGCGCACGCCGGAATCCAAATTCGAGATGGACGCCACTCCCGGAGATGCGTTGAACGGCGCGCCCATCGTCATCCTGGTCAACGGAGGCTCGGCCTCGGCCGCTGAGATCGTGGCGGGCGCCCTGCATGACAATCATCGCGCCAGGCTCATCGGGCGCACCACCTTCGGCAAGGGCTCGGTGCAAACCGTCATTCCCCTGTCCGGCGATCGCGCCATCAAGCTCACGACCTCGCTCTACTACACGCCGTCGGGCGTATCCATCAACCATCGCGGCATCGCTCCGGACATCGAGCTGCCGCGCGACCAGAAGCCGCCCGCCGCTGCGGCGAACGCGCCGCTCGTGCAGCGGGATCCCGAGGTCAAGCGCGCGCTCGAGGAATTGAAGGTGCCGTCGTCGGGCGGCGGAAGCGTCACCACCGCCCTGCGCTGATCCTGCCCAACGCCATGGACTACCGAAGCCCGCAACGTCGACGCCGGACCGATCCTTAGCATGCGCAGCACCCGCTCCATCGAGATCCTCTGCCTTGCGCTGACGGCGCTGGTGCTGGTGTGGTCGCATGCGCTCAGCCTGCACCCGTGGTCGGCGCTGACGCTGCTCGGCGCCTTTCTGGCCGCGATCCTGACCTTCCGTGTGCGGGTGTTTCGAGGCCACACGCGCGCCCGGCTCATGGTCGAGTCGTGGTCGATGATGCTGTTCATCGCATGCGCGATGTGGCTGAGCGGACGCGGAGGAAGCCCGCTGTTCAACCTGTTCCTGCTGCCGATGATCTTGTCCGCCCTCACCTTGGGGCGCCTCGTGACGCTCTCGCAGGTCGGCGTGATCGCGCTCTGCCACGTCACGCTGGCCGCGGCGACGCCCGGCACGGAGATCCTCTCGCTGGCTTATGCGGGCCAGGCGGTCGGCCAGCTCGCTCCTTTCCTGTTGATCGGCTATCTGACCTCGACCCTGTCGGCGGACATCACGGAGGCGCGCGAGCGCATCGAGAATCTGGCGCAGACCGATCCGCTCACGGGGCTCCTCAATCAGCGCATGTTCAACGAGGTGTGGCAGCGCGAGCACGCGGCCAGCGAGCGCGGCCGCGGAGTCTATGCGCTGTTGATGGTGGACATGGACAAGCTCAAAGACATCAACGACAGCTTCGGCCACGAGGCCGGCAACAGCGCGATCACGCTGGTCGCGCGTTGCCTGCAGAGGAGCATCCGCAACAGCGACCATGCCGCGCGATTCGGCGGAGACGAGTTCGCGGTGCTGCTGCCCGGGGCCTCGCCGGAAATCACCGAGGCCGTGGTGAAACGCGTGCGCCACAACGTCTACAAGACGACGCTGGATCTGCGCTCCCGCATGATCCGCTGCTCGGTCAGCATCGGTGCCGTCAATTACCCCAAGGATGGCCGCGACATGCGCGACCTCCTGTCGATCGCGGACCGCAAGATGTACCGGGACAAGGAGCTGCGGCGGGCACCCGGTGCCGAGGCAAACGGCTGAGAACATCGGTCCAACCATCTGAATGAGCTGGACTTTCCAGAAAATAATGGCAAAGTTAGCGCTGCATCACGGGCGGCGGGTCGACCCTTGTGTCACTTTGCCGAAATCAAGGCTCCGGATTCCGAGATCTTCATGCCCCTCCATCTTCGCAAGGCTCCCCTGCTCCAGGCATCGGTAGCGGCCCTGGGCTTCGTCCTTCTGACCTTCAATGCCAGCGCGAAGATGACGGCGGAGCCCCGGCTCCGGTCGAGCTCGGTGCTCATCATCGACCAGGGCGATTCTTCGGTGATCTATTCCCGGCACGCCGATGCGCCCATGCCGATCGCGTCCATCACCAAATTGATGACCGCCCTCGTCGTCCTGGACGCGAAGCAGCCGCTCGACGAGCAGCTCAGCATCACCAACGCCGAGCGTGACTTCCCCAAGGGCGGATTCTCGCGGCTCTCGGTCGGCACCGTGCTGACCCGCGGCGACCTCATGCACCTCGCGCTGATGTCGTCCGAGAACCGCGCGGCGCATGCGCTCGGCAACAACTATCCCGGCGGAATGGCCGCGCTGGTCGCCGCCATGAACGCCAAGGCCGAGGCGCTCGGCATGACCAATGCGCGCTTCGTCGACGCGACCGGTCTGTCCAGCCAGAACGTCGCCAGTCCGGCGGATCTCGCCAAGCTGGTGATCGCGGCCTCGCACAGCTTTGCCATCCGCAACTACTCGACCGACAGGAGCTACACCGTCAAGGTGCACCGGCACCTGGTCGAGTTCCGCAACACCGACAACCTGGTCGCGAATCCGTCCTGGAACATCATCGTTCAGAAGACCGGCTACATCGCCGAGGCCGGCCGGTGCCTGGTGATGGATGCCGTCATCGACCGCCGTCGGGTGGTGATCGTGCTCCTCGATTCGTTCGGCAAGTACACCCGGGTCGCAGATGCGCAGCGGGTCAAGATGTGGATGGAGTCGGCGACCCATCAAAGGCTGTCCGCGTCGATGCGTTAGTGCCCAGACCCGGCGCACGGCCGATTCGCCGCGGCGTCAGTAGCGCGCGGTGAAGTGCACGCCGAAGTTTCGCGGCTCGCCGAGCTGCGTGTAAAGCTTGTTGGGGAAGTCCGGCGGCTCGTCGCCGAAGTAAAAGCCCCGCACCGTGTAGCCCTTGTTGAACACGTTGCGGCACCAAAAATACGTCTCGTATTTCGCGGTCTGCCAACCGAGGCGCGCATGCACCAGCGCATAAGGGCGCGAGCGGGTGTCGTTCGGGGGCAGGTCGTAATAGAACGAGCCCATCCCGGTCACATCGAGGCGCGCGTAGGGCCCCCGCGGGTCGCGCCAGGTGACGTGGCCCGCGGCCTGCCAGGCGGGCGCATGCGGCAGCTCGCGGGCCGCGAGCTCCGCCCCGTTCTGCACGAAGCCGCGATACAGCGTGCGCAACAGGCCAAGCGATCCGCCGACCTCGAGCGCGTGCGAGGCCTGCCATGCGAGCGTCGACTCGAGTCCGTAGTTGTAGCCCGAGCGCGCGTTGCCGGTGTAGAAGATGAAGGTATTGGGATCGTCCGCGACGAGCTGCTCACCGGTGATGAGCTGCTCCGCATGGCGCTCCATGTAGAACAGCGAGGTGTCGAGCCGCAGCCGCGGCTCGCTCCACGCCGCCTTGTGCCCCACCTCGAAGTTCAGATCCCATTCCGGGTTGAACACCCGTTGATCGGCAGGCAGGCCGGGACTCAAGTTGAAGCCGCTCGCCTTGTAGCCGCGCGAGACCAGCGCATACACG
>DATAUO010000162.1:0-2795 GCA_036268215.1 Steroidobacteraceae bacterium
GTTATCGAGACGACAAGCGTGCGGAGGACGCCGACGACATGGAGGCGGTGCGGAAGATCTTCGCGGCAAACACCTTGCCGCTGAGCAAGAGCAGCATCAGCGCCCAGTAGCCGAGCCCGACGGCGCGCCGGAACGGAATCGAGAAGCGGGGACTCGGTGAGATGAACCCCTCGATCAGGCCGGAGCCGAATAGCAGCAGCGCGCAGGCGATGAGCCGCGCCGGCCAGGCAGATGACGGAGAGCTCCACCGGACGTGAGCATGAGTCTGTACGTCAACGTGGCGGCGCGCGAGAGCGCGCATCGCCATCAAAGATCGATTGTCTCCTCGCGGCGCCGCTCAGAGGCTCTTGCAACCGCCTCGGTGCGTGTATTCGCTCCCAACTTGCGAAACACGGATTCCACGTGAAATTTGACGGTATGCAGCGAGATGCCGAGGCGGCGGGCAATCGCCTTGTTGGTCAGGCCGTCGGCGATGGCATCGAGGATCTGTGTCTCACGCGGCGTAAGCAGTGCCCGCGCCTCGGCTTCCTGCACGGCGCTGAATCCGGATGTGCGCGCGCCTGGAGATCCGACGATGAGATCGTCCGCCACGGCCCGCAGGGCGGCATCGATCGCGGCAGGATCGGAATTCTCAGGCTCGGCGAGCACCACGTCGGGTTGCGCCTCGCTGCTGACCACCTCATGTCCCAAGGATCGCACTAACCGCGCCAAGGTGGCGAGCCGCTCCTCGCCGCTGGCGGCGATTGCGACGCGCAGGCTTCGCGCGAGCGACCCGGCCGCGGGCTCCGTCATGTCTCCGGCCGCTCCGTGATCGCGGCCTCGACAGGGATCACGGCCCCGCCGCGGATGAGGCGCAGCGACACTGATTTGCCGACGCTGTCGCTGCCCAGATGCGCCAGGACGCTTCGCAGGCGGCGCGCCGACGTGCCATCGACAGAAAGGATGATGTCGCCCGGAACGATGCCCGCCTTGGCCGAGGGCCCCTCCGGGTTGAGCGACATGACCATGAGGCCCGTCGTCTCGCCGGCGGCCTCGCGCAGCTCATCGGGAACCGCCACCGGGCGCAATGCGACCCCGAGCCAGCCTCGCGGCACGCGCCCAGTCGCCAATAACGCAGGCGCGATGCGTTCCACGGTTGCCCCCGGGATCACGAGGATCTGTCCGCGCGGACCGAAAGTCGTCATGCCTAGCCAGCCGCCGGCCGCATCGAATGCTGGGCCGCCCTCCTCGCTGGCCGCGAGCCGGATGTCGAGCTGAATGCGCGCGTCGATACGGCCGCCCCGCATGCTGTGCCATTCCGGGCCCACCGCATTCACCGTGCCGAGCCTGGCGCTCGGACGGCCGCCGCCGTCCGAGCCTGCCGCGATCACCAGGGCGCCAACCTGCGGAATGGACGCTGTCAGCGCTGGCGCAGGCGCGGATTTGTCGAGCCGGACAACGGCCACATTCGTGGCCGGGTCACGCCCAGCCACCTTACCGGACGAGCTGGAGCCGTCGGCGAGCACGGCCTCCAGCACGTCGCGATCGGGAAGCGATTGCTCCGAGGTCACAAGCACATCGCGCCGCCAGAGGATCGCGCCAAGATGGGCTCTCTCCGACAGGCGGAGTGCCGCGACGCTGCCGCGCGCGGCGGCGAAACGTGCTGCCAACTCGTCAGACAGCGCACCGAGAAGGTTGGGTTCCTGGGCCATGGGAATCTCCGCTTTAGGGTAACTGGAAGTCTGGTGCGCGCCACCTCGAGGCGATACCGGCCGGACGACCGGGGCCGGCCCGGCCGATTGGCCGGGTGGAAAACATGCGCTGGGCCCCGATCCTGCCGAGCATGCCGGAAAGCGAACCCCCCGAGGCGGATCTCGACCCCTACTCGCGGCTCGTCGCGCAGAGCGTCGAGCGCATCAGCCCCGCCGTCGCCGGCATCGAAGCGCGCTCGGCGAGCGGCCGGGCACGGGGCACGGGCTCAGGAGTCCTCTATACCCCCGATGGCTACCTGCTCACGAACAGCCACGTCGCGCAACGCGCGGACACCGCTGTGGTGTCGCTGTCGGATGGCCGCACTTGCGAGGCGGTGCGCGTGGGGGACGACCCCGCCACGGATCTCGCGGTCCTGCGAGTGAGCGGCAGCGGGTTTCCGCACGCCACGTTCGGTAGCTCGGCGGCCCTGCGGGTGGGCCAGCTGGTCATCGCGGTGGGCAATCCGCTCGGCTATCAGGCCACCGTGACTGCAGGGATCGTCAGCGCGCTGGGACGCACGCTGCGCACGGCGTCGGGTCGCCTGATCGAGAGCGTGATCCAGACGGACGCGCCACTCAATCCGGGCAATTCCGGTGGCCCGCTCGCGGACACAACGGGTCGGGTGATCGGCATCAACACCGCGGTGGCGGGTGGCGCGCAGGGAATTTGCTTCGCGATCGGCATCGACACCGCCACCGAGGTCGCTTATCAACTGATGCGCCACGGACGCGTGCGGCGCAGCCGTCTGCAGCTCGCTGGCCAGACGATCCCGCTCGACCGCCGAGTGCTGCGCGCTCTCGAGCGGGCGGAGCCCGCCGCGGTAATGGTTTCCGAGGTCCTGCCGGGCGGTCCGGCGCAACGAGCGGGAGTCGAGCGCGGCGACCTCCTGCTGCAGCTCGATGGCGAGTCGATCACGGGTGTCGATCGCCTGCATCGCCTTCTCACGGCCGAGCGCGCCGGGCGTGAAATCGAGATTCGCCTGCTGCGCCGCGGCAAGCCGCAATCCGTCACGTTGGTTCCCGAAGCCGATTGAGCCTTCTTCGAAGGGACGCTTTCCGGGAGAG
>DATAUO010000163.1:0-1903 GCA_036268215.1 Steroidobacteraceae bacterium
CCCATTGCCGCGCCGACGCGGCTCGTTTTTATGACCTTAGGACTGCAGAACCACCGCGGCATCCGCCTGCCAGCTCATGTACACCTCGTCGCTCCAATCGATCGACCATTCGGAAGTGCGCCGCTCGTTCTGCGCCTGCACGGTGACGAGCTTGCCGCTCGCCATCTTGATCCGATAGGTCGATCGGTTGCCGAGGTAGCCGAGCTCCCAGACCACGCCGCGTAACAGGTTGACGCGCCCGCCCGCGGGCGGCTCCTTGCTCAAACGGATCTTCTCCGGCCGCAACGCCACCCAGACCCGCTGTCCGGGCGGAAACCGCCCGAGATCGTCGATCCTGAGATCGCATGCCGTCTCGCTGCATTGCACCGTGACCATGCCCGGCTCGCTGCCCGTCACCGTGCCCTCGAACAGATTGGTCGTGCCGACGAAGTCGGCGACGAAGCGGCTTTGGGGAAATTCGTATATCTCGGATGGCATGCCCACCTGCAGCACTTTGCCGCGATCCATGACCGCGATGCGGGTGGCGAGCGCCATGGCCTCGTCCTGATCGTGAGTGACCACGATGAAAGTGATCCCGACCCGGTACTGCAGATCCACGAGCTCGAACTGCGTTTTCTCGCGCAGCTTCTTGTCGAGGGCGGACAAGGGCTCATCGAGCAGCAGCACCTTGGGGCGTCGGATGAGCGAGCGCGCCAGCGCCACGCGCTGCCGTTGGCCGCCGGAGAGCTGGTGCGGCTTGCGCTTGGCGAGATGTCCGAGCTGCACCATGTCGAGCGCCTCCGTGATCCGCTGCTCGCGCTCGGCTGGCGCGATGGGCAGCCTGCGGATCCCGTATCCGACGTTGCCTTCCACGGTCATGTGCGGAAAGAGCGCGTATGACTGGAACATCATGTTGACCGGGCGCTCGTGCGGCGGGACGTCGCTCATTTCCGCGCCGTCTATGACGATGCGCCCGCTCTCCTGGCGGGCGAAGCCCGCCAGCATGCGCAGCAAGGTCGTCTTGCCGCAGCCGGATGCGCCGACCAGCGCAAACATCTCTCCCTGGTAGATGTTGAGGCTGACGTTGTCCACGGCAGTGTAATCGCCGAACGTCTTGCTGACCCCTTCGATGCTGATTTGCGGCCTCGCGGCCGGGTCCATCCACGGTCGCTCGCCGACGCTCTTGACCGCGCTGCTGATCAATCAGAAGTCCCCGGGCGGCGTGGTGCGGCGCCGCGCCGGCGCGAAGAACGGCCGCTCGACGACCCGGGCCCGCGCCATGCGCCGCTCCCAGGTGAGCTCCCTGTTCAGGTAGATCTCGGCCCAGACCTCCCGGCCGGTCTCGAAGTGCGGCGCAGCCACCATGGCGAGCGCGATGTTGCGTTTGCAGGTCGGCGACCATGCGGCCGAGGTGACACTGCCGATCTCCCGGCGGCCGGTCCGATCCAGGTAGAGAAGCGCGTTGTGGGCGGGCTTGGTGCCCTCGATGTCGAGCCCCGCAAGCCGGCGCCGGGGCGCACGGCTCTGCTCCGCGAGCAGTGCGCGCCGGCCGGTGAAATGTCCCTTGCCGAAATCGACGCACCAGCCGAGCCCCAACTCGAGAGGCGAGCGCGCGGTGCCGTTGCGCAGCGTATGCGCGCTCGAGACGAAATCCACATTGGGCAGCAGGAAACCCGCCTCGATACGCGCGATGTTGAGTGCGCGCGAGCCCACCGGCCTGATGGTGCGCACGCTGCCCGCTTCCATCAGGGCGTCCCACAGGCGCTCGGCGTCCGCCGGGTCCACCCACAGCTCGTAGCCGAGATCGCCGGTGAATCCCGTACGCGAGACCGTCACCTCAGTCCCCGCGGCCGCCACGCGGTCCGGTAGCATGAAGGTACGATGCGCGAAAGGAGCGAGCGTCTCGATGCCCTCGAGTCCCAGG
>DATAUO010000164.1:0-12242 GCA_036268215.1 Steroidobacteraceae bacterium
CAACCAGACCTATCAATGCACGCCTTGGAGCAACCCGACCTACAACCTGTTCGGTTGGCAACGCCCTTGCTATCTCCTGTCGGACGAGGGGTACGCGCCGACCTACCGCTCGCTGATCGAGGACACCGAGTGGGAGAAGTACGGTGTCGGCCGGAATCCCCGTTGCGACAACTGCATGGCGCATTGTGGATTCGAGGGAACGGCGGTGAACGACGCGTTCAGTCATCCCATCAAGGCGATGATGGTGGCGCTGCGCGGCCCGCGGGTCCGAGGTCCGATGGCGCCCGATCTGCCGGTCAAGTATGTCGAGGGGACGCGTGCGCCGACCGTGGCCTCCATTCCGCTGAGCGAGATCAAGCGCGCGAGCCGCGAGGGCGCGTGAGAGCGGCTCGGGAGTGAACGACGCGGCCAACCGGGTAAGCGCCACCGGAAGAGCGTCCAGGGATGCGGAAGGATTCGGCGCGCAACTCGAAGCCTGGCAGACCCGCATGGAGCGCGCGCTCGCCGCGCGGCTGCCGGCCCCCGATGTCGTACCCAAACGCCTGCACGAGGCCATGCGTTACAGCGTGCTCGGCGGGGGCAAGCGCATCCGGCCCGCGCTGCTGTTTGCCGCCGCGAGAGCCGTGGGGCTCACCGAGAATCAGGTCGAGGCCGCGGCGTGTGCCATCGAGATGATGCACGTCTATTCGCTGGTGCACGACGACCTCCCCGCCATGGATGACGACGATCTGCGCCGCGGGAGACCGACGTGCCACAAGGCGTTCGACGAGGCGACCGCGCTCCTGGTCGGCGACTCGCTGCAGCCGCTCGCGTTTCAACTGCTTGCCGGCGATCCGGCGCTTCCGCCCTCCCCGGCAATACGGTTGCGGCTCATCGAGATGCTCGCGCAGGCGGTCGGCACCTTCGGCATGGCGGGCGGTCAGGCGATCGATCTCGCCGTACAAGGCCAGCGGCTTGGCATCGTGGAGGTCGAAGACATGCACGCGCGCAAGACGGGCGCCCTGATCCGCGCCAGCGTGCTGATGGCCGCGGAGTGCGTGCCGTCCCTGGAGCCGGCGCTGTCTGGCGCCCTGTCCACCTTCGCCGAGGCCGTGGGCCTGGCATTTCAAATCCAGGACGACCTCCTCGACGTGATGGGGGATGCGGCGCTGCTCGGCAAGGCCACGGGCGCGGATCGCGAGCGCGACAAGCCCACTCATCCGGCGGTGATCGGCATTCCGGCCTCGCAAGAGCGGATGCGATTGCTGCACGAGGCGGCTCTTGCGGCGCTCGCGCCGTTTGGAGCGCGGGCCGAGAGCCTCGAGGCCCTGGCAAATTGGCTTTTGTCGCGTCAATACTAGGGGCGACGGGCCTCCCGGAATTTATTTGCAGCATTCATTCGGGTGCGAGCGCTGTCGCGCCCCACTGACACGTCGGCCGCGAGCCGCAGAATCGGACCATAGGGGCTTGATTTGGAACAGTTTTGCCGCATGGGAAGGGGCGCTTCTGGCGTCGCACAATGGCGACCACCTTACCATCGGTGCAGGATTGTCTTAAGCTATCCACTGACTGATACCCATGACGTGGGGTCGAGAACCCACGCACAGACGACGCGGCAGCGTCGCAGGAGGGACTGATCCGTGCAGCGCAGCGCGATCACCTATGCACGCCTGATGCGCGAGTCGACGGACGCGATCGAGTGCGCGCTGAACAGCGACGATGATCGCGAGAATCTCGTCGCGAACCGCATCTTCGAGAATCCGAAGGCGTGGCAGACGTGGGAGGCCGAGCACGCGGCCTTGATGCGCCAGGTGGCCGATTATGGCGTGCTGCGCACCCAGGCGGCCGCACTCCGCCAGACATCGCTGCGCCTCATTCACGGCAAGGCTTTGTTCGAGCATCTGCGCAGGAAGCAGATCCGGGGCGCCGACCGCGCGCATCTGCTGCAGCACTTCTACCCGACGCGCGGCTTTCAGTACGCCGCCATCGCCGAGCACGGCGCGTACGTGCGCAAGGCCTGCAGCTATCTCTGCTCGAACCACGTCGGCACGGACGTGGTGCACGATCCTGCGTTCCTCGATCCCATGCAGCACTACGAGCAGCTCTACACGGAATACTTCGAGCTCTATTGCGAGACGCTGTTCCCGAGCAGCGGCGTCGACGCCGCGTGCGAGCGCTCGCTGCTGCCGCTGCTCAAGCATCAGCTGACGGAATGGCGCTGGATCATCCTGAATCCGCGCGAGAGCCGGCCGCGGGTCAAGCAGGAGCGCGAGCTCAGGCGCTCGATCGGCGATACCCAGCGGCTGCCCGCGCTCAAGATCCAATAGCGACGACTCCGTAGGCGGGAGACTACCTCGAGAAGCGCCGCGCGCTGCGTCCCGGATGTCTAACATCACTGCCTCTGCATCCGCGAGCTCGATCAATACGAATTAAAGGCTCGAGTCAGTCAATGAGCGTATCCGTGCTTCAACGCATAGCAACCGGCGACTCCGCCGCGGTGCGCGAGTGCATCGAGCAATACGGGCCGCTCGTTTGGAGCCTGGCGCGGCGCCTGTCGCGGTCGCCATCCGACGCCGAGGATGCGACTCAGGAGATCTTTCTCGATATCTGGCGAAGTGCCGCTCGCTACGATGCATCTCAGGGCTCCGACAAAGTGTTCATCGCCATGATTGCCCGGCGCCGCCTGATCGACCGGTTGCGCAAGACCACCGCGGAGCCTCCCATGGACCGTGTCGAGGTGCTGGAGCAGGTGACCTGGTCGGACCCGGGGACGGCGTCCGAGACCTCCACCGACGCCGAGCGCGCCGCGCGCGCATTGCAGGCGCTGAGACCCGATCAACGCCAGGTGCTCGAGCTTGGCCTCCTGCACGGCCTCAGTCAGTCGGAGATCGCCGCGCGGTTGCAGATGCCCCTGGGTACCGTGAAGTCTTTCATGAGGCGCGGTCTGATCAAGGTGCGCGAGAATATGAACCTGGACGCCAAGGGCGTCATAGCCGAGGGTTGATGTCGGGCCCCGATCCACACAATCAGCCGGATGAAGCCATGATCGATCTGCTGATCAAGCAGGTCACCGAGGGCTTGTCTCCGGATGAGCAGCGGGGGCTCGATGTCATGGACAGCGAGACGTCCAGCGAGCACCTGCGGGATCTGGAGCGTGCCTCCGCCGCGATCGCCGTGGCGGGAAGCGCGGGCGGGGAACCGTTGCCCGAGGCATTGAAGCGGCGGCTCGTGCAGGACGCGGAGCGGCATTTCGCGCGAGCTTCCGCGGCCGGCGGAGCGATTTCCGCGGATTCCGGCGCCGCCGAGGCGGTGAGCCCGGCCGAGGGGCGCCGCGCGGACGCCGCCGCGCCGCGCTCCGACGGCGGCGCGCGCCGACCTTCGCCCGCGCTCCGCGGCGCCTGGGGCTGGCTGGCCGCCGCCGCATGCCTGGTGGTTGCGGTCGTGGCCTGGAATCGTCGGCCGGCCTCGCCGCCGGTGGTCGAGGTCAAGCCGCCTCCGGTGCAAGCGACGGTGCCCCCTCCGGCCCCGCCCGCGCCGCCGACGCCCGCGGAGGAGCGGGCTCGGCTGCTTGCGAAGTCCGACGCGATCAAGGTCACGCTCGGCGCGACCAAGGATCCGTCCGCGGCCGGCGTGAGCGGCGACGTGGTCTGGGACCAGGCGACGCAGCGCGGCTTCGTCCGCTTCGCCGGCCTCGCACCGAATGATCCGGCGGTCCACCAGTATCAGGTCTGGATCTTCGACGGCGGCCGCGACAAGCGCTATCCGGTCGATGCCGGCGTGTTCGACATCCCCGCCAACTCGAGCGAGGTCGTGATACCGATTCATGCCGCCCTGCAGGTGATCTCGCCCAAGGCGTTCGCCGTGACCATCGAGAAGCCGGGCGGCGTGGTGGTGTCGGGGCGCGAGCACGTCGTTGCGCTCGGCGCCGCGGGCTGAAGAAAGTCCCTAAGCGATCGCGGCCTTGCGGTCCTTCAACGACGGCGGCGCCCACTGGTAGATCCAAGTCTCGGTGAGCGGGCGCCCGTCGATGCGCAGGAACATGCGCAGATCGATGGGATCGGTGCCGTCGTCGGGCTTCAGGTCGAACAGCACGCGGTAGCCGTTGAATTCCTGCACGTGATGCACGGTGACGCGCTCGGTCGATCCGCGCGAGACGTTGATCACCGCCTCGACCGCCGTGTCCTTGGGAAGCGCGCCGAGCTCGCCGCCGGCAAAATCCACGGTGAAGTGCCAGGTGTAGTAGGGACGCTTCTGTCCCACCGTGCCGCCGATACCGGTGCGCGTGGCGAGCGTTTGGGCGAGCGGCGAGGAATAGGGCATTCGAGTGCCCCAGTAGAGCCGGTAGCCGAACAAGAGCTCCTGTCCGGGCTTGGGCTTCTCGGCCGGATTCCAGAAGGCCACGATGTTGTCGAACGTCTCGTCGACGGTCGGGATCTCGACCAGCTGCACCGCACCCTTGCCCCAGCCGACGCCGCCGGCGGCCTTGGGCTCGATCCACGTGCTCGGCCGCCGGTCGTAGTACACGCCGTCATCCTGGTAGTGATCGAAATTGCGGTCGCGCTGCAAGAGGCCGAAGCCGCGCGGATTCTCGTCGAGATAGGAGCTGAAATGCAGCTGGGCGGGGTTGGTCAGCGGCCTCCATATCCACTCACCCGCGCCGGTCCACATGGACACGCCGTCCGAGTCGTGAATCTCCGGGCGCCAATCGTTGGCGGCGCGGTGGTCGTTCTCGCCGTAGAAGAACATGCTGGTGAGCGGCGCGATGCCGAGCCGCTCGATCGGCTTGCGCGGATAGAACGCGGTGTCGATATCCATGATCTGCGTGCCGCCCGGCGTGATCTGAAAGCGCACCGCTCCCGAGATGCTCGGCGAGTCGAGCAGGGCATGGAGCGTCAAGGTGCCGGATCCCTTCGCGGGACGCTCGAACCAGAACGTAGTGAATCGCGGGAACTCCTCGGGTCGCGGGAACGCGGTGTCGACCGCGAGGGCGCGCGCCGAGAGGCCGTATTGCCGCGTGTCGCTTCCAACCGCGCGGAAATAGCTCGCGCCGAGATAAGCCGCCACGTCGTCGCGCCAATCGGTGACGAATTGCACGCGGAAGCCGGCGAAGCCCGCGTGGTCGCGCATCACCGCGGGGTCGATGCCCGCCTTGTCGAACTCGAACATGGCCGGGTCGTAGACGATCTCGCGCGCGGTTCCATCGATCACCTCGAACAGGTGCACGGGGTCGGTAAAGCTGCGCCCGACGTGGAAGAACTGCAGGCGGAACTCGCTGCCCGTGTTGGCCCAGAGCGCATGATCGGTGCGAAAGCGCAGCGACTGGTATTGGTCGTAGCTGAGCTTGGCCATCAGCGGCGGGAGCGTCTCCTGGTTGGGGACGTACGCCGCGCTCGCGAGCCTGCGCGCCTGGCCCTTCAGCCAGGCATAGTCGAACGGCTGGGCGGGTGCGCCGCCCTGCGCGGCGCTGTCCGCGGTCGCGGGGAGCCATTGACCGGCGGCTAGCGCGGCCGCGGACTTGAGAATCGTGCGTCGTCGAACCATCGTGGGCGTCCTCTGGCTAGATCAAAAACGGCGGATGCGTGGCGTCGGGCAGGAGCGCGAGCTGATTGAGGAGCCGCGCGTCTCCGGCGACCTCGACACGCTCGATCGGCGTCAGCCAGCGCAGTGCCTCGTCGAGCGAGCGGGCGTCCTTGAGCTTTTGCTCCGCGGTGAAGGCGTGCGGGTCCGGCTGCCCGCGCGGGTCGGCAGGCCGCGCCAGGTTGCAGATGATGTGCGTGAGCCGCGAATCACGGTGGCGCGCCAGATGTCTGAGTCCGTCCGAGGGCGGGGGCGGCGCCTGGCCGATGAGCTCGCGGCGCCGCGCGACCAGCGCCGGGACCTCGACTTCCTCCGGCGTGCGCAGCAGCGCGAGGCGGGAGAGCAGGCGGCCCAGCGGCTCGCTGCCGCTCGCGCGCGAAAGCGGCACCGCCAGCAGCAACCCGAGCAGCGCGGGCGAAAGCCAGGCGAGCAACGGCGGCGACAGGAACCACACGATGACGCCGGTCATGCTCGCGAGCAGCGTATGGCGCGCGTGATAGTGCCAGGCGTCGGACCAGGTCGTCTCGCCCCCGTCGCGGCGCTGCGGCTTCCAGCCGGAGTCGCGGCCCAGGCAGATCTCGAAGACATGGCGGCTCTGGACCATCATGAGAATCGGGGCATACAGCGCGGAGAGCAGAACCTCGAGCAGCACGCTTGCCGCGACGCCGATGAGCCCGCCGCCGCCACGGCGAATCCGCTTGTTTCCGAGCGCGCTGATCAGCCCCAGCATCTTGGGTATCAGCAGGATGACCATGCTGAACCAGAACAGGGTCATCATCAGCTCGCCGTCGAATCGCGGCCAGGTCGGGAAGAGCTGAAAGTCGCGGCTGAAGTATTCCGGCCGGATCAGGTGCGATTGGATCGCGAGTGCAAAGCCGATTCCGAGCATCACCAGCCACATCGGCGACGACAGATAGCTCATGATGCCGATGGCGAGGTGGAGGCGGCTCGTGAGGCGCAGGCCGGTCGAGCCGATGACCTTCAAGTGCTGCAGGTTGCCCTGCGCCCAGCGGCGATCGCGCACCGCGACGTCGATCAGCGACGGGGGCGCCTCTTCCCAGGAGCCGCCGCAGTCGGTGGCCATCGCGACCTTCCATCCTCCGCGCCGCATGAGAGCGGCCTCGACGAAGTCGTGCGACAGCACGTGTCCGCCGAACGGCTTGCGTCCCTGGAGGACCGGCAATCCGCAATTCTGGGCGAACGCCTGCATGCGGACGATGGCGTTGTGGCCCCAATAGTTGCCGCTGTCCCCCGACCAGGCGGACAGTCCGCGCGTGATCACGGGACCGTACACGCAGCCCGCGAACTGCTGCAGGCGACCGAACAACGTGGTTGCACCGATGAGCTGCGGCGCGGTCTGGAGTATCCCGAGATCGGGATCGCCTTCCATGCGATGCACCAGCCGCTGCAGGGTGGGCGCATCGATCAGGCTGTCGGCGTCGAGCACGATCATGTGGTCGTAGCGTCCGCCCCAGCGGGTGACGAAGTCCTCGAGGTTGCCGGACTTGCGCGCGACATTCTTCCAACGGCGGCGGTACCAGACCGGCATGACCGTGGACAGCGCGGTGCGCAGGCGGTCGACGCTCAAGGTCTCGCGGATCCAGGCGTCGGCATCGGTCGAGTCGGAGACGATCACGATCTCGAAGCCGCGATGCGCGCCGACCCGCGCGAGGGCCTCAGCCATGGATTGCAGCGCCGAGGTGGTGCGGATCGGATCCTCGTTGTAGATCGGCATGACCAACGCGGTGCGCGTCGTGCGCTCGCCGGGTCGCCCGGGGGGATCGCGCCGCTTCGAGGCGCCGGCAAGCACCGATCCCGCCGCGAAGGCGATCCAGCCGAGCGACAAGGCGAAGAAAAAGATCATCATGCCCTGCAGAAAGGTCATGCTGGTGAAGCGCACGACCTGCAGCATCTGGTAGACGCCGTAGATGGTGACGCCGACCGTTACGTTGAGCAGGATGAAGCGCGCGTACAGGACCGCCAGACCGAGATGCCGGCCGCGCCGGCGCTGCGGCCGGAAACCGAGGTCTTGCGCCGGCATCAGCAACGGCTCCTCCGGAGGCATGCCGCCCGAAGGAGCGGGCCGCTCGAGCGGCCCGCTCAGCTGGGGGTCCATCGATATAGCCATGTTTCCGTGACCGGTTTGTCGCCGCGCATGACCCTGAGGCGCAGCTCGATGAGCTCCGCGTCGCGCGGATCCACCTCGAAGCTCGCGCGCAGCCCATGCAGCTCACCATTGGACATGAGCGTCGCATTCGAGATCTTGCCCGCCGATGCGGAGAGGTCGAGCCGCAGGCCGTCCACCTTCTCGCCGGCACCGACGAAGTCCACCAGAAAGACACGGCGCTTGCCGTCGAGGCTCGCGCCGGAGCGGGTCGCCACCGTCTTGCCGACACCCTTGGGCATGTCGGGCTCCGCGCACCAGACGATCCGGTATGCGTAGTGCGCGGGATTGCCGGGCGTCAGCGGCTGCGCCGGGCGCCAGAACGAAACGATGTTGTCGTTGGTCTCGCGGCCCGAGGGAATCTCGACCAGCTCGACCGAGCCGGCTCCCCAGTCGCCCTGCGGCACGATCCAGGCGCTCGGACGGCGCTCGTATTGCGCATCGAAGTCCTGAAAGTCGCTCTGCTGGCGCGAGCGCTGCACCAGCCCGAACCCCTCGGGCTGCTGGTTGGTGAAGCTCGACAGCTGCAGCTTGGTCGGGTTCGCGAGCGGCCGGAATATCTGCTCGCCGGATTTCGCTGAGATCTGCAGCCCATCCGAGTCGTGGACTTCGGGCCGATAGTCGTCCAAGCGGCCGCGGTTGGTCTCGTCGAACAGGAACATCGAGGTGAGCGGCGCGATTCCCGCAACGCGGATCTCGGAGCGTGGAAACAGCGTCATGTCCACATCGGTGAGGGTTTGCACGCCGGGCTGCACGGTGAAGCGATAGGCTCCCGTGGTCGACTCGCTCTCGAGCAGCGCATAGATGACGATGGAGGTCGCCCGCGGGGCGGGCCGCTCGATCCAGAAATGAGTGAAGACCGGAAATTCCTCTCCCGAGGGCTCGGCGGTATTGATGGCGAGACCGCGGGCCGAGAGGCCGTAGAGCAGGTTCTTGGCCACCGCGCGGAAGTAGCTCGCGCCCTGGAACACCAGGAACTCGTCCCAGACCTTGTTGGAGTTGATCCGCGCGCGGAGCCTGAAGCCCGAGAGGGGCAGCGACACCTTGCTGAGCTGTGCCGGGATGGCCGACTCCATCTGGAACATCGCGGGCGTCGCGATCACGTCCTTCGCCATGCCGTCCTCGATCGTCGAGATCGCGACGGAGGTTTGCAGGTTGTAGCCTGCCCGCAGGAGCTCGAGCCGGAACGGCAGATTCTCGGCGCGCCAGATGCCGGCGTCGGGATTGAAGCGGATGCTCCGGTACTGCTCCGGGCTGAGCTTGTCGAGGCCGGCGGGCAGGCGATTGCGCTGCGGCGAGTAGGCGGCGGCCGAGCGACGCTTGGCTTCCGCAAGCAGGATGTCGAAATTGAACGGGTACGTGCCCGCGGGGCGTGCCGCCGCAGGCGCCTGGGCGCTCCGCGCGCCGAGGGAGGCGAGCATGCATGCCAGCACCAGCAATGATTTGGCGATCGAGACCCGCAATGCTCACCTCTGGAATTTACGGCACAACATCGTCCGGACGAGAATTTTAACCCGCCGGCGCCTGTTATAGTTGCAAGCGATGACGCCCGCCTTGGAGTCGAGGTCTGAGCCGCAAAGCGCCGGGGCGGTGCTCATGGTGCGTCCTGCGAGCTTTGGATTCAACCCTGCGACCTTCGCGAGCAATCCCTTCCAGCAAGCCGCCGATTCCGGCGCCGATTTCGAGCCGCAGCGTGTCGCGCTCGCCGAGTTCGACGGGGTGGCGCGGGAGCTCGAGCGCCGCGGAATCCAGGTGCTGCGCGTTCCGGACACCCCGGTGCCGGCGAAACCCGATGCAATTTTTCCAAACAACTGGGTAAGTTTTCACAATGACGGCAGCGCGGTGCTCTATCCCATGCTCGCGCCGAACCGCCGCCTCGAGCGGCGCGAGGAGATACTCGAGGCGGTCGCCGGGGCGGGCGGCTTTCGTCTGACCCGCACGATCGACCTGACACACCGCGAGGCGGAGGGCAAGTTTCTCGAGGGAACCGGCAGCCTGGTCCTCGACCGGGTAAATCACGTCGCCTATGCGAGCCTCTCGCCGCGCACGGATCTCGACGTGCTGGGCGAGTTCGCGCAGGTCATGGACTATGACCTCGTGATGTTCGAGGCGTTCGACGCCGAGCACCGCCCCGTGTATCACACCAATGTGGTGATGGCGGTCGGCACCCGCTTCGCCGTGATCTGCGGCGAGGCCATCCTCGATGCGCGCCATCGCCGGGCACTGTTCGACAAGCTGCAGGCGGACGGTCACGTTACCGTCGACATCTCCGGTCGGCAGATGCTCGACTTCGCAGGCAACGTTATCGAGCTGTCGTCGCCCGGCGGTCCGCTCATCGTGGTGTCGGCCACCGCGTGGGAAAGCCTGGTGCAGCCGCAGCGACGGGCACTCGAGGCGCACGGCACCGTGATCCTTGCCGCCATTCCCACCATCGAGCGCATCGGCGGCGGCAGCGTGCGTTGCATGCTCGCCGAGGTGCATCTGCCGCGCCGGACGGTGTCATAATCCAGCATATGCTCGAGCTCGGCGCCAAGACCCTCATCGCGTACCTGCTCGGCACGCTGCTGGGCAGCCTCATCCTCGGCCGGCTGCGCGGCGTCGACATCCGCCGGCTTGGAAGCGGAAACGCGGGCGCGACCAATGCGTTGCGCACGCAGGGCCGGCTGTTCGGCCTGCTGGTCCTCGTCATCGACGTGGCCAAGGGCGTCATCGCCGTGCGCTGGCTCCCCAATGCGGCGCTGCCGGGCATCGCTCCCGATGTGCAGCTCTCGCGCGAGTGGTTGACGCTCGCGTGCGCGGCCGCGGTGATCGTCGGGCACGTCTATCCCGTCTGGTTCGAGTTCCGCGGCGGCAAGGGCGCCGCGACGGTCGCGGGGGTGGTCGCGGGGCTGGATTCGCGGCTGCTCGTGCCGCTGTTCCTCGGCTGGCTCGCGGTGCTGCTGCTCAGCGGGTACGTCGGGCTCGCGACCATGTTGTCGGGCGTTGCGCTGATCCTCGCGGCGCTCTACCTGTTCCCGAATGACGTCCCGCTGTTGTCCTTCTGCGCCGCGGTAACCTGCTTCATCGTCTACACGCATCGGAGCAACATCGCCCGCATGCGGGCAGGACAGGAGCACCGCGTGCGCCGCCTATGGCTGTTTCGATCGCGAGCCGCCTAGGCTACCCGCGGCTCGTGGTGCTCCTCGCGGACGGCGAGCTGCGCTCGGGAGAATGGCTGGCGCGCGAGCTCGACGTGAGCCGCGCGGCGGTCTGGAAGGCGGTCGAGCGCTTGCGCGCCATCGGCGTCGACGTGACGGCGAGTGCGCGGCGCGGCTATCGCCTGCCATGCGCCATCGAGCTCCTGGATGCGGCCGTCATCGAGCGCCAGATTGCCCCGGAACGGCGTGCCGCACTGCGGCGCATGGAGCTCTTGTTCGAGGTCGACTCGACCAACACGCGCTTGTTTCAGGCTCCGGCGCCGCCCCCGAATTCAGCCGACGCCTGCATCACCGAGCTGCAGCACGCCGGCCGCGGGCGCCGCGGGCGGCGTTGGGTCGCGCCCTTCGGCGGGAGCCTTGCGATGTCGGTCGGCTTCACGTTTGCGGACGCGCCGCGCGGATTGTCGGCGCTCAGCCTCGCCGTGGGAGTGGCCGTCGCGCGTGCCCTCGAGCGCGCCGGCGCACGCGATCTCGCGCTCAAGTGGCCGAACGACATCTGGTTGGGCGAGCGCAAGGCGGGAGGCGTCCTGATCGAGCTCAAGGCCGAGGCGTCCGGACCCGTCCATGTGGTGATCGGCGTCGGGCTCAACGTGTCGCTCCGCGAGGGGCACCGGGGCGAGATCGAGCGCGGGGGTGCCCGAGTTGCCGCAGTGGCCGACGCCTGCCGCGTCGCGCCCTCTCGCAACGCCATCGCCGGCGCCGTTCTGGACGAGCTGCTCACGATGCTGGGACAATTCGGGCAAGGGGGCTTCGCGGCCTTCCGGGGCGGCTGGGACGCGCTGGATGCCCTCGAGGGTCGCGCCGTGCAGGTGGTTCTCGCGGATTCCGCAATATCGGGCATCGCGCGCGGTGTCGATGAGGATGGCGCGCTGCTGGTCGAGACACAGGCAGGAGTGCGCAGATTCGTGTCCGGTGAGGCGAGCTTACGCGTGATCGAGGGTGGTGCTTGATGATCCAATCCAGGGCCTCGCTTG
The DNA here is from genome assembly GCA_036268215.1 of Steroidobacteraceae bacterium. Classification (GTDB taxonomy): domain Bacteria; phylum Pseudomonadota; class Gammaproteobacteria; order Steroidobacterales; family Steroidobacteraceae; genus Bog-1198. The sequence goes on from DATAUO010000164.1 coordinate 11,892, forward strand.
ACGGTACTTAAGGCCATCGTCGTGTTTCTGCTGCTCGCGAACGTCGGCTATTTCCTGTGGGAACGCGGCATCGGTTCCCCCGAGCAGGCGCCCGCCGCGGGCCCGGCCGTCGGCACGCTCAAGCTGGCATCGGAGGTGCCGGATGCCGCACGCCCCGGCGACGCTGCATCCGCCGCGCGAGACAAGGGTGCCGGTGCGCCGGCCGGCATCACGAGCGCGAGCGCCGATCGGAGCGCGGCCTCGGACGCCGGCGGCAGCGCGGCCGGCGCCGGCGGCGATTCGGCCGGCGATCCGAAGCAGCCGCTGCTCACCGGCGTGAAGCGGTGCATCACGGTCGGCCCCTTCCGGGAC
>DATAUO010000165.1:0-2435 GCA_036268215.1 Steroidobacteraceae bacterium
CGACCATCCCCGTGGCGACCGCGTCCACGATGTGCTTCTCGAGCGCCGAGTCCGGATGGACCATGGCGATCGATCCCGCAACGGGCGGAGCCTTCAACACCGCCTTCTTTGCCGACACACAGGGAAACTTTCTGACCACGGGCGTGCCCGGCGGCGGTACGGGCCAGGAAGGCGTGAGCGGCGTCGCGCTGGGCGGCACCGGTACGCCGTACATGTATCAGTCCGGCACTCAATACGGCCTTGCCATGCAGACGGCGGCCGGCACACCCGTTACGCTCAACATCAATCCGCAGAACGCCACCTCGGGCAAGCGCCTGACCTGGATCGAGAAGCGTTGACACGCGGGGAGGCAGAAGCATGAACATTCAATCCACGCCGGGCCGCAGCAAGGGCTTCTCGCTCATCGAGCTCATGATCGCGGTGCTGATCATGTCGATTCTGGCGGCCATCGCGATTCCCGCCTACTCGAACTACGTGCGCCACTCGCGGCGCGGCGAGGCGAAGTCGGCGCTGCTGGATCTCGCCGGCCTCGAGGAGCGCTACTTCAGCACGCAGAACACCTACTCCGGGACTTCGACCGACCTCGGCTACCCCTCGTGGCCCGCCACCGTCGGCAACGGCTACTACCAGGTGGCCGCGCCCGCCGTCACGTCGGCCACGGCACCCACCAGCACGCAACTCGCCGGCACGCCCGCGACGTACTCCTTCACCGCCACGCCCATCGGCGACCAGGTCAAGGACACGCAGTGCGCGTCGTTCACGGTCACCGCCTCGGGTGTGCAGAGCGCCACGCAGGGCACCGCGAGCGGCGCAGACAACACTCAGACCTGCTGGCACTGATTCGCGCCCGGCGGCCTGCTGGCACTGATCCGCGCCCGCCGGCGCCGCCGCTCAAACCAGATGAAGGTCGCGCGGCGCGGCCTCGGGGAACACCTTGTCGCACTGTGCCGGGCTCAACTCCCACAGCGTGCGGAACAAGCCGCCGAGCACCGCACGATAGTCGTTCAACACCGGGTAATCGCGGTTCTGGAACAACGTGTCGAACGCGACCCGCTGCTGCTCGCCGGCGACGACACCGCCGTTGATCGAGCCGCCCAATACCCAGTACACGGTGCCATGACCATGGTCGGTGCCGCGGTCGCCGTTCTCGCGAAAGGTGCGCCCGAACTCCGACACCACCACCACCACGGTGTTGCTCCACTCCGCGCCGAGCACCTGGCCGAAGGCCGCAAGGCCGCGCGCCAGCCCGGATAGATTGCCCGCGAGAGCTCCGTTCGAGGCACCCTGATTGACGTGCGTGTCCCAGCCGCCGACGTCGACGAAGCCGATGCGGTAATCGTCGCGCATCAGGCGTCCCATGCGCTGCGCCTCGAGCTCGAATCCCTTGATGGAGACGGCATCGCGGTTGGCCTTGGCCATCTCGTCGGCCATGGCCTGCGCCACCTGCTGCCGCAGCTCGAGGCCGCTCTCGATCACGCCCTGGAGCGGCCCACCGGCATACATGTCCGACAAGATGCGCGATTGACGCTCGTCGAACGGCGGCTTGCCAAGATTCGCAAGCGACTGATTGGCGATCGTCGGCCCACCCTGGAAGCTGAGCGGCAGCGAGTCGGTGAACGCGATCTCGCTGTTGCCCATCCGGCCGCCGCCGCCCAGCACGGCGGCCAGGCGGCCGAGAAATCCGGAGCGGTAGTTGCGCACGGCGCCCACCGGCTGTCCGAGCTCGATGCTGTCCTGGGTCTCGAAGTGACTGCGCGACAGGTCCTCGGTGCCCGCGAACGGAATGAAGGAGAGTTGCCGCTGCTGGAACAGGACTCCTGCGCTGTCTCGTACGCAAGGGGCGAGCGCCCAGTCCGCGTTCAAGGCGAGCGCCGACGATCCTTGCGCGGGGTCCGGCCGCGCGATGGCGATGGTCGGCCGCGCTGCGTAGTAGTCGGCGCTCGAGTAAGGAACGAGCAGGTTGGCCGAGTCATAGCCGCCCCGCAGAAACACCAGCAGGAAGCGCGGGCTGCGGGGCGGAGTCGCGAAGAGCCGCCCGGAAACGGCCATCCCCCCGAGCAGCAGGGTTCCGGCGCGAAGCAGAGACCTTCGATCCATGCGTGCTCCCGCTAGTCGAAGTTGAAGTCCGGCGATGCCAGCAGGAAGGTGTTCCATTCCTGCTGCGAGCCCGCGCGCTCGAGCGCCGCGCGGGTGGGAGCGCTGAGATAGGGCTCCTGAACGGTGTAGTAGAGGCGGCTCGCGAGGCGCGGAAACCCGGCGACGGTCGCGGGCGTGCCGTCCTCCGGGTCGAACAGCCCGGCATTGCCCGATCCGATCGCGCGCGCGATCTCGAAGCGGTGGCTCATCTGGCCCGGACTGTTCCAGCCCGCCTGCGTCAGCGGATATCCGTCGGGCGTGGGGCGGTTGTACTCCCCTTCTCCCATGCCATTCAGCCA
>DATAUO010000166.1:0-4094 GCA_036268215.1 Steroidobacteraceae bacterium
GCATGAGGACCGGCCGGCGGGTCAAGCGCATCGAGCACGAGTACTCGGGTGTCGCGGACCGGGTCGACCAAGTCGAACAGCGCGGACCGGCCCAGTGCTTCGACCAGGCCATCGATCACGCGCGCCGCGGCGCCGATGTGACCACGCTCGCGACCCGGTTCGGCTTGAGCGAGGGCGAGGCGGAGCTGATGGCGCGTTTGCACGGGCGCAAGAAGATCGCCTGACCGAAACATGACCATCTCATGATCATCAGCCGCCGGCGGCTCACGGCCGCGCGCGCGGAAGGGAGTCGTATGCCGTCGGTTGCGCGAAATCTGCGATTTGGCCTCGCGTGGGTCATGGCTGGCACGGCGCCTGCGGCGCTGCATGCGGCGGACCTGTTCGCGCAGCCGCTCACCCTCGAGAAGATCATGGCGGATCCGGATTGGATCGGGCCTCCGGTGCACGATGCCTACTGGTCGGCCGATGGGCGCGCGGTCTACTACTCGATCAAGCGCTCCGGGTCGCCCATCGTCGACCTGCACCGCATCGAGCTCGGCGGCGGCCAGGATCGAGTCGTCGGTGCCGGCGCCGAAGCGAGCGCCGACGGGCCCCCGGTCTACGACTCCGAAGGCAAGCGTGCGGCCTTCATCCGCAACGGCGATGTCTTCGTGCGCGACCTGGGCAACGGCCGGCTGACCCAGATCACGCGGACGCTCGAGGCCAAGACGGCTCCGCGATTCTCGGCGGACGGACGGCTGCTGACCTTCCGCAGGGGGAATGAATGGTTCGTGCATGAGTTCGCGGGCGGCGTCACCGCCCCGGCGGCCGTCGTGAAAGCCGAGAAGGACCCGGACGCGCCGCCCAAGCCCGATGATCTGCGCGAGATGCAGCTTCGCACCTTCTCGACCCTGAAGCGCCTGCACGACGAGGCGGACAGCACGCGCAAGCACGCCGAGGAGCAGCGGCGCGAGGATTCGACCCGCGCCGGGGCTCCCTTTTATCTGGGTGACGAAGTGGCGATCAAGCACACCGAGCTCTCGCCGGACGCGCGCTGGCTGCTGGTGGTCACCACGCCGAAGGCGGCCGCAAAGGGTTTCGAGGGCAAGCTCACGCGCTACGTGACCGAGTCGGGCTACGAGGAGTTCGAGACCGAGCGTGTGCGCGTGGGACGCAACGCACCCGCGCCCCAATCGCTGATGCTCCTCGATCTCACCACTCACACCATGCACCCGCTGTCGGTCGGCACGCTGCCCGGCATCGACGATGACCCGCTCAAGCCGATACGCGCGGAGAACGAGGCCGCGATGGGCACGGCCGCGTCTCCCGCGGGCGCCGCTGCGGCGCCGAATGGGGCGCCGCCGAAACATCGCGACGTGATCGTCGTCGGAGAGGAGCCGGATCCGGGCGCCGGGGGCATCGCCTGGAGCCGCGACGGCAAGGCGCTCGCGGTGCAATTGGTGGCCGAGGACAACAAGGACCGCTGGATCGCGAGCGTGGACCTCGCGCGATTCGTGCTCGTTCCGCAGCATCGGCTCACCGATCCTGCCTGGATCAACTGGAGCAACAACGAGTTCGGCTGGCTCAGGGACAACCGCACTCTCTGGTTCATGTCCGAGGAGAGCGGCTTCCCGCACCTCTACACCAAGGCGCCGGACGCGGCGCCGCGCGCCTTGACCTCCGGTAAATTCGAGGTGACGGACCCGGTCCTGTCCGAGGACGGACGCTGGTTCTACGTGTTGAGCAACCAGGTCGCGCCGTATTCCGCGGACGTTTACCGCATCTCTGCCGCGGGCGGCGCGCTCGAGCGCGTCACGCGGCTCGAGGGCGTCGAGCACTTCCTGCTCGACCGGGCCGCCGGCCGCGTGCTCGTCACGCATTCATCTTCCTACATGAGCTCGCAGCTCGCGCTCGTCAAGGCGGGCGCGCGCGATGCACGCGAGCTGACCGACACCCGCACGCCGGAGTATCGCGCCCGATTGTGGATCACGCCCGAGATCGTCAAGGTGCCCTCGACGCACTTCGACGGCGTCATCTACGGCAAGCTGTATCGCGCGTCGGCCGCGGCCGCCGGCGTGGCCGCGCCGGCGGGATCCGGCGCTCTGCGCCCGGGCGTCCTGTTCATCCACGGCGCGGGCTACCTGCAGGACGTGCACCTGCGCTTTCCGTACTACTTCCGCGAGCAGATGTTCAACAACCTCCTGGCGCAGAAGGGCTACGCCGTGCTCGACCTCGACTACCGCGCCTCGCAGGGCTACGGACGCGAGTGGCGCACCGCCATCTATCGACAGATGGGGCACCCCGAGCTCGAGGACCTGCTCGACGGCAAGAAGTGGCTCGCGGAGCACCAAGGAGTCGACCCCAAGCGCGTCGGGCTCTACGGCGGCTCGTATGGCGGTTTCATGACGCTGATGGCGCTGTTCCGGGCGCCCGGGGAGTTCGCCGCGGGCGCGGCGCTCCGGCCGGTGACGGACTGGATGCAGTACGACCACAACTACACCTCCGCCATCCTGAATCCCCCGCAGATCGACCCGATCGCGTACCGGCGCTCATCGCCGATCGAGTTCGCGGCCGGCTTGCGGGACTCGTTGCTGATCTGCCACGGGGTCATCGACGACAACGTGCTGTTCGAGGACTCGATGCGGCTCTACCAGCGGCTGATCGAGCTCCACAAGGACAACTTCACGATCTCGCCTTACCCGCTGGATCGCCACGGGTTCACGAATGCCGATTCGTGGCTGGACGAGTACAAGCGGATCTACGGCCTGTTCGAGTCGAGGCTGCGCTGACCGCCGGCGCCGCCGCGGGCTCGCGTCGCGCGCCCGGCCGCCCGCGGGGCGGGGCGATCGTCGACGGCGGCCCCAAGGCCGCGTGCGCTCAGGCCTTGCGGGAGATTTCCGCCGCGGCGCGCCTCAGGATCTCCGCAATGCGCTCTTGTGCCTCGCGCGTGCCGTCCCAGCTCCCCGCGATCGCGGCGCGCAGCTCGTCGCGGGCGCGCTGAAACTCGCGCGATCCGCGCCGATGACCCTCGTCGTCCGACGTCTCTCCACCCGCGTCGGCGTCGAGTGCGCGCCGGACCCGGTTCATGCGCTTGCCCACGCGCTCGAACTGGTTGAGCAGCGCATCGGCCTGGGAGCGGTTCTCCTCGAGGTGGGCCGTGCCGGCCTCGGTGATTCGATACAGCTTGCGCGTGCCTTCCGTTTCCACGGTGGCGTGCCCGATCTCCTCCAAATAAGTGAGCGCGGGATAGACCATGCCGGGGCTCGGCACGTAGAAGCCCTGGGTGCGCTCGTCCAGCTCCTTGATGATCTCGTAGCCATGGCGAGGCTTCTCGGCAAGCAATCGCAGGATGAGGAGCTGCAGGTCGACCGAAGCCAGCTTGCGGCCCATGCCAAAGCCGCGGCCGCCCATGTCGCCGTCCATGAAGCCGCGGCCGAAGCGCCCGAACCGATGGCCGCCATGATGGCGGCCGAAGTGATGATGAAAGCAGGAATGCATGGACAATCTCCGGATGTATCTAAAAACGTATCTTAAGATATACTATATCGTACGATAGTATCACAGGGTATGCAAGGGCCGCTCCAATTCGGTGGTTCGGAGGCTGAGTTGTCGTTGACACCGCGTGAAGCGCGCCGCAAAATACGCGGCTCATTTTGAGGAGGGGTACCCAAGCGGCCAACGGGGGCAGACTGTAAATCTGCTGGCTTTTGCCTTCGTAGGTTCGAATCCTACCCCCTCCACCAGCGTGAAGTGTGGGTTCGGTGCCATTGGCTTTGGCTTCTAACGGAGTGCGGGTGTAGTTCAATGGTAGAACGTCAGCCTTCCAAGCTGATCACGTGGGTTCGATTCCCATCACCCGCTCCAAATGGATGCGGCCCACGTAGCTCAGTTGGTAGAGCACGTCCTTGGTAAGGACGAGGTCAGCGGTTCGATCCCGCTCGTGGGCTCCAGTTTTTCAATAATTTTCGAGAGGTACTGCCGTGTCGAAGGGGAAGTTTGAGCGAACGAAGCCGCACGTGAACGTGGGGACGATTGGTCATGTGGACCATGGCAAGACGACCCTGACGGCGGCGCTGACGAAGGTGATGGCGGAGAAGTTTGGCGGGGAGTTCAAG
>DATAUO010000167.1:0-8883 GCA_036268215.1 Steroidobacteraceae bacterium
CCGCCACGATGAGCCAGAACTTGATGCGCGGCATGGATCGCGCGACGACGGGTCAGGTGCCGAACAGCACGCCCACGTCCACGTCGCGCTTCTCGGGCTCCGAGAATTCCAGGAGGTGCGCGGGCGCAAAGCCGAACCTGCGCGCGATCACGGCGTCGGGGACGGTATTCACCCGGATGTTGTTGACGTTGACCTGCTCGTTGTACAGCTCGCGGCGGTCGGCGATCGACTCCTCGAGCGTGGTGATTCGCGCCTGGAGCTGACGGAAATTCTCGTCGGCCTTCAATTGCGGGTAGTTCTCGGCCACGGCGAACAGGCGGCCCACGCCGGCACGGAGCTGGCGCTCGGCGGCGCCGACCGCGGCGATGTCTCCGGAGGAGCTTGCGGCGCTGACCGACGCCCGGGCGCGCATCACCTTCTCGAGCGTCTCCTGCTCGTACTGCATGTAGCGCTTGCAGGTGTCGATCAGCTTGGGCAGCTCGTCGTGGCGCTGCTTGAGCAACACGTCGATGTTCGCCCATGCGACCTTGACGTTCTCGCGCAGCGCGACCAGCTGGTTGTAGATGCCGATCGAGTACATGGTCACGATCACGCAGAGGACGAGAATCACGACCAGCCAGATCACGATGCACCCCGCTTGCTTGGAAAGCTCCGCACAAGTTTCCTTGGCGGGGCGAGTATATCATTGACATTTAACGGTTTCGGCGGACGGAGTTCACAGTGTCACAGGCTTTCGATCTGATCTGCATCGGCGGCGGCAGCGGCGGGTTGGCGTGCGCTCAGCGGGCGGCGGAATACGGCGCCAAGGCCGCGGTGATCGAGCCGCGGCGCCTCGGCGGGACCTGCGTGAATGTCGGCTGCGTGCCCAAGAAGGTGATGTGGAACGCCGCGAATGTCGCCCTCGCGATGGGCGACGCCGGCGACTACGGTTTCGACGCGACTCTGCGCGGCAGCGACTGGCGCCTGCTCAAGCAGAAGCGGGATGCCTACGTGCTCAAGTTGAACGGCATCTATGCGCGCAATTTGGAGGCCAAGGGCGTCGCTCACGTGAAGGGTGCGGCGCGCTTCGTCGATCCGCATACCCTCGAGGTCGCGGGTCAGCGGCTCACCGCCCGCCACATCGTGATCGCGACGGGCGGGGTGCCCATCGTGCCGCCGCTGCCCGGCGCCGAGCGCGGCATCACCTCCGACGGGTTCTTCGAGCTCGAGACGCGGCCGAGGCGGGTCGCGGTGATCGGCAGCGGCTATGTCGCCTGCGAGCTCGCCGGCGTGTTTCGCGAGCTCGGCGCCGACGTGGAGATGTTCATCCGCCGCGAGCGCCTGCTATGGAGCTTCGATGCCATGCTGGGCAAGTCGCTCATGCAGGAAATGCGCGGACAGGGCGTCGTGATCCGGGAGCAGGTGATGCCGGCCGCCGTCCGCGGGGAGGCGGGGCAGATGACGCTGGTCGGCGGCGATGGCCGCGAATTTCCGGGGTTCGATTGCCTCTTGTGGGCGGTCGGCCGCAGTCCGCACACCGGCGATCTGGGTCTCGGCGAGGCCGGCGTCGCGCTGGACGACGGGGGATTCGTCGCGACCGATGCCTTCCAGAACACCAATGTGCCCGGCATTTACGCCATCGGCGACGTTACCGGGCGCGCCGCACTGACGCCCGTCGCGATTGCGGCGGGACGGCGCTTGAGCGACCGCCTGTTCGGCGGCCAGAAGGAACGCCATCTCGACTACAACCTGATACCCACGGTGATTTTCACGCACCCGCCCATTGGCACGGTCGGCGCGACCGAGGCCGAGGCGCGCGCGCAGCACGGCGATGCGGTCAAGGTGTTCATCGCCGATTTCACTCCCATGTACCATGCATTGACGGCGCGCAAGACGCGCACCGACATGAAACTGGTCTGCGTGGGCCCGGATCAGCGCATCGTGGGTTGCCACATCATCGGCCTCGGCGCGGACGAGATGCTGCAGGGTTTCGCGGTGGCGATCCGCATGGGCGCGACCAAGCGCGACTTCGACGACACCGTCGCGATCCATCCGACCAGCGCGGAGGAGCTGGTCACGATGCGCTGAAGCCCGTTGCAGCCGTCGCGTCGACGGGCCCGCGGCCCGGGCGCGGCGTCAGGGGTTCTGCGCGAGGGCCGCGAGGACGGCTCGGGTGTCGGGCCGGATCCCGCGCCAGAGTAGAAACGACTCCGCGGCCTGCTCGACCAGCATGCCCCAGCCCTTCACGGTACGCCGTGCGCGCCGCCCGCTCGCCCACTGCGTGAACGGGGTCGATCCCCGGCCATAGGCCATGTCGTAGCAGATCGTCTCGCCGCCGACGATGTCATCGGGCAGCGCGGGCATCTGGCCCTGCAGGCCGGCCGACGTCGCGTTGATGATGAGATCGTAGCCCGAGCCCACGAGGTCTGCGTAGCCGCATCCCCAGATCTCCCCCATGTCGGAGAACTCTTCCGCGAGCTTGGCGGCGCGCTCCGGAGTTCGATTGGCGATGACCAGCTCGCGCAGCTCGCGCTCCAGCAGGGGACCCAATACCCCGCGCACGGCTCCGCCGGCGCCGAGGATCAGGACGCGCTTGGCGGTGAGATTCATCCCCAGGTTCTGCTCGAGATTGACGGTGAGGCCGAGTCCGTCGGTGTTGTCGCCGAGCAGGGAGGTGTCGTCGAAGAACGCGATGGTATTGACCGCGCCCGCGCGCTCGGCCCGAGGCGTCAGCTCGTTGACCAGCTCCGCCGCGGCTTGCTTGTGCGGCAAGGTGATGTTGAGGCCGCGCACCCCGCCCGTGAACAGGCGCAGCGCCTCGCGCCGAAAATCCTCCGACGTGATGTCGAACAGCCGATACACCAGATTCTGCCCGGTCGCCTTGGCGAACAGGCCGTGGATGAACGGCGACCAGCTATGCGCGATGGGGTGACCCACCACCCCGTATTGATCCGGTGATTCGGCGCCGGGATTCCAGTTCACTGCTCGAGCCACTCCGCCGCTCTTTTCGCGAAATACGTCAGGATGCCGTCCGCGCCGGCGCGCTTGAAGGAGGTCAGCGACTCCAGCGCGGCCGCACGCTCGTCCAGCCATCCATGTCCGGCGGCGGCCATGATCATGGCGTACTCGCCGCTCACCTGATAGACGAAAGTCGGCATTTCGAAGCGATCCTTGACGCGTCGCACAATATCCAGGTACGGCAGCCCGGGCTTGATCATCACCATGTCGGCGCCCTCGGCGATATCCAGCGCCACCTCGCGCAGCGCTTCGTCCGAGTTGGCCGGATCCATCTGGTAGCTCGCCTTACCGCTCTTGCCGAGCTGCGCGGCCGAGCCGACCGCGTCACGGAAGGGGCCGTAGAACGCGGAAGCGTACTTCGCGGCGTAGGCCAGGATGCGGGTGTTCACGAGACCCGCCGTCTCGAACGCGCCCCGGATCGCGCCAATGCGCCCATCCATCATGTCGGACGGGGCGACCACGTCCGCGCCCGCGTCCGCGTGCGAGCGCGCCTGGCGCACCAGGGTCTCGACGCTGAGGTCGTTGAGCACGTAGCCGGCGGCGTCGATGAGGCCGTCCTGGCCGTGCGTGGTGAAGGGATCGAGCGCGACGTCGGTGATCACGCCGAGCTCGGGGAACTCATGCTTCACGGCGCGCACCGCCGCCTGGGCGATGCCCTCGGGATTCCAGGACTCGCGCCCATCGAGCGACTTCTTCTCGGGCGGGGTGACCGGAAACAGCGCGATGGCCGGGATGCGCAGGCGCACCAGGGCGGCGCACTCGCGCAACAGCTCATCGATGGACAGCCGCTCGATGCCCGGCATGGACGCGACCGGCTGGCGCTGCCGCTGACCCTCGACGACGAACATGGGGTAGATCAGGGAATCCACGTCGAGCACCGTCTCGCGCATGAGGCGGCGGGAGAACTCGTCGGTGCGCATGCGCCGCATGCGGGTGGAGGGAAATGAATGTGCAGGAATTCCGGTCATCTAGACTGTGACTCCTCATCCGGTCTCAGGCAGCGCGAATCCGGCCCTCCCGCCTCTCTGGCACGCGGTAATATCGCGCACGGGGTCTGTCCGGCCGGATGCTGATTTAACCATGAAGGATCAGTTTGGCGGAAATCAGAAGCGTGCCCGCTTCCAGGCGCTGTGCCAGTCGCTGCGTCCGGATCTGTTGCGCTTTGCCTACTGGCTCGCGGGCGACCGCGCGCTGGCCGAGGACGTGGTGCAGGAGACCATGCTGCGGGCCTGGAAAGCCCGGGATTCGCTCCAGGACGAGACCGCCGCCAAACCCTGGTTCCTGACCATCATCCGGCGCGAGTACGCACGGTCCTTCGAGCGCAAGCGCCTCCCCACGGTGAGCGTGGACGAGCTGGTCGCGAGCGAGGAGCCCATGCTGGCCGCCGCGGAGGCCGAGGACGCGGCGGAGCTCCGCGCGGCGCTGTTCAAACTGCCCGAGGAGTATCGCGAGCCCCTGGTCATGCAGGTGCTGATGGGGTTCACCACGGCCGAGATCGCGCGCGAGCTCGATCTCTCGACGGCCGCGGTGCTGACCCGCCTGTTCCGGGCGCGCAGGCGGCTGCGCGAGATGTGCGGCGAGGATACGGGCCGGGATCCGCAAGAATGACCGACTGCAACGAATATCGCCGGTCGATGCTCGCCGATCCGGGCGACGCGGATCCCGGGCTCGAGGCGCATCGCAAGACGTGCCCCGACTGCGCGGGATTCAGCGAGCGGCTGCTCAAGTTCGAATCGCGCCTGGAGCGGGCGCTGCGCGCGCCCATGACGGATGCAGGGGCAGGCGCGGCGAGGGCCGATGGCAGTCCGCGCGGCAATGACCCGCGGGTGGCGGCCTTCCCGCCGAGGCGGGCCCGCTGGCTTGCCATGGCCGCGAGTCTCGCGCTGGCGCTCACCGTCGGCGGAGTGCTCTGGCTGAGCTCGCCGCGGGAGAGCCTGGCCGCGGACGTGGTGACGCATATGAAGGGGGAGCCGGATGCCTGGCGGCGCACCGGCGTCCCCGTCCCCGGGCCGCAGCTCGATGAGGTGCTCGCCGATGCGCATCTGCGCCTGGCCGGACCGCCGGGCATCGTCAGCTACGCGAGCAGCTGCAAATTCCACGGCAGGCAAGTGCCGCATCTCGTCATGCAGACCGAATCGGGGCCGGTCACCGTGATGGTGCTGGTCCACGATCAGGTGGGGAAGCCCATGCGCTTCGACGAGGAAGGCTATCGCGGGGTCATCGTCCCCGACGCGGGCCATGGCAGCCTCGCAGTGCTCACCCAGGGCCGCGAGGCGGACCTGCCCGCCATCGAGCGCATCGCTGCGCGCGTGCGAAGCTCGATCGTCTGGACTCGTTAGATACCCACTTCTCCCAGGAGATCCACCAGGCGCCGCGCGCCGGCCGCGAGCGTCGGATGATCCGCCTCGAATCGCACCGCCAGGCTCTCCGCGAGATCCGGAAGCGACGGATGCGGCGCCCCTTTCGAGTCCTCGATGAGACGCTCGATCTCGCTCACGGAATCATGCGCCCCCGCCATGGAGCCGGGGTGGGTGCGGCCGGCGTCCGCGATCTGCGTCTTGAGCGCCTCAAGGTGTTCGCGCAACGAGTCTTTGTCCATCGAAGCTCCTCGCGGGCGTCGAGGCCCGTCTCAAGGGTCTATTGTGCCATTTGCTCGGGCGTGAGTCGGGACACTTCCGCGTAGCCCGCGCCGCGGCTCGAGAGTGCGAGCCGGATCGCCGCGTAGGCCTCGCGCAGATGGTCGTCCGCGCCGAAGGGAGGATTGACGATCAAGAGACCCGAGCCCGCGAGGCCGACGTGGGCATCGTCCGGATGAACGGCCAGATCCGCGCTGAGCATCTTCGGAATCCCGAGCGCCGTGAATCGCCGTCGAGCGGCCATTCGCTGCGCGGCGCTCAGGATCGGATACCAGATGAGGAGCATGCCGGTGGGCCAGCGTCGATGCGCATCGGCGAGCGCATCCAGCACGGTATCGATCTCGCCGGGATCCTCGTAGGGCGGGTCGATCAGCACCAGCCCGCGCCGCTCCTTGGGCGGCAGCTGCGACTTGAGGGCGGCGTAGCCGTCGCCGAGCTGGACTCCGACCCGGCCGGCGGATTCGATCTGCCGCTCGAGGGCACGCGCTTCGGCCGGCTGCATCTCGACGAACAGCGCGCGATCCTGTGAGCGCAGCGCCGCCGCTATCAGGGCGGGCGACCCAGGGTAGCGCGAGGGGCGCGCCCGCGCGCCGCGGCTCGCGCCGCCCGAACTGCCGGCGCGCGCGCCGGCACCACCCGATCCAGGAGCGCCCGCGGCGCGGCCGGGTGCGCCGACCGCCGCGAGATAATCGTGCAGCGCGGGCTCTCCGCCGGCGGTCTCGCTCAGGCGCAGTATCCCGCGGCTGGACTCGCCCGATCTCTGCGCCTCGGCCGCGCCGAGCTCGTACCAGCCGCGCCCGGCATGCGTGTCCAGCGCAAAGAAGCCGGCTGCCTTGCGCCGGAGCGCCGCCAGGCAAAAGACCAGCGCCGTGTGCTTGGCCACGTCCGCGAAATTACCGGCGTGGTAGATGTGCTGATAGTTCAAGCGGCGCGCAGCGCTTCCGCGACCGGTAACCGGGCCGCGCGCAGCGCCGGAAAGAACCCGCCCAGCAGGCCGATCAGGCAGGCCCAGGTGATGCCGGTGACGATCAGCGCGCGGGTGACCGTGAGCTTGAACACCACCTGCGCGAACGCACCGCCGAGCGTCGAGACGCTGTGTCCGTTGAAGAACAGCCACGCCAGCGAGGCCCCGATGACGCCGCCCAACAGCGCGAGCAGCAGCGCCTCCGCCATCACCGACAAGAGCACGGGCAGCGCCCCGAAGCCGATGGCGCGCAGCGTCGCAATCTCGAGGCCGCGCGCGGCGACGGCCGAATACATGGTGTTGAGCGCGCCGAACATCGCACCGATGGCCATGATCACGGCGACCATGTTGCCGACATTGTTGATGATCTTGCTCAGATCCTTGGATTGGGCTGCGTAGTAAGCCGGCTCCCGCTGCACGTCGACCTTGAGCTGCGGGTCGGTGGTCAGCGCGTCCTTGAAGGCGGGGAATGCGGCGGCGCTCGTGAGCAGGCCGACTGCCGAGCTGTAGCCCGAACGCTCCAGCGCGGACCCGACGGTGTCCGCATCGGCAAGCAGCTCGGACTCGTGCACATCGCCGTTGCTCTCGAACACGCCCGTGACCTGCCAGTCGGAATTGCGCAGATGCACCACGTTGCCGGGCTCGAGCCCGCTGAACTGCTTGACCGCGCCTGCGCCGGCGATCAGCTCGCGCACCGCCGGGCGGAACATCCGGCCGCGCACGATCTTGAGCTCGGGGCGCACCTCGGCGAGCTTGAGGCCCACGCCGCGCAGGGTGACGTTCGCGTCCGTGCCGGTGTCGATCTTCGGGACGTTGACCACCGTGACCAGCTCGGTCGACAGCAGCGCCTTGCCGGCGGCGTCCTTGGCAAGCCCCGGTGCGTTGCCGATGGTATCGAGGTCGCTGCGGGTGAGGTTGCTGTTGAGCTCGGCGTCCGAGCCGCCGCGCAAGATGATCACCCGGTCCGCGCGCCCGGCGTCCGCGAGCGTGTGCCGGAAGCCCGTACCCATGGCGAGCACCGACACCAGCACCGCCACGACGCCGGCGACGCCGATGACCACCACGCCGGAGGAGCCGAGACGCTGCGGCAGGGTCTGCAGGCTCATGGAAAGAATGGCGATCAGTTGCTTGAGCATCGATGCCTCCCTAATGTTTGTCCGCAAGGGCGTCGACGATGTTGAGGCGCATGGCCCGCAGCGCGGGCGGCAGCCCGACGATCAGCGCCAACAGCAACGCAACCAGAAGTCCCGGCGCGAGAGCCCGCGTCGCCAACTGCACCCCGGGCAGCGCGAGTCTGATCGCGGGCAGGAGCCCGAAGCTCAGGGCGAGCCCGATGATGGCGGCGATCGCGCAGAGCAGCAGCGATTCCGCCAGCACCAGCTCGAGCAGCTGCCCGTCGCTGAATCCCAGCGTCTTCAGCACCGCGAGCTCGGGGATGCGCTCGCGCACCGATTGCATCATGGTATTGCCGGTCAGGAACAGGAGCGCGAAGAACACGGCGCCGAGTATCGCGCGCAGCACGAAGCCGATGTCCCCGAACTGCTTGATGAAGGCCATGGCGAAGTCATCCGCGGGCTGCGTCTTGGTCTCGTTCGGCGAGTTCGCGAACACCGCGTCGATGCGACCGGAGATCTCGGCGGCCTTGGATGCGTCGTTCACGCGCTCCTCAAGCCAGCCGATCGTGCCCTTGCCGAAGCTGCGTCCCTCGTCGAACATCTCATAGTGGAACAACAGGATCTGCGCCAGCTGCGCGGCCTGGGCGGGGTCCTTGGCGTCGAACGTGCCCACGATGTCGAAGGTCCAATCGAGCGATCCATTCGTCGTCTGGGTCCAGATCGTCGAGTGCAGCGGCACCTTGTCGCCCACCTTCCAACCATACTTCTTGAGGAGCGCCGAATTTGCGAGGGCGCCCGTGCGGGCGCCCTCGAACGCCCGCATCTGGTCGTCGGCGACCACGAACTCGTTCTTGTGCAGGTTGAAGTAGCTGCGCGTGTCGACCGGCAGCGCGAACACGAAGTTCTTCGGCTGCTGATAATAGCCGCCGAACCACGTCATCCAGGTGACCTCGGCCACGCCGGGCACCGAGCGTATCTGCTGCACGTCCGAGAACGGCAGCGCCAAGGTGATCGAGTACTTGTTGGAGGTGATCAGCTTGTCCGCGTTGGTCACGCCGCTCGAGGGATGCGCGAATGCATAGTCGATGGTCTCCAGCACGCCGAACAGGAGGAAGGCGATCACGATGGAGAGCAGCGTGAAGATGGTGCGCGTCTTCTTGCGCCACAGCGT
>DATAUO010000168.1:0-26173 GCA_036268215.1 Steroidobacteraceae bacterium
CAATTGATTAAGAGGCAGACGTTGACGAGCATTTATAATGGCAAAAACAATAACTATGATCGGCGAACTATGCGACGATTTCAGGACTTATCCATCGATAAGCCTCTGAATCCCTTAGTCCCGGGTTCGTCTAATAGCACAGGCGATGGTTGAATAACCTAAGCTGATAGGTTATCCGGCATCTACGTCTTCTCGGCCGATCATTTGCCCTGCACACGTCCACGCTCGACACCGCCGCGACGGCTGGATGGGGCGAGTGAGATTCTCATACCTGGACAGTGCGGTTGATCTCATCAGCATCGCCCCGGTCAAAAACGTTCCTCTACAGCGTGTGGTGAATCACTCTTGAGCGATGTTCGAGAGCGCCTGCCGGATTGTCGGCGTAGTTGGTGGTTGACGCGAGGAACGACTTGTTTGGCCAACCAGTGGGCCATGGTGAGCAAAGCGGGAAAGATCGAGCTTCTCTCGAAGCCCGTTCCGAGCGCGAAGCAGATTGCCGAGGCGGAATACGAGTCCGCGAACGAACGGGTTCGCGTGATTTTTCGAGATGGTACAAGAGTACAGGTGAAGCTATGACGACGAATGCACAGCGGATCAGTGATGCCGCGTACGCCGCGGCGCTTGCCGCCGGTCGAATTGAGGTCGAGACCGAAATTCGGGCGCAAGCTGCCCGCTACGTCCCCGAGCGTGATGCCATCGAGATCGTCACGAGCCGCAATGCCGGCTTCTTGATTCCACGACAGTGGATAGGCGCGCTGCAGGATGTCCCTACGGAAGAGTTGAGCAAACTTGAGGTCTGGCCGGACGGATCGGCGATTGAACTCGAAGACAGGGACATTCAAATCAGCGTGCATGGGCTACTGACAGCGATCCTGCCCGCGATGCTGCCCTCGCGGTCCGTCGCAGCCATCTTTGCCAGTCGCGGCGGCCAGGCGACCTCACGCGCGAAACGCAAAAGCTCGCGAGCCAACGGTCGTAAGGGTGGTCGACCTCGGAAAAAAGCGTCGACTGAGGCGGTCTAGAAGCTTTGCCCAAGCAGAAGCATCGACTAACTCATCGCGAGGTATCGCCGTTATGAAGCGGCCGAGAATGGTCCAGATGCGACAAGCTTTTCAACGCTTGAGCAATTTTGCTCGCAATCTCGGCTATTCCTAAGGACGACTTCAAACCAACCTTGTCAGCGAGCCTCGGCGAATACCGATACACATCTTCTTGAGTGACATGCAGCCAGATCGGAAGGATGACATTTTGCTTCTCGACTATCTCGCGGATGTAAGTTGAGTCGAACTCTGCTTTCGACCAGCCCGAACAGGTTGTGTAACCCTCTCGTTTTTCAGGACCGCTTGAGAGTCCCATCAGCGCGGTCCGTATCACGCGCGACACTCTTCGGTCACCTGGGCATTGATGCTCGCTAAGAATCTACTTTGGGTCGCAAAGCAACACGGTCACAGCGTCGAAGTGATGCTGCGTATGTATGCAGCGTGGATTGAAGGGGTAACGGAGGCTGATATTCAGGCGATCCGTGATGCCATGGATGGACGACCAAAAGTGTCCTTGCTCCCTTTTGCTCTGGCGAGCCCGCGGGACTCCGCGTGCCAAATCGTGCTCCGTCCCTGGGGTCCCCAGATTCTGCCAGTAGTTCTGCCAGAAGCCCGGAGGGGAAAAAGGGCTGAAAACGCTCGCAAAAAAGTGGCGGAGAGGGTGGGATTGCTCGCGGCCGGGGACGGCCACTCGTCCTCCGCTTCGCTCCGGACCGACGCGGCGACCGCGTCGTCCAAAAATCGCTCCGCGATTTTTGTCGAACCCGGGTCGGTTCGTCCACACACCCTGCTCCGCTGAAATAAAAAAGGCCCCGCAAGACGGGGCCTTTTCTATTTCAGTGGCGGAGAGGGTGGGATTCGAACCCACGTGCCGGAATTACCCGACCATCCGATTTCGAGTCGGCGCCGTTGTGACCACTTCGGTACCTCTCCGTTTGACTTTGCGTCGTTTACTTAAGCTTTGCGATTTTTGACTTAAGTTTGCTGCATTGTGACGTGCTAATCACGGGGACAACAAATACCATTTGTCAAGAGCCCGCGACGCGTGTGAATTGGGTATTCTAGCCCATCGGCATTGGGCATGTCTCCGGGAGAACTTGCCCGCCTCACGGGGCTCTAAATACGACCGTGCGAACCTCGAAGCTCCGCGATAATTTGCGTCAAAACTGGCGCCGCTGGACCCAGGTGACGCTCTCGGTCGCCGCGGTGAGCCTGCTCGCAACCTGTACTCCGCTGCCGAGCTTGATCGATCAGATCAAGACGCTGGGCGAGCTGCGGGTGGTGACCCGGAACGGTCCGCTCGCATATTTCCGGGGCGCGGACGACATGCCGGAAGGTCCGGAGTACGAGCTGGCGCACCGCTTCGCCGACGAGCTGGGCGTTAAGCTCAAGATCATCCCCGTGCAGAGCTTCGCGGACATCTACGCGGCGATTACCTCGGGCCATGCGCACATCGCGGCGGCCGGGATCAAGGTGCCGATCCAAGCCATCCCGGGCATCGAATTCGGACCCTCATACCAGCGCGTGCGCGAGCACGTGATCTACCGCCGCGGCGCGGTTCGCCCGGCGTCGCTCGCGGACATCGGCGCGGCGGATCTCGAAATCGCGGCCGACAGCTCGCACGCGAAGACCCTGCACGTGGCGCGCAATCTGGTGCCCGACCTCGTCTGGGTGGAGAACTCGAGCACCGATACCCAGGCGATGATGGAAGGCGTCGCCGACGGCAGCATCGATTACACCATCGCGGACTCCACCGAGTTCGCACTCGCGCACGACGAGCATCCGGAGCTGCGCGTCGCCTTCGATTTTCCGGGAATCCAGAACGTGGCATGGGCGGCGAGCGCGCGCGATCCGGGCTTCCTGCGCGACCTGAACGCCTACTTCGAGCATCTCAACCTCGATGGCGAGCTCGTCGCCATCATCAAGCACTACTACGGCCGATCCGACGACCTGGAATTCGCGGGCGCGAGCGGATTCATGCGCCACCTGCAGAGCCGCCTGCCGCTCTATCAGAAGTGGTTCGAGGAGGCGGCGGAGCAGAGCAGCCAGGACTGGCGCCTGCTGGCGGCGATCGGTTATCAAGAATCCAAGTGGAATCCGAGCGCCGCGTCGGCCTCCGGCGCCCGGGGCCTGATGCAGCTCACGATGGAATCGGCGAGCGCGGTTCAAGTCTCGGATCCCGCCGACCCGCGCCAGAGCATCTTCGGCGGAGCTCGCTACTTCCGCCAGGTCTACGAGAAGATCCCGCTGCACGTGCCGGAGCCCGATCGGACCTGGTTCGCGCTCGCGGCCTACAACATCGGCTACGGTCACCTGGAAGATGCGCGCGTGCTGGCGCAGAGAGCGGGACGCGACCCGGACTCATGGAACGACGTGCGTGATTTCCTGCCGCTTCTCGAGCAGGAGCGTTGGTACACGCAGACGGAGAACGGCTACGCGCGCGGCTGGGAGCCGGTGCGCTACGTCGACAATGTGCGCAGCTACCGCGACCTGCTCGAGTGGGCCTGGGGCGAGCACGGCGCGACGCTCGACTAGCGCACGCGCGATGGCGCACCCGTCGGGCGCGCCCTCCTCACTCCCTACCTGCGAGCCTCGAAAAAATCCCGCAGCAGCGCGGCGCACTCCTCCGCCAGCACCCCGCCGAACACGTCGATTCGATTCGCGAGCTTGGGCTCGCGCGGCAGGTCGATGACGCTGCCGCAGGCGCCCGCCTTGAGGTCCCACGCGCCGAATACGACCCGTGCAATGCGCGCATTGAGGATCGCCCCCATGCACATGGCACAGGGCTCGAGCGTGACGTACAAGGTCGCGCCCGCCAGCCGGTAATTATCGACCGCGTGCGCGGCCTGTCGGAGCGCGACGATCTCGGCATGCGCGCTCGGATCACGGCTTGCGATCGGCCGGTTCCAACCTTCGCCGACGACCTCTTCGTTCATCACGACGAGCGCACCGATGGGAACCTCGCCGCCCTCCGCGGCGCGCGCGGCGAGCTGGAGCGCGCGGCGCATGAGCCGCACGTCGGGCGTGTCCGGCGGCGCGCTATCTGCGGCTGACATGGCGCACCGCGAACACCGCGACATAGAGCATGAGCAGCGCTGCGGCGCTCAGGCTGAGCGAATTGTGTATGCCGATCCAGGATCCCAGCAGCCCGACGTTCAAGCCGCTGAAGGTGCGCATACCCATGGCGAACATGGAGAACACGCCGAGCACGCGGCCGCGGATCTCGCCCGGCGCGTTGAGCTGCACGAGCGACTGAGCCATGGCATTGAAGCTGAGCTCGACGAAGCCGGCGATGAACAGCAGCGCGATCGCCAGGGGGTAGGTGTCCGAGCGGGCGAAACCGATCAATGCCACGCACCAGATCATCGCCAGCACGAAAGCCGTCCGCACCGCCGGCTGGAGCAATCCGCGGCTTTCCAGGGCGAGGCCCGCGGCCAATCCGCCGGCGGCGTCGGCCGCAAGCAGCACGCCATAGGAGAAATCCGCGCGCGCATGACCGAGATCGACCGCGAATCCCGGCATCTGCGCCTGGTAGGCGTTGCCCACGAAGAACGCCGCGGAGCTGATCAAGAAGGTCATCGACGCCAACACGGGATTCTTTGCGACCACCTTCATCGTCGCCCAGATATCGGCGAGGCCGCCCCTGGCGCGAGACGCGGGCTGAGGCGGCGCGCTGCTCGGGCCGTAAGGCGCCTTGATCAACCATGCGAAAAACGGCACGTAGATGAGCGCATTGATGAAGATGCCGTAAGCAGGCCCGAACAGCTGCAGCAGAACATCCCCGAGCAGCGGGCCCACCAGGAATCCGAGATAGCGCCCCGTCGTGGTCAGCCGCACCGCGCTCGGCAGCTGCTCCAGGGTCACGATTCGGTGGATCAACACCTGCGAGGCCGGGATCCAAAGTACACCGGCGAGGCCGTGGACGACGAGCAGCACCATGGCCTTCCATACCGCCACCGAGTCGGTCATGAACATGATGCCCCAGCCCAGCGAGACACCGACGAACATCAACATGCCGATCTGGATCAGGCGGCGGATGTCGAAGCGGTCGGCGAGACGGCCCGAGAAGCCCGCCAGGAACAGATAAGGGACCCAGTGGGACACGACCGCGAACGCGCCGAGCGCGGGCGACCGGAACTTCTGGAACATGACCCAGTAGCTGATCACGTGCTCGATGTTGTCGGCCATCATCGCCGCGGTCGCGACGAAGACGAAGATCCGAAAATCGGCATTGGCAAAGGCGGCGAAGCCGCGCGGCTTCACCGGGAGCGGGCGCGTCAGTGCGTCAGGACTCAAAAGCTGGGGTGCCTCATGGCGAGGAGGAGCGCTTATTGTACCGGAATTGGCACGCCCTCGACCGGCGCGGCCCCGCCAGCCCGAGACCGCGCTTTGCTCCGCGCCGGCACCCCGTCCCGGATAGAATGGGCCCACCGACGCCGACGCCGCTGCGAGGTGAGAATGCGAGTCCTGTTGCCGTTGCTCGCTTGGCTTGTGACTCTGCTCGCCTGCCTCTCGCCGGGACAGGTCCGCGCCGACGAAGGCATGTGGACGTTCGACAATTTCCCCGCCGCGGCCGTGAAACGGCAGTACGGCGCCGACATTCCGCCCGCCTGGCTCGATCACGCGCGGCGCTCGACGGTCCGCCTCAGCAATTGCACCGGCGCGTTCGTGTCGTCCGAAGGCCTGCTGCTCACCAATCAACACTGCATCGAGACCTGCCTCGCCGGGTTGTCGAGCAAGGATCACAGCGTCCTCGAGCTCGGCTTCGCCGCCCCGAACCGCCGTGCCGAGCAGTCGTGCCCGGACCAGCGCGCCGACGTGCTCATCGACAGCGAGAACGTCGCGCCTGCGATCGACAAGGCCGTCGCAGGTCTCGCGGATGCCGCTGCCCTCGCCGCGCGCAAGCGCACCGAGACCGCGCTCGAGGAAGCCTGCGAGAGATCGAGCGCCCGCTCCAGATCCGGCCCGCTGCACTGCGAGGTGGTCGAGCTGTACGACGGCGCGCAGTACTTTCTCTACAAGTACAAGCGCTACGAGGATCTGCGCGTCGTGTTCGCGCCCGAGGCGGACATCGCTGCCTTCGGCGGCGATCCGGACAACTTCCAGTTCCCGCGGTGGTCGCTGGACTTCGCGATCCTGCGCGCCTACGAGCACGGCAAGCCCGCCGACACGCCGGAGCACCTGCGCATCGACTTCGCGGGCCCGAGCGACGGAGAGCTCGTGCTCGTGCCCGGTCACCCGGGGTCGACTGCGCGGCTGCGGACGCGGGCGGAGCTCGAGTTCGAGCGCGACGTGGTGCTGCCGTTCACACTGCTGCGCACCGCCGAGCTGCGCGGCAGGGTGGTTCAGTTCGGCAGCGTCAATCCCGACAACGAGCGGCTGATCCGCGCGCCGCTGAGCATCCTCGAGAACGCCATCAAAGTTCGGCGCAAGCAGCTCGACGCGCTGCATGACGATGCGTTGCTGCAGGACAAGGCGCGCGGCGAGGACCAGCTGCGTGCTGCGGCCCGCCTGTCCGGCGGCGACCCGTGGCAGGAGATCCAGGCCGCGGTCGCACGCGAGCGCACGCTCTACTACGAATACACGTTCTTCGAGGGCGGCGCGGCCTTCGGCAGCACCTTGCTTCACGACGCACGCCTGCTGGTGCGCGGCGCCGATGAGCGCGCCAAGCCGAACATCGCGCGCCTGCGCGAATTCACCGATGCGTCCCTGCCCGAGATCCAGCGCGAGCTGTACGCGCACGTCCCGGTATACGCGCAGCTCGAGGTGCTGTCCCTATCGTCCTCGCTGGAGCGCATGCGCGAATGGCTCGGGCCGGATCAGCCGGTGGTTCACGGCCTGCTCGCGCAGGAGTCGCCCGATGCGCTCGCGACGCGCCTCGTCGCGGAGACCAAGCTCGACGACGCAGAGCTGCGCAAGCAGCTCTGGCTCGGCCGCAAGCCGGCCATCGACACCTCCACGGATCCCATGATCGAGTTCGCACGCTCGGTGGACGGTCCCTCGCGCTCGATCCGCCGGCGCTTCGAGGATGAGGTCGAAGCACCGTTGGCCGCCGCGTCGCGGCGGATCGCGGCGGCGCGCTTTGCCGTCTACGGCACCAACGAATACCCGGACGCGAATTTCACCCTGCGCCTCAACTACGGCAAGGTCGCCGGATGGCAGGAGAGCGGAGTCGCGATCGCGCCTTACACCGAGCTCAGGCAAGCGTTCGAGCGCGCGACCGGCTACGTGCCGTTCAAGATTCCCGACAGCTGGATGAAGGTGCGCGCGCAACTCGACATGCATACGCCGTTTTGCCTGTCGACCGACAACGACATCGTGGGGGGGAATTCCGGCAGCCCTCTGATCGACGCCGGAGGACGCCTGGTCGGGCTGGTGTTCGACGGCAACATAAACTCGATCGCCGGCCACTATCGCTTCGATCCGGCGAACAACCGCACGATCGCGCTGCATCCGGCCATCATGCGGGAGGCTCTCGACAAGGTGTACGATCTCAAGTGGCTGCTTCAGGAACTGGGCGCGACATGAACGCGGACGAATCTGCCAAGGTGGGCCAAGCCAGCGAGCCCGGGGAATATGACGACGGCATGCAGGCCATGCTGCAGATCATCTGGGGCGAGGGCTTTCTATCGCCGGGGGGTGCGGCCGAGATCTCCTGCTTGCTCGAGGGCAGCACCATCGCCGGCTGCAAGGTGCTCGACGTGGGCTGCGGACTCGGCGCCGTCGACGAGATACTGGTCCGTGATTACGGCGCCGGCTCCGTCGTTGGAATCGACATCGATCCCGCGCTCCTCGAAGGCATGTCGGCGCGGATCGCGCGCGCGGGACTTGCCGATCGCATTCGCGGCGTGCGCGTCGAGCCCGGCCCGCTGCCGTTCGCCGAGTCGAGCTTCGACGTGGTGTTCTCCAAGGATTCCCTGGTGCAGATCCCCGACAAGGCGGCGATCTTCGCGGAGGTGCTCCGCGTCTTGAAGCCCAAGGGCGCGTTCATCGCGAGCGACTGGCTGCGCGGCGGGAGCGGCGATTACTCGGCCGAGATGATGGAATTCTTCCGGCTCGAGGGCATCGCCTACAACATGGCGACGCTCGCCGAGAGCGCGGAGACCCTGCGTCAGGCGGGATTCAAGGAGCTCGAGATCCGCGACCGGCACGATTGGTACCTCGGCCTCGCGCAACGGGAGCTTTCCGCGATGGAAGGCCCCTTGAACCCCGTGATCGTGCATCGCATCGGCCCGGAGCGCGCGCGCCACTTCATCGACGACTGGCGGCAGCTCGTGGTGGTGTTGAAGCGCGGCGAGCTGCGGCCGGGCCATCTCAAGGCGGTCAAGCCCGGCTGATGTTCTCGGGGCTGCGGCTGCGGCGCCACGCGGCCGGCGGCGCGCCAAATTCACGGCGGAATGCCCTGCTGAACGCCGTGTCGGTTCGATAGCCCACGTCCTGAGCGATGTGCGAGAGCGTCGCATTGGTTCGAACCAGCAGGTTGGACGCGAGCAGCATGCGCCATTGCATCAGGTGCTGCATGGGCGAAGCCCCGACCAGCCGCTGAAATCGCTCGGCGAGCACCGAGCGGGATGTCCCTGCTAGCCGCGCGAGCTCCTCGAGGGTCCACGCGCGCGCGGGATCCTTGTGCATGCAGGAGAGCGCACTGCCCACGATGCGGTCACGCACGCCCGCCAGCCATCCGGTCCGACTTTCCTCGGTGCCGTTCATGTAGATGCGCAACACCTCGATGAACAACACCTCGGCGAGCTTCGACAGCACGCCCTCCCCGCCCGGACGCGGCGAGCGCGCCTCGGCCAGCGCGTAGGTCACGGACGCCTCCAGCCACGCGCCGGCGCTCGATCCCCGCACATTGACCTTGACGAGCGGCGGCAGGCCGTTGAGCAGCATGCGCGCCAGCCGCGCATCGCAGGCAAGGTAGCCGCAGACCAGGCGCGTTGCGGCGCCGCCCCCGCCATATGCGATCTGCCGAGGACGCCGCGCCAGCACCTCATCGAGGCGCGCGCGGCCGCGCGCGGGCGGCAATCCCGGCCGCGAGGTCATGCGGTGCGCATCGCCGCTCGGGAAGATGACCACATCCCCGGCGATGAGGTGCACGGGCGGCTCGCCACCCATCTCCACATAACAATCGCCTTCGGCGATCATGTGGAAGATCACCACGCGTTCCGCGCCAGGTTCCAAGATTGGGGCGACGGATGCCGCGCTCGGCGACTGATAGCACCATGGCGCGGTGAATCGGCCATTGATGAAGATCGCGCCCACCAGGCGCACCACGCGCAAGGTTTCCGAGAGCGCGTCCATCAGTCGCCGACGGTGATCTCGAGGCTCACCGGATTCGCGTCCTCGACGGCGCGGACCATCGGCGAGCGTCGATAGCTCGACTCTACGAGGGCGCGCAACCTCGCCGCGGAAACGCCGGGCGCTGAGATGCGTACGATCATCTGCACGTCCCTTGGGCCGGCCCCGACTTCGTGGCCGCCTGCGTCGGCTATTCCCAGGAGACCGCGCGTATCCGAGCGGCTGCGCGCCTGGACCTCGAGCGAGCCGAGCTCGATCCCTTCCGTGGCCGCGGCCATTCCGATGCAGGTCGCCGTGCAGCTGGCGAACCCGGCCCGCAACAGCCATCCGGGGGTGACCGACCGGCCCTCGCCGCCGAGCTCGCACGGCATGTCGGTCGAGACCGAGTGTCCGTTGGGATGCAGCGCGGTCACCCGCGTTCCGCCGGCCCAGCGCGCAATTGCCGCGGCATCCTCGTGGATGCCCATATCCGGCCGTCGTTGCAGCGCGGTCGTCACTCGTTCCAAGGCCACCGCGATATCGGGCATTCCCACGACTCTCCTCCCGGGGTGATCCCTCCATTGTGACAGCCTCCGTACGTCCGGCCTAGAGACGCCACATCGCGCTCGGGCGCGTCCGGACGCTCGGATAAGCAACTCGGACGCCGAGCAGGCTCCCGGCAGGCGCGGCGAGAGCTCAAGGACGACGAAGCAACATCGCCGGACGGCCGAACAGGACGGGCGCTTGCCCCGACCACACAATGCGCCCACCCCGCAAACGAGGAGATTCAAGCATGCTGGCATCGCACCCCACCGACCTCGTCGCGCTCAAAGCCCGACAGCAAGCTGCCTGGGCGAGCGGCGATTACGCCGTCATCGGTACGACCCTGCAGATCGTCGGCGAGCAGCTCGCCGAAAGCTGCGATCTCTCCTGGGACGAGCGCGTGCTCGACGTGGCCGCCGGAAACGGCAACGCCACGCTCGCGGCCGCGCGGCGCGGCTGTGAGGTCTGGTCCACGGATTACGTGCCGGGATTGCTCGAGCGCGGCGAGGAGCGCGCGAAGGCCGAGGGCCTGAGGATTCACTTCCAGGCCGCCGACGCCGAAGCGCTGCCTTTCGAGGATGGACGATTCGACGCCGTGGTCTCGACCTTCGGCGTGATGTTCTCGCCCGACCAGGAGGCGGCCGCGGGGGAGCTGGCGCGGGTATGCCGGCCGGGCGGGCGAATCGGTCTCGCGAGCTGGACCCCCGAGGGCTTCATCGGGGAGGTGTTCAAGATCCTCGCGCGCCACCTGCCGCCGCCGCCGGGCGTTCATCCCGCATCCCGATGGGGCTCCGAAGTCCACCTGCGTGCGCTGTTCGGCGATCTTGCCGCCGGCATCCGCACCGAGCGGCGCATGTTCAATTTCCGCTATCGCTCCGCGGCGCACTTCCTCGAAACCTTTCGCGCGTGGTACGGACCCATTCACAAGGCCTACGCCACGCTCGCGGCCGACAAGCGCGACGCGCTCTCCGCCGACCTGACCGAGAGCCTGAATCGTCTCAACATATCGGGATCAGGCCGACTCACCGTTCCGGGCGAGTATCTCGAGGCAATCATCACGCGTAGATAATACTGTGGCAGACCCGGCTCGCGGAGGCGCCGGCGCCGCGTTCATCGGCGCACCGGTTCGGCCGCGCGACGGCTAGCGCACCAATCCCAGCCGCAGCAGGCTCTCGGCGGTGGCGACGATGCACTCCTCGCGCGGCCGCGGCGACCAGCCGAGCAGCGTCGTGGCCTTGCCATGGGTCGCGTTCTTGCGCTTTCCGAGCTCGGGCAGTATCAGCCGCACCGTCGGATCGCATAACGCCGCGAGCCGCACGGCCCAATCCGGGATCTGCCAGGTGCGCACGCGCCGCGCTGCGCCGCCCATCCGGCGCTTGAGGACCAGGGCGATGTCCCGTACCGACAGGAAGTCGCCCGCCACGGCAAGGAACCGCTCCCCCGCCGCCCGGGCATGCGTCATCGCGCTCACGTGCAGATCGGCGACATCGCGAACGTCGACGACTCCGAAGTACAGCTTGGGGCATGCCGGCATGCCGCCGTTCAACATGCGCAGGATCATCTGGATCGAGGTCGAGAAATCGGGGCCGAGCACCGGGCCGAACACCGCCACGGGATTCACCACCGAGAGCTCGAGCCCCGCCCCCTCACCCGCCACGAAGTCCCACGCCGCCCGCTCGGCGAGCGTCTTGGATTTGGAATACGGCGCCGTGTCGGCGGAAATGCAGGTCCAGTCGTTCTCATCGAAGGGCTGGCTGCGCGGCGGCGCGCCGTAGCCGACGGCGGCGAAGGAGGACGTGAGCACCACACGGCGCACCCGCGCGTCGCGCGCGGCGCGCAGCACCCGCAGCGTTCCCTCGCGCGCCGGCACGATGAGGTCATCCTCGTGCTTGGGTGCGCCGGCCGGAAAGGGCGAGGCCACGTGCTGCACGAAGTCGCAGCCCTGGATGGCCTCGCGCCAGCCGGCGTCGGTTCCGAGGTCGGCGGCATGAAACGACAGCCGATCGCCCGGCGTTGCGCCGCCTGCCGCCAGCATGGCGCGTACGTCCGGCTCGCGCGTCAGGCTCCGCACCGTGGCTCGCACGGTATGTCCGTCCGCGAGCAGCCGCAGGATCACCTGGCAGCCGATGAACCCCGATGCCCCCGTCACGGCGACCGTGCTCACGATGCGCACCGCTCGATGGCTACCGGCTGCACCGCGCCCGACTCATGTCAACGGGTGCGCCGCGAACTTCGCGAAAAAGCTGCTGTCCTTCCACTTCGGCGCACTCGGGGCATCCGCCACGCGCAGGGCCAGTCGATAGACCAGGCGGTTGTACGCGTCGGCAGCCGCAAGATCGACCGGTTGGTCGAGATCATCCGCCTGCGCGTGGTAGCGCTCGGTGAACCACCTGGCATAGGTCCCCTCTTCGGGCGTGCCCGGGCGCGGCGTTATCTGCAACATGAGGGCCGGGACCCCCTTGCGCACGAAGCTGTATTGATCCGCCCGCACGAATACCAGGTGATCGGGCTGGGGATCCGCGACCGCCCCGACCTGCATCTCCTTGCCGACGGCGCGCAGATCGTCGCCGAGCGTGCTCTCGTCCGCGCCGAAGCCGACGACCTCGCTCAAGGGATAGAGCGGCAGGAACATGTCGGAGTTCAGGTCGGCGACGATGCGGCCCTCGTGACGCGACGGATGCGCGGCGAAGTAGCGGGACCCGAGCAGGCCCTTTTCCTCGCCGCACACCGCGACGAACAGGATCGAGCGCTTGGGCTTGACCTTGGCCCGGTGCATGTGATCGGCGATTTCCAGCAATGTCGCGATGCCCGAGGCATCGTCCATCGCCCCGTGGAAGATCCCATCGCCATGATCCGGCTTGCCGGTGCCGAGATGATCGAGGTGCGCGGTCAGAGCCACGGCCTCTGCGCCCAGGGTCGGGTCGCTCCCCGGCAGCTCCGCCACGACGTTGTCCGAAGACACCTTGGAAACCGCGGTCTCGACGTGCGCGCTCAAGGCCGGCGTCAAGGCGAAATGCTGCATCGGCTGATGCGCCATCGCGCGATCCACGATCTCGCCAAAGGTATGGCCGGATCCCGCGAACAACGCCTCGGCCTTGGTCTCATCGAAGGCGGCGGAGAACATTGGTCCCTGATAGCGCCGCAGCGCCTTCTCCGAGAGCACCATGCCGGGCTGACTCCCTGCGGCCTTCTGGCGCGCCCAGGGGACTTCACGATTCTTGGGCAACGTGATCGACAAGGTGCCGAGCGCGCCGGCTCCCTCGAGATAGTGCGGCAGAACCTCGGCCGCCGAATGCGCGCGCTGCGCTCCCGTGACCGTGCTGGGGCCGCCGACGACGTAGACCACGACGGCACCGCGGACGTCGAGGCCGGCGAAGTCGTCGTAGCCGGCCTCCGGCAGGTGCACGCCGTAGCCCACGAACACCAGCCGCGCCTTCACCTCGGGACGCTGGATCACGCTCGGCGACAGCACCAGGCTATCGCTCACGTCGCTCGCGGCGCCTTCCTTGCTCACGAGCTGCACGCGGGATTTGTCGGCGAGGATCGATTGAACCTCGAAGCCGACGCTCTGGAAGTAGCCGTTCGTGCCCGCGGGCGCGAGGCCATCCTGCTCGAAGGTATGCGCCACGTACTCGGCGGCCTTGCGGTAACCCGGGCTGCCGGTGAGGCGGCCCTGGAAGTCGTCGGACGCGAGCACTTTGATATGGCCCCACCAGGGGCTGGTGGCCTTGTCGGGCGCCGCCGCGGCGGCCGAGGCTGGATTTGCGCTGCCTGCGAGGGCGGCAGTCGCCGCAGCCGCGATGGCAAGGGCAATTACCCGTGTGAGCTCGAGCATGATGTCCCCTCGATTTATAGTGATTTGCCCGGAAATGCGTTCGGCACCGGCTTGCCCTGATCGACGACCAGCACGCCATTCACGATGACGAAGCGCATCCCGGTGCTCGGCTCCCGCGGCGCCTTGTAGGTTGCCCGGTCCGCCACCGTGCGCGGATCGAACACCGCCACGTCGGCGTCCGCGCCGGGCTGCAGCCGCCCCTTGCGCCTCGCATCCGGGGTCGCCTTCTCCATGCGCTGCGCGGGCATGAGGCTCATCTTGCGGATGGCATCCATCAGCGTGATGCTGCCGAGATCGCGCACGTAGCGCGCCAGCACGCGAGAGTAGGTGCCCGCATTGCGCGGATGCCCCGGCCCCCCGTCGCTTGCGACGATCACCAGCGGATTCGGCATGATGGAGTCGACCATCGCATCCGTGTTCACGTACATCAGAACGAGCTGCGGATCGGACGAGGCATGCAAGGCCTCGAAGCGCTCGCGCGTCAGGCGCTCGCCGGAGTCCGGCATCGCCAGGTCGCCGTAATCGAGGCCCTGCAGCTCCCGCCAGCCGGGATTGAAGGCCGCGGAATTCACGTAGGTCATCGCCGCGACATACGGATATGCCTCCGTGGTCACGTCGATGCCGCGGGCGCGCGCGCCGGCGATCAGGCCGAGGCATTCGAGGCTCTGCTTGGTGCACATGCTGTTGACGTGCACGATGTGCAGCGACGCGCCGGTCACGGTTGCGGCGGCGATGACTTCCTGGACGGACGCGACGCCCGAGCCCGGATCGGCGACGTTGGCGCTGCGGATGTGCGTGAATATCGGCACCCGGCGCTCGGCGGCGACACGGAACATCCGGATCACCTCGTGGTGGCTCGCGCCCGGCGTGTACTCGATCCCCATGCCGATACCGAGCGCTCCCGCGTCGAGCTCGTGGCGCAGCCGCTGCTCGATCGCGTCGATCTGCGCGTCGGCAGCGGCGTCGTTGGTCGCCGGCCCCGCCTGGGGCAGTATCCGGTCGGCCGGGAGCGGAGCGCCGAATACCGCTGCCCGCGCGGCGACATGGCTCGCCGAGGTGCCGAAGTTGATCACCGAATGCCCCGCCTTGCGGGCGAGAAATGCGGCAACGTCGGGTGCGCCGATTTCCATCTCGAGCGCCGTGGTAACCCCATCCATCGCCTTGAGCCGTCCCGACTCGGGGTCTTGCGCGTGCTGATGGAGATCGACGAACCCCGGCGATACCACCAGCCCTTGCGCCTGCAGCACGCGCGCTCCGCTCAGCCGTTCGCTGCTGATCCGGGCGACCTTGCCGTTCGCAATGCCGACATTACGCACGGCATCGAGCCCGGTTTCGGGGTCCATGACCCGGCCCCCTTCGATCACGAGGTCGAAGCTCTCGGCGGAGACGGAGGCGCAGAACAGCAGGCAGAGCAACAATGAGGATGAACGCATGGGCGGATCTTACCGGCCGCCGGAGCCTTGCGGTACTCTAACCGCATGCGTACCGTCAGCACGTTCGCGGGCCTGCTGTTCGTTGCGGTTGCGCAAGCCGCGCAGCCCACGGGCCCGTACGTCGGCGCCCTCTCGGTGCCCGCGCAGGGCGAGTACGCCACCATCGACACCAAGCCCTCGGTGGCCGCCATCCGCACCCTCGCCGCGACCGCCGGACACGAGAACGACGCCTTGGTCGGCTCCATCCTCCAGAACGCGGGGGCGTACAATCCGCCGGTCCTGTTCGCGCTCGCGGCCCTCCTGTATCGGCAAAACGACATCGACGGCGCCATCTTCTGGTTGAACGCGGCGCGCGTGCGCGCCACCTTCGATGCGCAGCGCTGCACCGACCTGAGCGCGCGCTCCGCCGTCGACACGCTGGTTCGCCAGATGCCGCATGAGCTGATCGCGGCGCAGTTCCGCAGCCGCGACGCGTTGATCAAGAGCATCGATCTCGTGATCCGCTGGGACGATGCGACTCCCGTCGCCTACGATCCGCGCTGGGTCGCCCTGCATGGCGCCAACGCCATCCGCAGAGGCATCGGCGTCACGAGCTCGGACCAACCGCTGATGATTCCGGCCAAGAAATGGCCCGCGCTCAAGAAAGCCGTGCACGACGAGGTTCGCAGCGGTCTGCTGCAGGCGTTCGATCAATATCAGGCGGCCACGCAAGGAAAGCCGGCTTTGCCACCCTCGATTCCGGCGGTGCCGAACCAGCCCGCGAGCCACCGATAGCCTAGGCGGCGGCACGGCGCCGCGGCAGCCTGCGCGTGCGGAAGTGCTCGCGATACCGGCTCGGCGAGACGTTCAGGTGCCGCACGAAGGCGCGCCTCAGCAGCTCGGCGCTCGAGAATCCGCAGCGGCGCGCGATCCGCTCCACCCCATCGCCGCTCGACTCGAGCTGCGTGCGCGCCGCCTCGATCCGAGCCTGCTCCACGTAGCGCGCCGGAGTCGTGCCGAGCTCGCGGGTGAAGACACGGGCGAAGTTGCGGGCGCTCATCGCCGCACGGACCGCGAGCGCCTCGACGCCGAGGTCCCGCGCCAGGTTCTCCGCGATCCAGGCTTGCAGCTCCTGCAGCACGCGGCGCTCCGTGGCCTGGGCGGCGAGCGCCACGCTGAACTGTGCCTGGCTTCCGGGACGCCGCAGGAACATCACCATGTGACGCGCCACATCGAGCGCGACGGCGCTGCCGGCATCCTCCTCGATGAGCGCGATCGCAAGGTCCATGCCCGCCGAGATCCCCGCCGACGTGTAGAAACGGCCGTCCCGGACCCAGATGGGATCCGGGTCCCAGGCGACGGAAGGATGACTGCGCGCGAAGCTGTCGACGAAGCGCCAATGCGTCGTCGCCCGCCGGCCCTGCAGCAAGCCTGCCGCGGCCAGAAGCCTGGCACCTGTGCAGATCGAGCAGACCCGCCGCGCGCGAGCCGCGGCCTTGCGCAACCACTCTAGCAATGCCGGGTCATCCAGGTGGCGCGCCCCGGGGCCGCCGGCAATCAGCAGGGTGTCGATCTCGCCGCGTACCTGGCGGTAGTGCCGGTGCGCGACGAGCTTGACGCCGCTCGAAGTGGCTATCTCGAGCCCTTTGGCGCTGGTCACGAGCTCGATCTCATAGGGGGGAGCGCCCGACGAGGCGGCAATCATCCGGTTGGCGATGGCAAACACATCGAGCGGACCGATGACGTCGAGACCCTGGGCCGGCGGAACGCACAGCATCACGATTCTTTTCATGATCGAGCCCTCGCAGTTCGGACGGCGGATGTTAGCAGGTTTGGCAGAAATCGTGGGGTATTGGTCATTCATGCCAGCATCGACGCCGCTAGAATCCCTTCATGAGAAAGCCGCATTACGCCTGGGCCGTGCTCGCGGTCACCTTCCTGGTGCTGCTCACCTCCGCCGCGATGCGCTCGACGCCCGGCGTGCTGATCGTGCCGCTGGAGCACGAGTTCGGCTGGTCGCGCGCCACGATCTCGTTCGCGATCTCCGTGAACCTGCTGCTCTATGGCTTGCTGGGACCGTTCGCCGCGGGGCTGGTGCAGCGCTACGGCCCCCGGCGCGTCATGGCGGCCTCGGCGCTGATGGTCGGCATCGGCGCGCTTGCAACGGTGACGATGAGGCACCCCTGGCAATTGGTCGCGCTCTGGGGCGTCGTGATCGGCGCCGGCACGGGGATCGTCGCGATCGTGCTCGGCGCCACGATCGTGCAGCGCTGGTTCGAGACCAACCGCGGACTCGCGCTCGGATTGCTCACGGCGAGCTCGGCCACGGGCCAGCTCCTGTTCCTGCCGGTTCTCGCCCAAATCGTCGTGACCCGGGGCTGGCGTTCCGCCGTCATCATCATGTCCCTGGTCGCGTTGGCTTTGATACCGATCGTGCTCATCTGGATGCGGGATCGGCCCGCCGACCTGGGATTGGTGCCCTACGGCCGCGAGGCGGGCGCGCCTGCAGGCCCGGTCGTCGCGGGAAACCCCTTTGCGGCAGCGATCTCGTCGCTCCGGCTCGCGGCGCGCTCGCGCGTCTTCTGGATCCTCGCCGGCACCTTCTTCATCTGCGGCGCCAGCACCAACGGCCTCATCGGGACCCACCTCATCCCTGCGTGCATGGACCACGGCATCCCGGAGGTTCGCGCCGCGGGCTTGCTCGCGATGATGGGACTCTTCGACCTGATCGGCACGACCGGATCGGGCTGGCTCTCCGATCGCTTCGACAGCCGGTGGCTGCTGCTCGCTTACTACGGCTTGCGCGGCCTGTCGCTACTCTATCTGCCGACGGGGCTCATATCCGAGGGCCACGGCCTGTCGCTATTCGCGGTCTTCTACGGTCTCGATTGGATCGCCACCGTCCCCCCGACGGTTGCGCTCACCCGTCAGGAATTCGGCGCAGAGAGAGCCGGCCTCGTGTTCGGCTGGATCTTCGCGGCCCATCAGGTCGGCGCAGCGCTCGCGACCACCGTGGCCGGCATCATCCGTACCACCGAGGGCAGCTACGATCGGGCGTTCGTGCTCGCGGGCGCGCTTTGCGTCATGGCGGCCGTCGCGGTGCTCTTCGCGGGGCGCCGGCCGTCACGGGCCGGTTTGGTTGCCGGCAGCGCTGCCTGAGCGTGCCGCTCCGCCCCTTCCTGCCTCGATGGACACCTGCTACGAAGGCCCCGCGGGGCCGGGAGCAGGCGGCGCGGCGTCGAGTCCCCAGGACAGCGCCAGGCGCGTGAGCTCGATATCCGTGTCGACTCCGAGCTTGGATTTGATCTGGTAGTGCAGGTTCTGCACCGTCTTGACGCTGAGATGGAGGCGTTGCGCGATGTCCTGAACGCTCGCGGGCGAGATCAGCATGGTAAGCACATCGAACTCCCGCGGCGTGAGCGATTCAAGCCGGCGGCGCTCGCCCGAGAGCCGGGCCACGGCCAGCGAGTGTGCGATGTCCGGGCTCAGCACCTGTTGTCTCGCGAGCACGGCGCCGATCGCGCGCAGCAGCACGTCCGGCGCGCTGCTCTTGGTGACGTAGCCGAGTGCGCCGGCACCGAGCGCCGCCTGCGCGAAGTCCGGCGATACGTGCATGCTGAACACCAGGATGCGCGCGCCGGGATCGAGGCTCAGAATGCGCTGAATGGCCTCGAGCCCGCTGGCTCCGGGCATGGCGAGATCGATGACCACCACGTCCGGGCGGAGCTGCCGGTATTGCGCGTAGGCCTGCTCGGCCGATTCTGCCTCCGCAACCACCGTGTATCGCGCCTGCCGCTCGAGCAGATGCCGATAACCCGCGCGCACGATGGCATGGTCGTCCGCGAGCAGCAGCCGCACCGAGGCGCCGGTCATCCTGCACCCATCGGCAGCTCCGCCCGGACCTCGAACCGGCCGTCGACGATCGCCGCGGCGAACGACCCCTGCAGCGAGCGCACGCGCTCATCGAGCAGCCTGAGCCCCATGCCGGCGCCGGCCGCGCGCTCCGCCAGGTCATCGAGGTCGCTTCTCACCGCGAGGCAGAGCAGTGACTCCCGGGCGCGAATCGCAATGGACACCCGGCGGCTCCGCGGCGCGTGGCGCGCGATGTTGCTCAGGCATTCCTGCACGATGCGGTAGGCGCACAGCGCGCACTCGTCTCCGGCGAGCCGCTCGACGTCAGCCTCGACCTCGGTATCGACGTGCGTGACCCGCCACGCCGTGACCAGGTCGGCGATCGCGGATCGCAAGCCCTGCCCCTCCAGAGGCGGCCGGCTCATGCGCTCGAGCAACGCGCGCAGCGAGTCGAGCACCTGCTCCACCCCTCGTTCGAGAGGCAGAATGTCGGACTCGGTCAGCGCCTCGCCGGCGGCAACGCTTTGGCGAATGCTGGCGCTGACCGCGCCGAGCGCGCTCACGCACTGCCCGAACTCCTCGTGCAGCTCGTGCGCCAGCTCCCGTCGATCGTCTTCGTGCACGCGAAACAGCCGCGCCGTGAGCGCCGATCGAGCGGCGTTCGCCTGGCTCAATCCTTCCGCCAGGCGGTTGATGCCGTCGGCAATGAGCGTGAACTCACGGGGATGAAGGCGCGGGAGGCGGGCATTCGAATCTCCTCTGCCGAGCTGCTCGAGCGCGGCGACGATCCTGGCGGTGGGCTCCAGCGCCCGCCCCACGATCCACATGGCCAGGAGGTCGAGCGCGAGCAAGGTCACGGCCGTGAGGCCAAGGAGGTCGCGTACGCGGCGCCACTGAGCCTCGAGCAGCGTCGCATCGTTGGACTCGATCTCGAGAGTGCCCACCCGCACCCCGTAGATCTCGATCTTCCGCTGCAGATCGAGACCCTCGAGGCCGATCGACCGCAGCGCCGCTGCAGCCATCGGCGGGACGGTGGACGCGACGCCCGGCGCCGCACAGCCCCAGTCCGACCCCGTTCCGTCCTGCGCCACATATCTCAAGCAAGGCGGATCGGGAAAACGCACGGCGGCGGACGCGAGATCCGGGGTCCGCTGATCCGAGCCGATGGAGATCCAGCGGCGCATCACGTCCTCGGTCACGATGGACTGCAGTTGGTCGGCGGTCGTGGCGAGATCGCGCGCAGCACGATGAGCGGACTGGCTCACCACGTAGATCGACACGGCGAGCCAGCACAAGAGGCCGGCCACGGTCATGCGCACGAGCAGGTGCAGCTTCAAATTCACGCGTGCATTGTACGGCCGGCGAACGGGCGAAGTTGCCGGGCAATTTGCCCTATCTCGACCGCCGCGATCGCGCTAATGTTCGGCCATGAAAGCGACCTGCCTCTCGAGCGCCTGCAAGCGCCTTCTGCTCACCGTGACCGCCCTGGCCACTGCGACCGCCGTCACCGCCTTGGCCACCATGACCAGCGTGACCGCGCCGGCCGCGATCGCCTTGGCCACCGTGACCACCGCGGCCGCGGCCGAGACGGCCGTACCCGAGGCCGGCGCGGCGCCGCCGGCCAAGAGTGCGCCCGTCAAGATCGCCGTATTCGATTTCGAGCTCGACGATGCGAGCGCGGCGGGCGCCTACAAGCTGGCCAACGGTGCGGAAGACCGCTCGCGCATGGACGCCGTCACGGCCGAGGCGCGCCGCTACCTGGCGCAATCGGGGCGCTATGCGCTGGTCGATACCGCGGCCGCCGGCGAGCCGGCGGTCAAGACGCACGAGCTCCGCCGGTGCGACGGGTGCGAGGCCGCCATCGCCGCAAAGCTCGGCGCGGACCAATCGCTGGTCGGCGTGGTGACGCGGGTCGCCCAGACCGAATACTATGCGACCGTGCAGATCCGCAACGCCAAGACCGGCAAGGTCATCGAGCAGCAGACGGCATTCTTCACCGGGGCCGATGACGCCTGGCCGAGCGGCGTGCGCTTGTTGTTGAAGCATCAGGTGCTTGCGGAGCCGAATTAGCGCTGTGAAGGCATTCCTGCTCGCGATTTCGACGCTGGCATCGCTGGTCGGCGCACCCGTGGCGGGCGCCGCATCCGTCGGCGGCGCCGCATCAATTGCGACTCCCGCATCCGCTGCGACTCCCGAATATTCCATCGACGCCATCCGCTTCGCCGACTCGTCGGGCGACGCCGTCGCGGAGATGGTGATCGGCGCTCCGAAGGACGAGAAAATCGACACGGTCTATGCGGTCTGGCTGATTCGCGGGGGCGGCCGCAACATTCTCTTCGACAGCGGCTTTCACCGCGAGCGCTGGTTCAAGGAGTGGACCATCAAGGACTACCTGCGGCCCGACGAGGCGGTGCGTCTGGCCGGAGTCGCGCCGGAGGCCGTCACCGACATCATCATCAGTCATGCCCACTGGGATCACCTCGGCGGCATCGACCTGTTCCCCAAGGCGCGCGTGTGGATCCAGCGGGATGAGTATCGCTATTACACCGGCGAGGCGTGGCAGCCGGGCGGCGACCACGGCGGGATCGATCCGGACGATGTCCGCGAGCTGGTGCGCTTGAACACCGAAGGCCGTCTGCGTCTCATCGACGGCGATCACGTGGAGATCATGCCGGGAATCGTGGCCTATACCGGCGCACGCCATACTTACGCATCCCAGTTCGTGCACGTGGCAGGCCATCCTTCCTTCGTGCTCGCGTCCGACAACGTCGATCTCTATCGGAATCTGATCGAGCACAAGCCCAGCGCGACCTTCAGCGACGCGGATCGAGCCGCGAACCTGGACAATCAGCGGCGCATGATCGAGCTGGCGGGCTCGCTCGAGCGCGTCATCCCGGGACACGACGCGCTGCAGTTCAAGCGATTTCCCACGCAAGGGCGCATCGCCCACCTCAAGTGACGGCGCGGGTCAGGGCTCGACGTGCAGGCCGTCGCTCGCGAACAGCACGCGCCCGCGATAGCCGCGCCCGATGGAATTCGCCACCGCCGTGCGACTCTCCTCCACCGCGGGTGACAAGTGGCTGAGCAGCAGCGCGCCGACGCCGGCGCGCCCCGCCAGCTCACCGATGGCTTTCGGCGGCGTGTGCAGCGAGTACAGGATCGGCGGCGAGCCGGGGGGATCGAGGACCACGGCGTCGAACACCAGGAGGCTCGCTCCCCGCGAGATGTTCTCGAGCGCGGGCAATCCGCTCGCGTCGATATCGCCGCTGAACACGATGCTGCGCCCGCCGCGATCGATCCTGTAGATGACGGCCGGCGCATCGCCGTGATGCCCTGCGACGGCCCGGACCGACAGGCCCGGTTGCTCGAGAAGGATCCGCGGCTTTTCGGCGCCCGCGCCGGAGACGGCCAGGTCGGTGACGCGGAAGGTGACCGGCGCGGAAAAATCCTTGAGGTATTCGAACGCTCCGCCGGCGCCGAACAACAGCTCGACGAACCGGCTGGTCGAGGGGAAAGCCGCGGCGTCGCCGTGCGCCGCCTGGCCCGTCGGGCCGTAGACGTCGAAACGGATCGGGCGGCCGGCGGTGACGGCGCGCGCCTTCACCATGCCCGGCAGCTCACCCGCGTGATCGACGTGCAAATGCGTGAGCAGCACCACGTCGAGATCCTCGAGCGAGACGTGCGCTTCGCCGATCCGCGCGAATGATCCCGGGCCCGCGTCGACCAGGATTCGCGGCTTGCCGTCGATGAGGATCAGGTAGCTGGACGCAGCGCGGCCGAGCGCGGCGGGTCCGCCCGAGCCGAGCACGATGACCTCGAGACCGGCGACGGATCGAGACGGCGCCGCGGGCCTCGCCGCCCCGGCACCGGCGATTGCGGCGAGCACGCCGAGCGTTGCCGCCGCCGAGACGCGACGGGCGCGGCCGCGAGCGCGCCCCTGCCATGCTTTTGTCATCCTTCGCAACATGTTGCCCCCCCGGAAATCGCGCCGGCGCGATTCCGCCGGCGCGGCAGTCCTCGCCGCGATCAAATTTTGGTATAGGCCATGCGACTTTTGATATGGCGCAGACCCATGCCGGCCCCGTGCACCCTCGACAGCGGCCATGCTTGCGCAGTCCGATGACGCTTGTCCATGCAGTGATCGCAGCGCTTTGCTTGCGGGGCAAAATTGTTCCACAGCAGTTAAAACTATGCTAACAATGAAGATCGGATGACGACGCCGCGGGATGAGATGAGCGGCAATATTCAAACGAGGCACACCATGCAATCGCCCTCCAAGCTGTCATACGCGATCGCGGTCATTCTGAGCGGCGCCGGGGGATCCGCCGTCGCGGCGACAGGGACCGACACGAGCGCCGCCTCGGACCAGATTCAGGAGATCACGGTGACCGCGCAGCGCCGCACCGAGAATCTCCAGGATGTGCCGATCGCGATCCAGGCGCTCACCAGCGAGACGCTGTCGCAGCTCAATGTCGCGACCTTCGATGACGTCATCAAATATCTGCCCAACGTGACCAACTCGAGCGCGGGTCCCGGGCAGTCGCAAATCTTCATGCGCGGCTTGAGCGTCGGAGCCCAGAGCACCCAGTCGGGCGGATCGATCAGCGGATTTCCCAATGTGGCGATCTATCTGGACGACCAATCCGCCCAGCTCCCCGGCCGCAATCTCGACGTCTACGCGGCGGATTTGGAGCGCATCGAGGTTCTCGAAGGGCCGCAAGGCACGCTGTTCGGCGCCGGCGCCCAGGCCGGCGCCATCCGCTACATCACCAACAAGCCGAAGATGAACGTGACCGAGGGCAACGTGTCCGCGGGCTACGGCATCACCGCCGGCGGCGACCCCAACACCGACGTGACCGGCGTGATCAATCTGCCGCTGATCGCGGACACGCTCGCGGTTCGAGCCGTGGTCTACAACGATCGGCGCGGCGGCTACATCAACAACGTGCCCGCCACTTTCACGCGCAAGTCCACCGATATCGGCATCGGCTATGCGCAATATCCGACCGGGTGCGGATCGGGCGGCATCGCTTGCCAGGTGCCGCCGGGCTCTCCGTCCATCAACAATTACGCCGTCGCCGCCAATGCGATCAACCCGGTCACCTATGAGGGCATCCGGGTGTCGGCGCTCTGGGACATCAATTCCTCCTGGAACGCTCTGCTCACTCAGAGCTACCAGGACATGGACGCCCAGGGCGTGTTCTACCAGATGCCCAGCAGCTCCGATGGCGCGCCGCTGCCTCGGCAGTCGGTGACGCTGTTCAACGATTCCTACAACAAGGATCGCTTCGAGAACACCTCGCTCACGGTCAACGGCAAGATCGGCGATTTGAAGGCGGTGTACACGGGCGCTTATCTCGTGCGCAACGTCACGCAGGTTCAGGACTACACCAATTACTCGCGCGGGGTGTACGCCGACTATTATCAATGCCACGGCGCCGAGCCCGCCCATGGGCTCGCTGCGACCTGCTACTCGCCCTCCGCCAGCTGGAACGAGACCGAGCGCAACACGCACCAGAGCCACGAGTTCCGGGTCAGCACGCCGGATGATTGGCGTCTTCGCGGCATCGTGGGCGCCTTCTGGGAAGAGCTGCAGATCCAGGATCAGCTCAACTGGCTGTACAAGACGCTGCCCCCTTGCACCGCGACGGTACAGTTCGGGTGCTTGACCGACGTGGGCCCGGCGCCGGGCTCGACATTGATCAATCCGAGCACGCGCAACGACAACATTGCCTTCTTCAACGACGTGACGCGCGGCTACCGG
This sequence comes from Steroidobacteraceae bacterium, assembly GCA_036268215.1. Classification (GTDB taxonomy): domain Bacteria; phylum Pseudomonadota; class Gammaproteobacteria; order Steroidobacterales; family Steroidobacteraceae; genus Bog-1198. Next base: position 24,724 of record DATAUO010000168.1, read on the forward strand.
CAGACGGCGTTCTTCACGTCGATCGATTTCGACATCATTCCGAAGGTGCTGACCGTCACCGGCGGGACGCGCTATTACAATTTCACCAACACCGAGAACGGGTCGGTGACCGGCAGCTTCGGGTGCTACGAAGCGGGTCTCGCCCCCTGCCTGGCATCGTCCACGAACATCAATGCCGAGCAACTTCACACCAATTACAAGGGGTTCAAGAGCCGCGCCAACGTGACCTGGCACATCCTGCCGGACGTGCTCGCCTACTACACCTGGTCGCAGGGCTTTCGCCCCGGCGGCTTCAATCGCTCGTTCGCCTGCTACGTGCCGGATGCCGGCAACGTCAACCAGTACTGCTCGCCGAAGGCGTTCACGTCGGACTCCCTCACCAACAACGAGCTCGGGTGGAAGACGCAGTTCTTCGATCACCGCTTGCAGTGGGACGGCGCGGTGTATCAGGAGGACTGGAACAACGTACAGGTGTCGTTCTTCGACCCGGGCGTTCTCGGCAACGTCGGCTTCAACACCAACGGCCCCAGCTATCGCATTCGCGGAGTCGAGACCTCGCTGATCGCCAAGCTCGCGCAAGGCTTGACGGCGCAGGGCGCGGCTTCCTGGAACACGAGCCGTCAGACCAACTCTCCGTACCTGATCGCGAACAACCCCGCGCTCCTCGACAATCCGGCCACCAAGGCCGAATACGGCCAGCCGATCCTGAGCGTGCAGAATCCTTACGGCCCCATCGGCGGTCCGGCCGCGAATGCGCCGCCGCTGCAGTTCAACCTGCGCCTGCGCTACGAGTGGACCATGAATTCGTACAACTCGTTCGCGCAGGCCGCCGTGGTCCATACGGCGCACTCGTTCACGCAATCGAGCAGCAATCCCACGCTGTCCGCGGGGTCGAACGTCAGCACCACGCTGCTGCGCTTCGAGAACCCCGCGTTCTCGGAGCTCGACGCGTCGGCCGGCGTGGCGAAGGATGCCTGGAGCGCCGAGCTTTTCGCCCAGAACCTCACCAATGTGAACAAGAGCGTGTTCACCTCGACGACGCAATTCGTCTTCGCGGAGGAGATCGTGAGGCCTCGCGTTCTCGGCGTGAGGTTCGGCTACAAGTTCTGACCTTCGGGACAGGCGCGTATCATCCGTCTCATGCAAAGCCCGATCGTGCCCGAGGAGGCCTTGGTGCTGCGGGAGGACGGCGGCGGCGTGGCCACGTTGCGGCTGAACCGACCCCGGCAGCTGAATGCGCTCTCGGAGCGGCTGCTCGCGGCGCTGCAGGACGAGATCGACGCCATCGCCGGCCAGCCCGAGGTGCGCTGCGTGGTTCTCGCCGGCGCCGGGCGCGCGTTTTGCGCGGGCCACGATCTCATGGAAATGCGCGCTCACCGGGAGCTCGACTATCAGCGCGCCCTGTTCGCGAGATGCAGCCGCCTGATGCGGACCCTGCGCTCGCTGCCCG
>DATAUO010000169.1:0-6899 GCA_036268215.1 Steroidobacteraceae bacterium
GCAGCGGGGCGGGCCGCCATCCGCGCCGCCGGCCGCCGCGTCCGCCCGCACGCCCGCATCGCCGGTCACGCCGTTGCGGGTCGCCTGCGTGCGGTCGCCGCACAGAGCCTTCACCGCATCGCGAATCTCATCGCTGCTGTCGTAGTCGACGCCATGCACGTCGAGCAGGTTCGCGAGGACCCGCAACACCTTCCAGCCCGGGCGGCTTTCGCCGACGAGTCTCGCGGCGCCGCTCCAGCTCTGCCACCGGCCCTCGGCATTGACGTAGGTGCCCGACCCCTCGGCGAACGAGCCGATCGGAAGCACGACGTGCGCGACCGCGCGCAAGCTCTCCGGCAGGTGCGTGGTCGCGGCGATCACGAATTCCGCGCCGCCGAGCGCGCGCGCGCCGACCGAAAGGTCCGCGGCCGGATCGATGGCTCCGAGGAGCACGTAGGCCTTGAGCTGCGTCTCGAGCATGGCGCGCGCCGAGAGTCCCGCCGCCCGGATCGAGGCGCCGCCCGGCTCGCGATGCGGCACCGCGCCGGCGAGATAGGCCCCCGCGCCGTTCGCGCCCTCGGTGATGCAGCCGACGCTCGCGCCCGCAAGCTCGGCGAGCGCGCCCGCCAGCGACTTGATCTCGGCATAGTCGGGATGCCGCTGCGCCAGGGTGCCGAGGATGACGGCGCGGCGCGAGCCGTTGAGCAGCGCGCCCGCGACCGCGCGATGCGCATCGCCGACCGCCATTTCGCGCGTGCCGGCCGGAACATCCTTGCCGGCCGCCGCCGCGGCAGCGCGCACGATGCCGGCGAGCTCGCCCGCGAAATCGGCCTCCTCGACGTCGTAGGCGGCCACCGGGAACAGGTACTCGAACGGCCGCGGATTGAGGAATGCCACTTTCGCGGCGCCGGACTTGGCGATCGCCGCCTTGCGAACGCGATGCGCGAGCATCGGCATCTCGTGGCGCAGGTTCGAGCCGACGATGAGCACGCCCTCGAGCTTCTCCACGTCCGCGATCGGCAGCCCCAGGCTCGGGAAGGCGGCATCGAGCGCGTCGCCGCGGAAGTCGAGCTGGCGCAGCCGATGATCGATGTTGGGGCTGCCCAGATGCCGCGCGATGCGCGCGATGAGGTACGACTCCTCGAGCGTGGCGCTCGGCGAGGCGAGGAACCCGAGGGCGCTGCCGCCGGCCGACCCCGCCACGCGCTGCAGCCCTTCGGCCGCCGCGTTGAGCGCGACCTCCCAGTCGACGGGCTGCAGGTTGCCGTCGATGCGGATCATCGGCTGGCTGACGCGCTCGGGCGAATAGATGCCCTCGAAGCCGAAGCGGTCGCGGTCCGCGATCCAGGTCTCGTTGATCGCCTCGTTCTCGCGCGGCACGATGCGCATCAACCGGCCGCGCAGCACGTGCCCGTAGATGTTCGTCCCGAAGGCGTCGTGCGGCGACACCAGCGAATGCTGCGTCATTTCCCAAGCACGGGCGGTATAGCGGAACGGCTTGTTGTTGAGCGCGCCGACCGGGCACAGGTCGATGATGTTCGCCGAGAGCTCGTGATCGACGCTCTGCTCGATGTAGGTGCCGACCTCCATGTTCTCGCCGCGGCCGGTGGTGCCCAACTGCGGGTAGCCCTGGATCTCCTGGCCGAAACGGATGCAGCGCGTGCACTGGATGCAGCGGGTCATGTCGGTCGAGACCAGAGGCCCCAGGTTCTTGTCCTTGACCACGCGCTTTCTCTCGCTGAAGCGCGAGATGTCCCGGCCGAACCCCAGGGCGAGGTCCTGCAGCTCGCACTCGCCGCCCTGATCGCAGATCGGGCAGTCGAGCGGGTGATTGATGAGCAGGAATTCCATGGTGGCGCGCTGCGCGGCCACGGCCTTCGGCGACTTGGTGAAGACCTTCATCCCCTCGGTCACGGGCGTCGCACACGCGGGCAACGGTTTCGGAGCCTTCTCGACCTCGACCAGGCACATGCGGCAATTCGCGGCCACGGTGAGCTTGTCGTGGTAGCAGAACCGCGGGATGTAGATGTTGGCGGGATCGGTCGCCTGCATGATCATCTGACCCTTTCGGGCCTTGATCGGCACGCCGTTGACCTCGATGTTGACCGTGTCGTCGCTCATCTCATCCTCAAGCCGCGGCGGCCGCCGTTCCGGCGGCGCCATCGACGACGGAGCGGCCCTTGTGCTCGATCATGTACTGGAACTCGTGCCTGAAGTGCTTGAGGAAGCTCTGCACCGGCCACGCCGCGGCATCCCCGAGCGCGCAGATGGTATGGCCCTCGATGCGATTCGCCACGTCGAGGAGCAGCGCCAGATCCTCGCCGCGGCCCTGGCCGGCGATGATGCGCTTCAGCATGCGGTCGAGCCAGCCGGTGCCCTCGCGGCACGGCGTGCACTGGCCGCAGGACTCGGACATGTAGAACCGCGCGAGGCGCTCGAGCGCGCGCACCATGCAGGTGCTCTCGTCCATGACGATGACCGCGCCGGTGCCGATGGAGGAGCCCGCCTTCTTGACCGAGTCGTAGTCCATGTTGGTATTCCACATGATCTCGGCCGGCAGCACCGGGCAGGACGAGCCGCCGGGGATCACCGCCTTGAGCTTGCGTCCCTTCCACACGCCGCCCGCGAGATCCATCAGCTCCTTGAACGGTATGCCGAACGGCAGCTCGAAGTGGCCGGGCTTCACCACGTGGCCGGACACCGAGAAGATGATGGTGCCGCCGGAATTCACGGGGCCGAGCCCGGCGAACCAGGCCGCGCCCTTGCGCAGGATGGTCGGCACCGAGGCGAAGCTCTGGGTGTTGTTGATGGTGGTCGGCTTGCCGTACAGGCCGAAGTTCGCCGGGAACGGCGGTTTGAAGCGGGGCTTGCCCTGCTTGCCCTCGAGCGACTCGAGCAGCGCGGTTTCCTCGCCGCAGATGTAGGCGCCGGCGCCGATGAACATGTGCAGATCGAAATCGATGCCCGAGCCCCGGATGTTCTTGCCGAGCAGGCCCGCGGCGTAGGCCTCGGCGAGCGCTTCCTGGAACCGCGGGATCGGCTCGCCCAGGAACTCGCCGCGAATGTAGTTGTAGCCCACCGTCGCCGTCATGGAATAGCCGCCGATGGCCATGCCCTCGATCACCGAGTGCGGGTTGTAGCGCAGGATGTCGCGATCGTGACAGGTGCCCGGCTCGGACTCGTCCGAGTTGCAGACCACGTACTTCTGCACCGGCGAGGAGCGCGGCATGAAGCTCCACTTCACGCCCGTGGGGAAGGCGGCGCCGCCGCGCCCGCGCAGGCCCGAGGCCTTGACGTCCTCGATGATCTTCTCGCGCGGCGTCTGCTCGCTCAGGATCTTTTCCCACGCCTGATAGCCGCCCGACTTCCGGTAGCCCTCGAGCGTCCAGGGCTGCTCGTGCTGGAGCGCCTCGAATATCACCAGGTTCTGCTCGAACTTGCCGCTCATTTCAGCTCATCCAGGATCTTGTCGACGCTTTCGGGCGTGAGGTTCTCGTGGAACACGTGGTCGGCCATGAGCATCGGCGCTCCGGTGCAAGCGGCCAGGCACTCCTCTTCCCGCTTGAGGTAGATGCGGCCGTCGGCCGTGCTCTCGCCGAGCTTGATGCCGAGCTTTCTCTCGCAGTGGGCCACGATGTCCTCCGCGCCGCGCAGCATGCAGGAGATGTTGGTGCAGACCGATACGTGGTGCCGGCCCACGGGCTTGGTCTCGAACATCGAGTAGAACGTCGCGACCTCGTAGACCTGGATGGGCGGCAGGCCCAGGTACGCCGCGACCGCGTCCATGAGCTCCGTGGTCAGATGGCCGTGGTTCTCGTGCTGAGCCGCGTGCAGCGCCGAGATGACGGCCGAGCGCCTGCGATCGGGCGGGAATTTGGCCACCCAATGGTCGATCTCCCCGCGGATGTGGGCCGACAGCTCGACGCTCATCGATCGATCTCTCCGAAAACGATGTCCTGGGTGCCGATCACCGCCACCACGTCCGCGAGCATGTGTCCGCGCACCATCTCGTCCAGCGAGGCGAGATGGGCGAAGCCGGGGGCGCGCACCTTCATGCGGTACGGCTTGTTGGCGCCATCGGATACCAGGTACACCCCGAGCTCGCCTTTCGGCGCCTCGACCGCCGCGTAGGTCTCGCCTTCGGGCACGCAGTAGCCCTCGGTCATGAGCTTGAAGTGATGGATCAACGATTCCATGTCGCCCTTCATCTCCTCGCGCCGCGGCGGCCGGACCTTGCGGTCATCGATCATGACCGGCCCTAAGTTGGCGCGCAGCCATTCGATGCACTGATCGATGATGCGGGTCGACTGGCGCAGCTCCTCGATACGCACGAGGTAGCGGTCGTAGCAATCGCCGTTGACGCCGACCGGAATGTCGAAGTCCATGCGGTCGTAGACCTCGTAGGGCTGTTTCTTGCGCAGGTCCCACTCGATCCCCGAGCCGCGCAGCATGGGCCCCGAGAAGCCGAGCTGCATGGCGCGCTCCGGGGCGACGACGCCGATGTTGACCGTGCGCTGCTTCCAGATGCGGTTGTCGGTGAGCAGCGTCTCGTACTCGTCGACGCAGGCCGGGAACCGCTTGGTGAAGTCGGCGATGAAATCCAGCAGCCCCCCCGAGCGCCGCTCGTTGAGCCGGTCCACGTCCTTCTTGGAGCGCCACTCCGAGTATTGATATTTCGGCATGGAGTCGGGCAGATCGCGGTACACGCCGCCGGGGCGGTAATAGGTCGCGTGCATGCGCGTGCCGGACACGGCCTCGTAGCAATCCATGAGGTCCTCGCGCTCGCGGAACGCGAACAGGAACACCGTCATCGCGCCGATGTCGAGCGCGTGGGCACCGAGCCACATGAGGTGATTCAAAATCCGCGTGATCTCGTCGAACATGACGCGGACGTACTGAGCGCGCTCGGGCGGCTCGATCCCGAGCAGCCGCTCGATTGCCATCACGTAGGCGTGCTCGTTGCACATCATCGAGACGTAGTCCAGCCGATCCATGTACCCGATCGTCTGGTTGAACGGCTTGCTCTCGGCCAGCTTCTCCGTCCCACGGTGCAGGAGACCGATGTGCGGGTCGGCCTTTTGAATGACCTCGCCGTCCATCTCGAGCACCAGGCGCAACACGCCGTGAGCCGCGGGGTGCTGCGGCCCGAAGTTCATGGTGAAGTTGCGGATCTCAGCCATTCGGTTTGGTGCCCGAGCCGACCGGCGCGTTGGTCAGCGCGGGATCATAGCGATTGTCGTGACGGATGACCTTGGGCACGAGGGTGCGCGGCTCGATGGTCACGGGTTGGTATACCACGCGTCCCTTCTCGGGGTCGTAGCGCACCTCGACGTTGCCGGACAGCGGAAAGTCCTTGCGGAAGGGATAGCCGATGAAGCCGTAATCGGTCAGCAGGCGCCGCAGATCCGGATGTCCTCTGAACAGGATTCCATAGAGGTCGAAGGCCTCGCGCTCGAACCAATCGGCGCCCGCCCAGATCCCGGTGACCGAATCCACCATGGGCTCGGCATCGTCGGGACAGAACACCTTGAGGCGCACACGATGATTCAGCGACACGGACAAGAGGTGATAGGCGACGGCGAAGCGCCGGCCCTCGGCCACGGCCGGCGGCGGCTCGTCGGCGCCCTGCCCGCGCGCCACGCCGCGGCTGAAGCCGGAGACGGTGGCATCCTGGGTCTTCCACTCGGCACGGCCGTGATCGAGAAAATCCACGCCGCACACGTCCATGCACATCTCGAACTTCAGATCCGGAGCGTCCCGCAGGGTGCGCGCCGCGCCGAGCAGCGCATCCGGCGCGACCTCGTAGGAAAGCTCGCCGGTGTGGCTCGGGACGCGGGTCAAGCCGGTGGCGACGGCCGCCGCGATGGCGGTGGCCAGCCGGTCGAGGCGGCTCGGCGCGGCGCCCTCCGCCACGGCGGTTGGAGCCGCGCTCATCGAATGATCGCCTTGTTGCGCTTGATCTTGTTCTGCAGCTGGATGATGCCGTAGAGCAGGGCTTCGGCCGTCGGCGGGCATCCCGGCACGTACACATCGACGGGGACGATGCGATCGCAGCCACGCACCACCGCGTAGGAGTAGTGGTAATAGCCGCCGCCGTTGGCACAGGAGCCCATGGAGATGACCCAGCGCGGCTCGGCCATCTGGTCATAGACCTTGCGCAGCGCCGGCGCCATCTTGTTGACCAGGGTGCCCGCCACGATCATCACGTCGGATTGCCGCGGGCTGGGGCGAAACACCACCCCGAAGCGGTCGAGGTCATAGCGCGCCGCGCCGGCATGCATCATTTCCACGGCACAGCAGGCCAGACCGAAGGTCATGGGCCAGAGCGACCCGGTGCGGGCCCAGTTGATCAGCTTGTCGACGGTGGTCACTTCGAAGCCGCGCACTGCCGGAGCGTCGGCGGACGCGGCTTCTAGTCCCATTCAAGCGCCCCTTTTTTGTAGTCGTATACCAGGGCGACGACGAGGACCAAGGCGAAGATCAGCATGGCGATCAGCCCGAAGGTGCCGGTGAAATCCAGCGAGACGGCCCAGGGAAAGAAAAAGGCGATCTCCAGGTCGAAGACGATGAAGATGATGGCGACCAGGTAGTAGCGCACGTCGAAGCGAATGCGCGAGTCCTCGAAGGCCTCGAAGCCGCACTCATAGGGGGAGAGTTTCTCCGCGTCCGGGCGCCGCGGCCCCAAAATCCATCCCAGGGTGAACAACGCGAGGCCCAGAACGGAGGCTAAACCCAAAAAGATCAAGATCGGCAGGTACTGTCGCAGCATACGCGTCCGGATCGCTCGATTGACCATAATTGTAGCAGGAGCGCGCGTGTTGCGTTGCGTAACGAACGTCGCGATGCTCCCGCCACGGAAGTCCCGTCTCGAAGTGATGGTGCCGACGGCCGGACTCGAACCGGCACAGGTTGCCCCACTA
>DATAUO010000170.1:0-5518 GCA_036268215.1 Steroidobacteraceae bacterium
CTTGCGCGGAATTCAAGGCGCCAACACCACGGGCTTCTACATCGACGATACGCCGGTGCTCGAGACGCTCGATCCCCACATCGTCGACGTGGCACGCATCGAGGTGCTGCGCGGTCCGCAAGGGACGCTCTACGGCGCGGAGTCGATGGGCGGCACGGTCCGCATCATCACCGCGCAGCCCGATGCATCGGCGGTCAGCGGACAGATGCACGTGGGCACCTCCGCCACCGAGCACGGCTCGTGGAACGAGCTCGCCGAGGGCGACTTCAACCTGCCGCTGGTCGATCACGTGCTCTCGGTCCGCCTCAGCGGCTTCTATCAGTTCGATGACGGATGGTTCGACAAGGCGATCGGCCCTTACTCGGCGCCGCCCACCTCGGTGCTGACGGATGTCGGCAGCATGAAGTACTACGGCGGCCAGATCGCCCTGCGATACGAGCCGATCGAGGGCCTGTCGTTCACGCCGCGCGTCATGTATCAGCACATCGATCAGAACGGCGTGCCCTATGCCGAGAATTACGCGAGCAATCTCGAGCAGCGGCAGGTGTACGACATCGGCGAGGGGGGCACGGACAACTGGTGGCTCGCCAGCTTCACGGTGAACTACACGGTTCCGTTCGGCACCTTCGTGTCCTCGAGCGCGTACTTCGAGCGCAAGACGTTCGAGACCGAGGACGACACCGACGTGTTGTCGCTCGACGTCGGCCTGGCAAGCCCCATTCCGAGCCCCATCACGCGCGAGATCGGCATGCGGCGCTTCGCGCAGGAGGCGCGCTTCGCGTCCACGCTGCCGGGCCCGTTCCAGTTCATCCTCGGCGGGTTCTACTCGGGCAGCACCCGGCCGCGGGACTATGAGTGGACCGGCCAAGGCCTCGGCGCCGCGACCGGCACCTCGAGCGACCTGGCGCTTGCGTTCATCGACTCGCGCCACGCCGGCGAGTACGCGGCGTTCGGAGATGCCTCGTACGACATTCTCAGCAATCTGAAAGCCACCGTGGGCGTGCGCTGGTTCCGCGATACCGCCACCTTCACCCAATACACGAATGGATTGTTCTTCGGCGGCGTGCCCCAGGTCTACAATGCGACCCCGACCAGCGAGAAGGGCTTCACGCCGAAGTATCTGCTCGAATACAAGGTGACGCCGGAAATCCTGGCGTACGCGAGCGCGGCCAAGGGGTTTCGCGAGGGCGGCAACAACATCGCCCTGCCTCCCGGTCCTCCGCCGACGGGCTGCGATCAGGATCTCGCCAACATCGGCGTGACCGCCGCCGAGGTCTCGACCTACAAGTCCGACAGCCTGTGGAACTACGAGGTCGGATTCAAATCGAGCTTCCTGGATCGCCGTTTCACCTTGAATGGCGCGGCCTTCCTGATCGACTGGAACAAGATCCAGCAGCAGATCTCGCTGCCGCTTTGCGGCTATGGCCTCACCGGCAACTCCGGCGCCGCGCGCAGCACGGGCTTCGAGCTCGAGTTCGGCGGACGGCCGGTGCCGGAGCTCACGCTCGGGCTGAGCGTCGGCTACGAGGACGCCCGCATCACCGAGCAAGGATTGGACAGCCCGCAGAAAGTGGGTGCGCCGGTCTACCAGGTTCCGGGCATCACCGGCGCCGCCAATGCGGAGTACGAGCACCAGGTCAGCGCGAATTGGTCGGGATTCGGCCGCGTCGACTTCAGCCATGTCGGCGGAAGCTTCTCGGCCAACAATGCCCAGATCAATCCGCTGTACCGTCCTGCCTACAGCATCACGGATCTGCGCGCCGGGCTGCGCAACGAGCGCTACGAGGTCACGGCGTTCGTGAAGAACCTGACCGACGAGCGCGCCAATCTGGGCGACGCGATCATGATCGGCGCGCAGATTCCGGGGCAGCCTCATTTCGTGACCAATCAGCCGCGCACCGCCGGGGTCGAGGCGCGGATCAAGTTCCGATGAGCGCGGCGCATGCGGCAATCGAGGTGAGCACATGAATGGAATTACGCCGCCGTTGGGGCGCCTCCTGCGCCACACAGGTCTCGCGCTGGCGGTCTTCGCGGCGCCGTGGTGCGCCGCCGCTCCACTCGCCGTCACCAACGTGAGAATCCTCGACGGGAACGGCGGCACGCCCATCGAGCACGGCGTCGTGGTCGTGGACGACCGGCGCATCGTCGCCGTCGGCGACGCAGCGCAGGTTCACATTCCCGCGGGCGCACGCCGCATCGACGGGAAGGGCGGCACGGCGCTGCCGGGCCTCTCCGACATGCACGTGCACCTGCTCGGCGGCATCGACGGCGTCGGCCTCGACGTGCTCGGCTATCAGAAATATTTGAACGCGCTGCTTTATGCCGGCGTGACCACGGTCATGGACACGGGCAATGTGGAGCCGTTTGTCCTGCAGCTCAGGGCCGAGACGCGCTCCGGACGGGTGCTCGGCCCGCGGATCTACTGCGTGGGGCCCATCCTGGACGGCGCCGATCCGGTGTGGCCTGCCTTGTCCGTCGCCATCGCCGCGAAGGAGCAGGTGCCGCGAATCGTGGCCTCGCTGGCCGACGAGAAGGTGGACTTCATCAAGCTCTATGTCGGGCTCTCGGACCCCTTGGTACGCACCATCTCCGCCGAGGCGGGGAAGCACGGAATCCGCACCATCATCGATCAGTGGTCGCGCAACGGCTCCGCGGACCTCGCGCAGACGGGCATCGCGGGCTTCGCGCACTTTCCCTCGCATCGGATCAGCGACGACACGATCGCGGTCATCAAGGCGCACAACGTATTCCTGATCTCCACCCTGGCGGTACAGGAGTCGAGCCTCGGGCGCAGATTCCTGGACCTGACGTTCCTGGACAACCCGCTGATCGCGGACACCACTCCCCAGCGTGCGCTCGATAGCCTGCGCAAGCAATATGGCGGGCTCACGGCCGAGCAGCTCGCGGCGAAGAACGAGTACACCATGAGGGTCGACCTCAAGGGCGCGGAGAGCAATGTTCCCCGCCTGCGCGATGCGGGGGTGCTGTTCGCGACCGGCACCGATGCCGTCTATCCGGGCGACTTCCAGGGCGAGGGGCTGCACCGCGAGCTCGAGCTCCTGGTGGAGTCGGGCCTGACGCCGCTGCAGGCGATCACGGCCTCGACCAAGAGCGCGGCGGCCATCGTCAACGCCTCCGCGGAATGGGGGACGCTCGAGGCGGGGAAGCTGGCGACCTTGATCGTCGTCTCGGGGAAGCCCGACCAAAGGATCGGCGATACGCGCAATCTGCTCTACGTGATCAAGGAGGGCGCAGTGATCGATCGCGTTGCCCTGCGGCTCGATCACTCGCACATTCCCGATTATCAGGAGACCGGCTCCTCGATGGCGCCGGTGTGGTGAGCCAGCCGGGTTAGAGGCTCTCTACCGCCCGCCGGTCGCGCGGACGGGCAGCGGCACGTTGCACAGATCGATGCGGCCCGGGTTGAACTTGTACCAGGACTCGTGCCGCTCGCGCCGCTGCGCCAGCACCGCGCGGAACGTCGCGCTCTCGGTGCGCAGCACCTCGATCGGGGTGCGCTCGGCGGCCGGGACATCCGCGGCCAGGCGCATTCCTGTGATAGGAACCGGCGGCTCGGAGGCGACGTAGAACCCCATCTCGCCGCTGCCGCGCGGCAGGGTCGACAGCAGCTCCATGCCCACGAGAACCCGCCCGAACAAAGCGACGTTGCGGTCGAGTTGCCGCGGCGCGTTGCCGATCACCGCATACATCTCCGTGCCGTCGCTCTCCGGCGGATCGTCGCGGCCTGCGCCGATCATGCCGTAGCAATGCGCGAGCCATGCGGTGCGGGTGGCGGGATCGCGGCCCGCCGGAAAGCCGTCGATGAATCCGACCTCGGGCGCATAGAGATCGTGGTCCGGCAAGGGTTGGAAGCGCGAATAAGCGCCCGCATCGGCCGTGAGCTCGGTGGAGGGCTTCATGCCGGCCGGTACCGGTCGATGGTGGCTCGCGTCGTCCCATTGCACCACGTAGTTGTCCTGCACGCGGATGATCGCAAGACCGTCGAAATAATGCGCGCGCACCAGCGCTTTGACGTTCGCGATGTGGCGAGGCGCCACGCGCGGCGCGAGCTCGATCACGACCCGCCCGTGAGGCAGCTCGAGGTACAGGGTGTCATCGGGATTCGGCGTGCGCCAGTCCGCGGCGGACGAGCCCTCGAGCAGGTCCGCGACGGTGACGGGCTTCGCCTGGGCCGCGGGCGTCGCGCCGAGGCCCAGGAGAAAGCAAGCGGCGAGTGCGGCGGCCGGTCTGGCTGCGCTCACTGGGCGCCCGGCTTGGCCGGCGGGACGCGCTCGGCGGCGGCGGCGACTTCCACCCCGCGCAGCATGCGATCGAGCGCCTGGCGACCGAAGTAGCGCCCCGCGAGGACGACGGCGCGGATCTTGCGCGTGTTGTCGATGTCGTCGAGCGGATTGGCGTCGAGCAGCACCAGATCGGCGAGCTTGCCCTGCTCGACGGTGCCCATGTCCGCCACCCGATTCATGAACTTGGCGGGATTCAGGGTCGCGGTCTGCAAAGCCTGCATCGGCGTCAGCCCCGCCTTCACGAACAAGGCCAGCTCCTCGTGCAAGCTGAAGCCCGGGAACACGTGCACGCCGGCCGCGGTATCGGTACCGGCCATGAACGGCACGCCGGCACGGAACATGGCGAGCGTCATGTCGAGCTCCATCTGCACGAATTTCTTGCGCACCGGCAGTGGATCGGTATCCATGTCCTTCTTGATGTCGCTCACGAACATGGGCCACGTGTGGTCCTTCCACGAGGACGGCGCATACTGGGTGAGCGGATCGTGGCTCAAGTCGATGTCATCGACCAGCCACTGGCCGCGCTCCCACACCAGCGTCGGCACCTGCCAGGTTTGATTTTTTGCCATGAGCGCGATCAGCGCCTTGGCGCGGGCGGGGTCATAGTTCTTGACGTTCAGACCGAGGCCTTTCGGACCCTTGATGAGCTGATCCTCGATGGCCGTGCACCCCTCGAAGATGCCGGTGAAGTGCTCGATACTCTTCTGTCCCGCGTTGGACGCCTCGGAAGCCCGCACCGCGTCCGGTACATGCCCCACGAACACGATGCCGAGCTTTTTCGCCTCGTCCGCCGCCGCGAAGTACCCGTCGCGCGGAATGAGCGATTGGATCTTGATGAAATCGACGCCGCGCGCCTTGAGCTCATCGACTATCCGGCGGGCGTCCGCCGCATTGGCCACGGGCGCAGAACTCGGAAAGCGCGGCACCGGACCATCCAACATCGGCCCCGCGATGACCATGCGCGGCCCGAGCAGCCGTCCGGCAGCGATCGACGCGCGCCACACCTTGAGTACGTCCAGATCACCCCCCATGTCGCGCACGCCCGTAATGCCGTTCGCGACAAAGAGCGGCAGAACCACTTTCTCATCGCGCGGCAGCCAGTCGCCGAACACGGTATGCACGTGCATGTCCCATAGTCCCGGGATCAGGTACTTGCCCGAGCCGTCCACGGCCTCCGCATCGGCAGGCGCATGCACCGTGGCACTCGTACCGAG
>DATAUO010000171.1:0-33773 GCA_036268215.1 Steroidobacteraceae bacterium
CATTGCCGCCAACCTGAACATCGAGGGCAAGATCGAGGGCGCGGGCAACGTGCGCATCGGCGGCCGCTTCAAGGGCGACGTGCGCATCGAGGGCAATTTCACCATCGATTCGGGCGCCCATCTGACCGGACAGGTCGCCGCGGCCGTCGTCGTCGTGGGCGGAGAGCTGCTCGGCAACATCGAGTCTGCCAAGCGGGTCGACGTGCAGGAAGGCGGCGTGATCGTCGGCGACGTGAAGGCCGGCTCGATCACCGTCGCGGCCGGGTCACGCATGCGCGGGCACGTGGAGTTCGGTTGGGACGACGAGAAGGTGAAGGTCACCAAGCCCGCGGTCGGGGGCGGCAACTAACGATGGCCGTCGCCCGGGCCGGAACCTTCGGTGCGACACGCGTATGTCCGCACTGCAAGGCGGTGGTCCTGCAAAGCGAGAACGTTTGCCCGGGGTGCCGTCACCATCTGCGCTTCAACGCCGGCAAGGCGGAGCCGGAGAAGGAGCGCCTATCGGCGATGCGGATCGAGGGATCGATACGTCACGAAGCGCGCGAAGAGAGCTGCGAGTATTGCGTGGTGGTGTCGATCACCAATGAGCGGGGCGAGAAGATCGCGCGCCAGGTGGTGGGAGTGGGCGCGCTGCTGCCGGGCGAGCGGCACAAGTACACCTTTTCCGTGGACCTGATGCCGGAGCGCTCCTCCCCCAAGCGCTAGTCCCCGAGCGCGGATCACCGCCGCGTGTTGCCCTCGATGTCGATGAAGCGCAGGAATTCAGCGCGGGTGCTGGCGTCCGCGCGGAAAGTCCCCAGCATCTTGCTGGTGATCATGGATACGCCGCGCTTGTGCACGCCGCGGGTGGTCATGCATTGATGTGCCGCATCGATCACCACGCCGACGCCGCGGGGCTTCAGTACCTCGTTGATGCAGGCCGCGATCTGCGCGGTGAGCTTTTCCTGCACCTGGAAGCGCCGCGCGAAGCCGTCCACCACCCGCGCGAGCTTGGAGATGCCGACGACCCGCGCGGTCGGCAGGTAGCCGACGTGGGCACGGCCGATGATGGGCGCCATGTGGTGCTCGCAGAACGACTCGAAGCCGATGTCGCGCAGCACCACCATCTCGTCATAGCCCTCGACCTCCTCGAAGGTGCGGCGCAGATACTCGCCGGGATCGGCTTCGTAGCCCGAGAACCAGTCGGCATACGCGTTGACCACGCGTTTAGGCGTTTCCGACAGGCCTTCCCGTTCGGGATCGTCCCCTGCCCAGCGGAGCAGCGTCCGCACCGCCGCTTCGGCATCCTCGCGGGATACGCCCCCCCGGATCTTGGCGGTCATGGCTTCCCCCGTGTGCTCGAATCGAACACGACGCGACCGCGCACCAGCGTCATGTCGCATCTGAGATTGTGCAACTCCGCGGCGGGGATGCCGTACATGTTCTGCTCCCAGACGGCGATATCCGCCTCCTTGCCGGGCTCGAGCGTGCCCACCCGTTTCTCCAGGAACAGCTGGCGTGCCGCCCAGGCCGTGTAGGAGCGCAGGGCGGTATGGACATCGACGGCCTCGGCCACGCCGAACGGGTGCGCTCCGTAGGTGCCCTTGAGCGCTTGGCGCTCGACGGATGCCCAGAGGCCATATCGTGCCGGGAGCGGCGTCACCGGGTAATCCGAGCCGCCGCCCCAGCGCACGCCGTTCTTGAGGTAGGTGTTGAAGGGCATCAGGCGTGCCGCCCGCTCGGGGCCGAAATTGCCGGCGTAGTTGTCCCCGATCCACCACATGAAGGGCGCCTGGGCCTCGGGGTAAGCCGCGTCATAGCGCTTTTCGAGGTCGGCCATCACCCGGATGGCATGATCGCTCGGAATGTTGGCGTGAATGATGCTGTGGCGGAGGCCCGCGGTCGGTGTCTCGGCGAGGACCGCGGCGTAGGTGTCGACGACGTGGTCGATGGCACGATCGCCGATGGCATGCGTGCCGACGTGCACGCCGGCGCGCTGGAACAGCCGAACCATCTCGGAGTAGACCTTGGGGTCGGTCGAGGGGTAGCCGGTGTTGCCGCGGTCCACCTCGGTGGAATTCTTGTTCCATTCCCGCGTCATCCAGGCGGTGCGCGCGCCGCCGCTGCCGTCCATGTAGATCTTGGCTCCGCAAGACAGCAGCATTCCGTCGCCCAGCGATTGCGGCGGCCGAGGCGCAGCCTCGATCGACGCGAGCGCCGCCCGCGCCGATTCCAGGGTCGTTCCGGCGTGCCAGAGCACGCAGATGCGCTCCGACAGCTTTCCTTCGCGCTCCAGCGCCACGTACGCGTCCCATATGGGCTTGCCGATGTCCGGATCCTTGACCGCGGTCATGCCCTCGCGGTGCAGATCCTCGATGCTCCGTTGGATGCCGGCGCGCTGCTCTTCGGCAGTCACCGGCGGGATGAGCTCGAGGACCGCCTCCTGTGCCGATTCCTTGAGGACACCCGTCGGCTTGCCGCTCGCGTCGCGGTCGATGGTCCCGGCCGGCGGGTCCTTGGTATCCGCGGCGATGTGCGCGAGCGTCAAGGCGGCCGAGTTCGCGACGCCGTAGTGTCCGGTGGTCTGGGTCAGCCACACGGGATTTCGCCGCGAGACCGCATCGAGATCGTCCGAGTGTACGTAGCGCCGCTCGGAAAGCTTGCCCTCGTCCCAGCCGTCGCCGAGCACCCAGACGCCCGGCTTGGACTGCGCGGCGCGCCGACCCACCCGCCGCACCACCTCCGCGACGCTCGAGGCATCGCTGAGGTCGACGTGGTAGAGCTCGGTGACCCCGGCCTCGGCAATGTGCGCGTGGCTGTCGATGAGTCCGGGCGTCGCGGTGCGCCCGGCGAGATCGATGCGCCGGGTGTGCCCATCCGCGAGCTTGACGATGTCCTGATCCGAGCCTACCGCGACGATCCGGCCGTCGCGGATGGCGAGCGCCTCCGCCACGGTGTCGTGGTCATCCACGGTCAGCACGTGCCCGTGATAGAGGATGGTGTCGGGCGCGGCGGCGTGGGCCGCGCCGGCGGCAAGGCCCAGGTTGACGAGGAGGGCGGCGGCGAGACGGGTCGGCATGGTCGGTCCTGCGAAGGGGGTGTGCACGGAACGTGCGAGGCTGTTCTTGTAGGGCTATCTTGCCCATAATGGCGCGCTCCCCTCAAGCCTTCTCGAGCGCCATGCCCGTCCACCAAATGATCGACTCGCGCGAGCGCGACCTCGGCGGTTTCGTCGTCCGCCGCGTACTGCCCTACGAGAATCGCCAGATGGTGGGGCCGTTCATCTTTTTCGATCACCTCGGGCCGACCCACTTCGCACCCGGCCAGGGCATCGACGTGCGGCCGCACCCGCATATTTCGCTCGCGACGGTCACCTATCTGTTCGAGGGCTCGCTCGAGCACCGCGACAGCCTGGGCAGCGTGCGTGAGATCCGCCCCGGCGATGTGAATTGGATGTCCGCGGGCGCCGGGATCGCGCACTCGGAGCGTACCCCGCACGGGGCCCGATCGGCCGGCGCGCGGGTGCACGGCATCCAGAGCTGGGTCGCCCTGCCGGATGGGCACGAGGACGGCGAGCCCAGCTTCGTGCACCACCCGGCGGCCGCGTTGCCGCGGCGTGCGCTCGACGGCGTCGACCTGACGCTGATCGTCGGCAACGCGTGGGGCCTCGACTCGCCGGTAGCGACCCTTTGGCCGACGGTGTATGCCGAATTGCGCTTCGCGCCCGGCGCATCGCTCGAGATCCCGGCCGATCACGGCGAGCGCGCGGTTTACGTCGTGCAAGGGGAGCTGCAGATCGGCGGATCGCGGGCGCGCACCGGACAGCTCGCGATCCTCGAGGCGGAAAGCTCGGCCTGGATTCGCGCCGAGGGCGCCGCAGCCCGGGCCATGCTGCTCGGCGGCGCCCGCTTTCCGTCGCAGCGCCACATCTGGTGGAATTTCGTCGCATCCTCCCCCGAGCGGATCGAGCGGGCCAAGGAGCGTTGGCGGCAAGGGGGTTTCGCGCCGGTTCCGGGCGAATCGGAGTTCATCCCGCTGCCGGAGCACTGAGCAAGCGCGCGCGAGTCCCGCGCGATGTCAGCGCCCGGTGCGCCTGAACTTGACCATCATGGCGCCGATCCAGACCGCGGTGCCGATCAAAAACATCAGCATGCCCACGGCGAAGGCCTCGTTCGAGAGGTGCGGCGGAGCCAGGTGGTTCGCCTTCAGCTCCAACCAGTGCATGAACGAGACCAAGAGGACGAGCAGCGAGCCGAACCAGATGCCGTGCGCCACCAGGAACGAGCGGGTCTCCCCGATGTGCTCCGGCGCCAGCCAATAGTCGCGATTCGGCAGCCTGAGGTTCCTGGCGCGCGAGTAGGCCGCGGTGAGGATGCCGACGATCGCAACCGGCATGCCCAGGCCGAAGCCGAGCACCAAGCGCAGGTAGGCCGCGCGCGGCATGAAGGTGCTCGGATACCCGGCGGCATCGAAATGCGACGCGACCGTCGGAGGCAGCTCGGAGGCGGTGCCGAGCATGAACAGGACCGCGAGCCCGAGCAAGATCCCGAATACCGCCCAGCTTCCCTTCGGCGACTTCACGGCGCCCGCCACAGCACCGGGAACAGCGGGTGATCCATGGGCGCGCCCGCGGGGAGCTCGTCGGTCAAGCCCGGGAATTCGGGCGAGGTGCGCCAGCGGCGCGGCGCGTGCGTGGCATCGTCGCCCAGGAAGCGCACGGAGAACACGCGCCGCCGGTTCGAGCCGCTGACGCCGCTCGAGGCGTGCAGGGTGAGCATGTGAAAGCACGCCGCATCGCCGGGCTCGAGCGCCCACCCGAGAATCGGGAAGGCGTCGCGGCGCTCCTCGATCTTCGGCAGGTCGGCAAGGCTTCCCTCCGGAAACCACTGCGCCTGCGCATCCATGAACGAGCGGGGCATCAGCCAGGGCCCAAGGTGCGAGCCCGCGACGAACTCGAGCGTCGACTCGCGATTCACGGGATCGACCGGAATCCAGAAGCTGATGCTCTGCCGCCCCTCGACGTTGTAGTACGGCTGATCCTGATGCCAGGGCGTGCGCTGCCGGGTGGCGGACTCCTTGGTGAGCATATGGTCATGATAGAGCCGGGCGATCGAGCTGCGCATGAGCCGGCCGGCGGCCTCGGCCAGCCGGGATTCGAATATGAAGCGCCGGTAGCCGGCATTGTCCTGCCAGTTGCAGAAGTCTTCGACGAAGCGGCCCGGATCGTCCGCGCCGCTCGCGATCTTGGCACGAGGGCTCAAATGGGCCAGGTTCTCGTCGATGGCGGCGCGCAGCAGCGCCATCTCGCCCGCGCTGAACAAGCCGCGGATGCAGGCCGCGCCGTCGCGCTGGAATTGCTCGATGGCGACCTCGTCGATCGGGGCCCCGGAGGCGGGTGCCAAGCTCATGCGTTGCGGTCCATGGTCACGGGGTCAAGGCATCGACGACGTCGTCGATCAGGGCGGGACCCCGATACGCGAAGCCGGTGTAGATCTGGATCAGGCTCGCGCCCGCACGCAGGGTTTCCATGGCCGCATCGGCGGACACGATACCGCCGACGCCGATGATGGGAAACTCCGGGCCGAGCTCCGAACGCAGCTGCGAGATCACGCGGACGGAAAGCGCATGCAGGGGTGCGCCGCTCAGACCGCCCGCCTGCTCCGCCGCAGGCGAGCCGGCGATGCCTTCGCGCCCCGTCGACGTGTTGGTCGCGATGATGCCGTCGATCTCGAGCGCACGAACCGTTTGCGCCACCGCGGAGATCTGCTCGGTCGTGAGATCGGGCGCGACCTTCACCACGAGCGGGACGCGCTTGCCCGTTTGCCGCACGAGGTTGGAGCGCTCCTCGAGCAGCGCGCGGAGCAGCTTCTCGAGGCCGTCCCGCCCCTGCAGCTCCCTCAGCCTCGCCGTGTTGGGCGAGGAGATGTTCACGGCGACGTAGTCGGCGTGCGCGTACACCTTGCGCAGGCAGATGAGGTAGTCGTCCTCGGCCCGCTCGATGGGGGTGTCGAAATTCTTGCCGATGCTGATGCCGCGCACCCCGCGATAACGGCTCGCGCCGAGGCGCGCAACCAGGTGCTCGACCCCCTTATTGTTAAATCCCATCCGATTGATGAGGGCGCAGCGGTCGCGGATTCGAAACATGCGCGGCTTGGGGTTGCCCGGCTGCGGGCGCGGCGTGACGGTGCCGAGCTCGACATGGCTGAAGCCCATGGCGCCGAGGGCATCCAGGTAGTCGCCGTTTTTGTCGAAGCCCGCGGCGAGGCCGAGCGGGTGCGCGAAATCCAGGCCGAAGCAGCGCACCGACAGATCCGCGTCGCGGGCACGGCCGTTGCCCGTGTCCGCGGTCTGGAACGGGCCCAGGATCTTCAACCCCGCAAGCCCCCAGTCGTGGGCACGCTCCGGATCCAGCCGCGTCAGAATCGGCAGGGAGGCGCGCGCCAGGGCCGTCACGGCCGGCCCGCTCATGGATTCCCGCCGCCGGCCGCGGCCGGGGTCGAGCGCGGCCGGTCGAGCACGCCTTCCAGGGCGGCCACGTGCACGGCCAGGGCGTTGCCGAGCAATCGATGCTGATCGGCGTCCAGATGGATGCCATCCATGACGCTCGCCGGCGTCACGCCCCCGGCATCGAAATAGTGACACCCGAGCTCGGCCGAGGTGGCGCGCAGCACTTCGGCGAGGCCGAGGGCCTTCTCCGCAGCGCCGGCGAACTTGATCGCGATCGGACCGCGCGGATTCACCAGCGGAGGGGGCGCGATCACCAGGACGGGCGGGACGGGCATTCCGGGCTCGATCGGCGCCTGCCGGATCGCGCTCACCATCGCGGACAGGCCGAGCGCGGAATGCACGGCGGTGTTCGAGTGGGTGAACTGGAAGTCGTTGGTGCCGAGCATGAGGAGCACCAAGCTCAAGGGCGAGTTGATCTCGATGCGCTGTGCGAGGCCGATCAGTCCGTTGCGTCCCGGCTTGAACGGGTCTTCCCAGGCGGTACGCCGGCCGTTGAGGCAGTCCTCGATCACCCGCACCGAGTGGCCGCCGGCGCTCAGCGCGATCTCCATCACCCCGGGCCAGCGCGCATCGAAAGGCAGCCGCTTGCGCGTCGTGGGGACGATTCCCCAGGACAAGGAGTCGGCATACACCAGCAGTTGCTGCATGCCGGCATTATAGACGACTGCCGCCGCACGCTCCTGTGGGGGATCAACGTCGGCCGCGCGGCTGCTCGACCGCCACGTCAAGCACGTGCTCCCCATCAGCGTCGACGGGCTGGCGTGCTCGGAGCGCCCTCAGACGAAGCTCCACGCCCCCAGCGCGCCGAGATAAAAGCCGATCTCCGCCCCTTCTCGTACGGCTCCGGGCGCCATCTCTTCGCCACCGGGCCTGCGGCGCAGATACGCGACGAGGCCCAGGCGCGCGGCGATGGCCGCGGCGATGCCCACGAGGCCTGGAATCCCCATCAGCACAGCCGGCAGGAAGCCGATGACGAGCGCGATGCCGAGGTCGACGGTCGAGGGACTCGACGCCTCATCGGAAATGCCGGCCGGCACATCGCGTGCGCCGGCCGAGCGCGGGCTGCCCACGGCTGCCGAAACGGCCAGGGCGCGGGCGACGGCATGGCCGCCGATCATGACGATGCCGAGCGAGACGTTCGGCGGCAGGGCGTAGGGAAGCTTGGCGGCCGACAAGGCCATGAGGGCGTTGTACTTGAGCAGCACCGTGAGCACCGCCAACAGCCGCCCGGACGGCGGCACGAGCGGCGGATCGAGCACGGCAAAGGCGAGCATGGCCAGCGCGACCGCGATGCTCGACGGCCAGACTCCGGCCGCGCCCCAGTAGATCAGGCCCCCCGCGGCACCCACGGCCGCCCCGACCAGCGGCGAGACTCGTGCCGCCGCCGCGCCGGCGAAGCTCATGCGCGCTTGCGAGCGGCCGGCTGCGCCAGCGTCGAGCGCAGGTACGCGCCGGTGTACGAGGCCTTGTTGGCGGCGATCTGCTCCGGCGTGCCGGTCGCGATGATGCGGCCGCCGCCCTCGCCGCCCTCGGGTCCGAGATCGACCACCCAGTCGGCGGTCTTGATCACATCGAGGTTGTGCTCGATCACGATGACGGTGTTGCCCTCGTCGCGCAGCCTCGCGAGCACGGCAAGGAGCTGGGCGATGTCGGCGAAATGCAGACCGGTGGTGGGCTCGTCGAGAATGTACAGGGTGCGCCCGGTCGCGCGCTTGGAGAGCTCCTTCGCGAGCTTGACCCGCTGCGCCTCGCCGCCCGAGAGCGTGGTCGCGCTCTGACCCAGGCGGACATACGACAGCCCGACATCGAGCAGGGTCTTGAGCTTCGGCTGCACGGTGGGCACGGCGTTGAAGAAGGGCAGCGCATCTTCCACCGTGAGCTCGAGCACCTCCTGGATGTTCTTGCCCTTGAAGCGGATCTCGAGCGTCTCGCGGTTGTAGCGCTTGCCCTTGCACACATCGCAGGGCACGTAGACGTCGGCGAGGAAATGCATCTCGACCTTGATCACGCCGTCGCCCTGGCAGGCCTCGCAGCGGCCGCCCTTCACGTTGAAGCTGAAGCGTCCCGCCTCGTAGCCGCGCGCGCGCGCCTCCGGGACCGACGCGAATATCTCGCGGATCGGCGCGAACAGTCCGGTATAGGTGGCGGGATTCGAGCGCGGCGTGCGGCCGATCGGGCTCTGGTCGATCTCGATCACCCGGTCGATGTGCTCGAGGCCCTCGATGCGGTCGAAGTGCGCGGTGCCGGGCGAAGCGTGGTTGAGCTGGGTCGCCACCGCCCGAAACAGCGTGTCGTTCACCAGGGTCGACTTGCCCGAGCCCGACACGCCGGTCACGCAGGTCATGAGCCCGAGAGGAAACTCGGCGGTGACCTTCTTGAGATTGTTGGCCGTGGCGCCCGCCACCCGCAGCAGGCGCTGCGGGTCCGGGGCGTGGCGCTTGGCCGGGATCTCGATGCGCCGGCGTCCGCTCAAGTACTGCCCCGTGATCGAGTCGGGATGCTCCGCGACCTCCCGAGCCGTGCCCTGCGCGACGATCTTGCCGCCATGCACGCCCGCGCCGGGACCGAGATCCACGACGTGATCGGCCTGACGGATCGCATCCTCGTCGTGCTCCACCACGATGACGGTGTTGCCGAGATCGCGCAGGCTCACCAGGGTGTCGAGCAGGCGCTGGTTGTCGCGCTGATGCAGCCCGATCGAGGGCTCGTCGAGGATGTACATGACCCCGACCAGGCCGGAGCCGATCTGACTGGCGAGACGGATGCGCTGCGCCTCGCCGCCGGACAGCGTGTCGGCGCTGCGGTTCAACGTCAGGTATCCGAGTCCGACGTTGGCGAGGAAGCCGAGCCGATCGGCGATTTCCTTGACGATCTTGACGGCGATCTCGCCGCGCCATCCCGCGAGCTGGAGCACGGCGAAGAACTCGACCGCGCGATCCACGGACAGCGCGGACACCTCGGGGATGCTGCGCCCGTCGACGAACACGTTGCGCGCCGCGCGATTGAGCCGCGTGCCCTTGCACTCCGGGCAGGCACGCGACGAACGGTACTTCGCCAGCTCCTCGCGCACCGTGGCGGATTCGGTCTCCTTGTAGCGGCGCTCGAGGTTCTTCACGATGCCCTCGAAGGCATGCTTGCGGCTGACGGTGCCGCCCTTGCCGTCGAGGTACTTGAACTCGATCTGCTCATGGTCGCTGCCGAACAGCACGAGATCCTTGATCTTTTGCGGCAGGCTCGCGAACGGCGCCTCGATGTCGAATTTGGTATGGCGCGCGAGCGACTGGATCAGCTGAAAGTAGTAGGCGTTGCGCCGGTCCCAGCCGCGCACGGCGCCGCCGCCGAGCGACAGATGGGGGTTGCCGACGATCTTGTCCGGGTCGAAGAAGTCCTGCGTGCCGAGACCGTCGCACACGGGGCAGGCGCCTATCGGGCTGTTGAACGAGAACAACCGCGGCTCGAGCTCGGGCAGCGAGTAGTTGCAGATCGGGCAGGCGAATTTGTCGGAGAAGACGAGCTCGGCGCGCTCCGGGTCGTCCATGTAGGCGATGCGCGCCACTCCCATGCCGAGCCGCAGCGCGGTCTCGAACGACTCCGCCAGCCGCTGGCCGAGGTCCGGCCGCACGCGGAAGCGGTCGACGATGGCTTCCACCGTGTGCTTGCGGCGCAGATCGAGCGCGGGTACGTCGTCGAGCTCGAGCACCTTGCCGTCGATGCGCGCGCGCACGAAGCCGCCCGCGCGCAGCTCCTCCAAGAGCTCTGCATGCTCGCCCTTGCGCTCCTGGATCGCCGGCGCCAGCAGCATCAAGGCCGTGCCCTCGGGATGCTGGAGCACCGTGTCCACCATCTGACTCACGGTCTGTGCCGTGAGATCGATGCCGTGGTCCGGGCATCGCGGGGTACCCGCGCGCGCGTACAGAAGGCGCAGGTAGTCGTAGATCTCCGTGACCGTGCCGACCGTCGAGCGCGGGTTGTGGGAGGTGGACTTCTGCTCGATCGAGATTGCAGGCGACAGCCCTTCGATGGTGTCGACGTCCGGCTTCTCCATCATCGACAGGAATTGGCGGGCATAGGTCGACAGCGACTCGACGTAGCGCCGCTGGCCCTCGGCGTAGATGGTGTCGAAGGCCAGCGAGGACTTGCCCGAGCCCGACAACCCGGTGAGCACGATCAGCCGGTCCCGCGGCAGGTCGAGGTCGATGTTCTTCAGGTTGTGGGTCCGGGCGCCCCGGATACGGATGATTTGCATGTAACCGATTACTATACCCCCGCCGTCAAGCGCCGCTTGCGGCAGAGCCTCCGCCGGTCAGGGAGATCGAGCCCGGGCGCCGCCGAGTTTGGCGCATTACGGGGTGCTTTCGCCGGACTTGGGGGCAATTTCAATGTGTACAATACGGGCCCTCCAACGATAGGGGACTAACCATGGCGCGCGGCGTAAACAAGGTCATTCTGGTGGGTAATCTGGGGGCGGATCCCGAGACTCGCTCCATGCCGAGCGGCATGACCGTGACCAACATCCGCGTCGCCACCAGCGAGTCGTGGAAGGACAAGACCTCGGGCGCCCAGCAGGAGCGCACCGAATGGCACAGCATTGCTCTGTTCGGCAAGCTGGGTGAGATCGCGGCCGAGTACCTGCGCAAGGGATCGCAGGTGTTCATCGAGGGCAAGCTGCGCACCCGCAAGTGGCAGGACAAGCAGGGCAACGATCGCTATACGACCGAGGTCATCGCGGACAACATGCAAATGCTCGGCGGGCGGGGCGGCGGCAGTGGTGGCGGCGGCGGCGGCGGTGGCGGAGGCGGTGGCTCAGGCGGCGCCGGTCCTCGCGACGAATACGACCAGACACCGACGCCGAGCGGGGGCAAGGAAGACTTCGACGACGATATCCCGTTCTAATCCAGGCGGCATGCTTGGCTGGCGCCGCCAGAGTGTGCGCTGCAGCAGCGCTGAGCGAGCTCAAGTGAGGTCCGCATCCATGCACCTCGAATTCACCGACGAAGAGCAATCGTTCCGCGCGAGCGTCCGCACATTCCTGCGCGAGCAGCTGCCGCCCGACATCAGCGCCAGGGTTCTGGACGGCCACGAGCTGGGCCGGGACGATCTCGTGCTCTGGCAGCGCAGGCTGCACGAGCACGGCTGGGGCGCCTCGAGCTGGCCGAAGGAGTTCGGCGGCACGGCCTGGAGCCCGGTGCAGCAATACATCTTCGAGGAGGAGTCGGCGCTCGCCGGCGCGCCGCGGCTGCTGCCCTTCGGCACCAAGATGGTGGGACCGGTGCTGATGGCCTTCGGCAGCCCGGCCCAACAACAGAGGTTCCTGCCGGGCATCCGCTCGGGCGACGACTGGTGGTGCCAGGGTTATTCCGAGCCCGGAGCCGGATCGGACCTGGCCTCGCTCAAGACGCGTGCGGTGCGCGAGGGCGATCATTACGTCGTCAACGGCCAGAAAACCTGGAACACCCTCGGTCATTTCGCCGACTGGATATTTTGCCTGGTGCGCACGGACCCGGCCGCGAAGCAGCAGTCCGGGATCTCGTTCCTGCTCATCGACATGAAGAGTCCGGGCATCGCCGTGCGGCCGATCATGCTCATGGACGGCGGCCGGGAGGTGAACGACATCTGGCTGGAGAACGTGCGCGTGCCGGTCGAGAATCTCGTCGGCGAGGAGAATCGAGGCTGGACCTACGCGAAATTCCTGCTGGGTCACGAGCGCACCAACATCGCCGGGATCGGAATCGCGAAGCGCGAGCTGCAACGGCTGAAGCGCATCGCGGCGGCGGAGCGGCGCAGCGGCCGGCCGCTGATCGAGGATCCATTGTTCGCGGCGCAGATCGCCCAGGTCGAGATCGACCTCTGGGCGCTCGAGATCACCAATCTGCGGGTGCTGTCGGGCGAGCGCCGCTCTCCGGCAGCCGGACCCGAAGCCTCGATCCTGAAGATCCGCGGCACCGAGATCCATCAGAGCATCTCGGAGCTCTTGATGCGCGCGGTCGGCCCGTACGCGCTGCCTTTCAGGCGCGAGGCGATGGAGGCTGGCTGGCAGGCGGATCCCGCCGGCGGCCCGCCGGGACCCCGCTACGCGGCGCCGCTCGCCGCGGCGTATTTGAACCAGCGCAAGCTGTCGATCTTCGGCGGCACCAACGAGATCCAGAAGAACATCATCTCCAAGATGATGGGGCTGTGAGCGCCCGGAACGCACATGGATTTTGAATTCAGCGACGAGCAACGCCAACTGCGCGACGCGGTCGGGCGCTACCTCGGCGAGCGCTACGATTTCGATCGGTACAAGGCGATCAAGCGCTCGAGCGAGGGTTGGAGCCGCGAGGTGTGGCGCGGGCTCGCCGATCTCGGCGTGCTCGGCTTGACCGTCCCCGAGGAGCAAGGGGGCCTGGGGTTCGGACCGCTGGAGACGCTGATGGTGCTCGGCGAGTGCGGCCGCAGCCTCGTGCTCGAGCCCGTGCTCGCGAGCTCGGTGATCGCCACCGCGGCGCTGCGCCCGTTCGCGGTCGGCGCGGACGCGCCGGCCGCGAGCTTGCTTTCCTCGCTGACCGCCGGCGAGCGGGTCGCCGTGCTCGCGCACTTCGAGAGCGATGCCGGATACGACGCCCGCCGGGTCACCACCCGTGCGCGCCGCGCGGGCGAGATCTACCGGCTCGATGGACACAAGGGCGTGGTGATGCACGCCCCCGCGGCCGATACGCTGCTGGTCTCGGCGCGGGTCTCCGGGGAGCCGGATGATTCGCGCGGGGTGTCGCTGTTCGTCGTCCCGGCGCGCGCGCAGGGCGTCCGAATCGACGGCTATCCGACGCTCGACGGGCAGAGGGCGGGCGACGTGTACCTCGAGTCGGTCGAGGTGCCCGCGGCGGCACGGCTCGGCGCCGAGGGCGAGGCGCGGCTTGCGATCGAGGCGGCGCTCGATGCGGGGCTCGCGGCGCTCTGCGCCGAAGCGGTCGGCGCCATGCAAGCGCTGCTCGATGCCACCATCGAGTACGTCAAGGAGCGCCAGCAATTCGGTCAGCCGATCGGACGCTTCCAGGCCCTGCAGCACCGCATCGCCGACATGGTCGTGCACCTCGAGCAGGCACGCTCGATGAGCTATCTGGCGGCGCTGCGTTGCGAGTCGCGCGACCTCGAGGAGCGCCGCCGCGCGCTCTCCGCCGCCAAGGCCGTCGTCGGACAAGCGGCGCGCTTCATCGGGCAGCAGGCGGTGCAGCTGCATGGCGGCATGGGCATGACCGAGGAGATGCGCGCGAGCCACTGGTTCCGCCGGCTGACCGCGGCGCAAATCATGTTCGGCGACAGCGACTGGCACCTGCAGCGCTTCGCCGCCCTCGATCGAAGCTGACCTGACGCCGCACGACGCCGGGCTCGGTCGAAATGGTCGTCGCGCGGCAGCGCGCCGCCCTCAGTCGAAATTGACCTCGCGCGGCGCCGAGGCGCGCGGGTCGTACTCCAGGATATCGCCGTTCGCGACCGACGTGCCGGTGAGCGCGAGTATGAAGGCCCAGTGACTCACGAGCAGCGTGGTTGCGCTGTCCGCGCGAGGCGCCATGCTGGCACGGAAGGCATCGGCCCGCGCGACCGTCTCCTCCAGGGGCTCGACGCCCTCGTGCCACCATCGCGCCGGCAGGTGACCGAAGTCATGATGCGGAAAGCGGCTGGCGAGCAGCTCGGGGTGGCTGCCGATATCGCACGCATAGGCCGTGCGCTCGCGTACCTCGTGCATGATCTCGCCGGGCAGGCGATGCGTCTCGAGGACCGGCTCGGCCGTTTGCAGCGCGCGCAAGTACGGCGAGATGATGATGCGCGTCAGCGGCGTGTCGGCGAGCGCCGCCGCCGCGACCCTGGCCTGCTGCATGCCGAGCGGAGTCAGCTCCGGATCCTGGATGCCGGGGTCGACCTGGGTGCGGTTGAAATGCAGGTTGAAATAGCTTTGTCCGTGGCGAAGCAGGAACATCGAGGGCCTTTCGATCAGTCGTCGTCGCCCAGCTCTTCGCCGGGGAACAAGGCCGCGGTGAATCCGAACTGGGTCAAATCGCGGATTCGCCGCGGGTACAAGATGCCGTCGAGATGGTCGACCTCGTGCTGAACGACCCGGGCGTGAAAGTCGCTGACGGTGCGGTCGATGGGAGCCCCCGACGCGTCGATCCCGGTGTAGCGCAAGTGGCGATAGCGCGGGACCAGCCCGCGCATGCCGGGTACCGAGAGGCACCCCTCCCAGCCCTCGTCCTGCTCCGCGCCGAGCGCGGTCAACTGCGGGTTGATCAGCACGGTGAAAGGCACCGGATCCGCCTCGGGATAGCGCGGATTGATCTCGAATCCGAAGATCACCACCCGCAGATTCACGCCGATTTGCGGTGCAGCGAGGCCTGCGCCATCGAGGTGCCGCATGGTGTCCCGCATGTCGGTGAGCAGCTCGTCGAGCTCCGGCGTGCCGGCCTGTGCGACGGCTTGCGAGACCTCGAGCAGCCTCGGATCGCCCATCTTGAGAATTTCGCGTATTGCCATAATCCGATGCTGGTATCTTAGCGGCCTTTTTCGTGCGAGCCTATGACGAGCATATGTCCGGTTTCCTGTATATAAAGACCTTCGGCTGTCAGATGAACGAGTACGATTCCGGCAAGATGCGGGACGTGCTCGAGGCGGCGCACGGGCTGAAGGCGACGGACGACCCGGCGCAGGCCGACGTGCTGCTGGTCAACACCTGCTCGGTCCGCGAGAAGGCGCAGGAGAAGGTCTTCTCGCTGCTCGGCGAATGGCGGCAGCTCAAGCAGCAGCGGCCTCACGTCGTAATCGGCGTCGGGGGCTGCGTCGCCAGCCAGGAAGGCGAGGGCATCACCGCCCGCGCACCCCACGTCGATCTGGTGTTCGGACCGCAGACTCTGCATCGCCTGCCCGCCATGATCGATGGGCTCAAGAAATCGGGCCGCGCGCAGATCGACGTGAGCTTTCCGGAGGTCGAGAAGTTCGACCGCCTGCCCGCGCCGCGCGCCGCGGGCGCCACGGCCTTCGTGTCCATCATGGAGGGCTGCAGCAA
This sequence comes from Steroidobacteraceae bacterium, assembly GCA_036268215.1. Lineage (GTDB taxonomy): Bacteria > Pseudomonadota > Gammaproteobacteria > Steroidobacterales > Steroidobacteraceae > Bog-1198. The sequence goes on from DATAUO010000171.1 coordinate 15,518, forward strand.
GTATTGCAGCTTCTGCGTGGTGCCCTACACGCGCGGCGAGGAGGTCAGCCGGCCCTTCGAGCCGGTGATCGACGAGATCGAGCGGCTCGCCGCCCAGGGCGTCAAGGAGATCACGCTGCTCGGACAGAACGTCAACGCGTACGCCGGTGCGATGGCGGACGGCGCAGTCTCGGATCTCAGCCTGCTGATTCATCACGTGGCCGCCACCCCGGGCGTGGAGCGCATCCGCTTCACCACCTCGCACCCGGTCAATTTCGACGACAGCCTGATCGAGGCGTACGCCAACGTGGCGAAGCTCAATAATTTCCTGCACCTTCCCGTGCAGAGCGGGTCGGACCGGATTCTCGCCGCGATGAAGCGCGGCCATACCGTGATGGAGTACAAGCAAAAGCTGCGCAAGCTCCGGGCGGTGCGCCCCGACATCTGCATCTCGACCGACCTCATCGTGGGCTTTCCGGGCGAGACGGCCGATGATTTCGCGCGGACCATGGATCTGGTCGCCGAGGCCGAGCTCGACCAGTCGTTCAGCTTCATCTACAGCCGGCGTCCGGGGACGCCCGCCGCCTCCCTCCCCGACGAGGTGCCGCACGAGGTCAAGCAGGAACGGCTCGAGATCCTGCAGCGCCGGCTGAGCGCGCAGTCCCGCTCGATCTCCGAGCGCATGGTGGGCAGCCGTCAGCGCGTGCTCATCGAGCGTCCCGCGAAGCGCGACCCAAGCCAGCTCGCCGGGCGCACCGACAACAATCGCTGGGTGAATTTCCAGGCGCCGCGCGACCCTCGTGCGCTGCTGAACCGCTTCGCGGACGTCGTGATCACGCAGGCCATGCCGAATTCCCTGCGCGGGCGTCTCGTCGACGTGGCTCCATGAGCCGGGAGACCCTGCAGACTTCCGCCGATGCGGCCGTCCGCGACGTGCTGCTCGCTCCGGCGGACAATGTCCGCCTGGTCGAGCTGTGCGGGCCGCTCGATGCGCACCTGCGCCAGATCGAGGCGCGGCTGGGGGTCGAGCTGCGCCGGCGCGGCAACCGCTTCCAGATCGTCGGCACGTCGGAGGCGGCGCGGCGGGCCGAGTCGGTGCTGCTCGATCTCTATGCCCGCGCGCAGCGCGAGCCCGTGGACTCCGAGCGCGTGCACTTCGCGCTCCAGGCGCTCGACATGGGCGGCGCGGGGCGCGCGGGCGGGGATGATGGAACGCCCGCGGACGAATTGCAGGTCCGCACGGCGCGCGGCGCGGTGCGGGCGCGGGGCGCGAATCAGACCGAGTACCTCAACAACGTGCGAACGCATGACCTGAGCTTCGGCATCGGCCCGGCAGGCACCGGAAAGACCTATCTCGCGGTGGCGTGCGCGGTCGAGGCGCTTCAATCCGAGCGCGTCCGGCGCATCGTGCTGGTGCGGCCTGCGGTCGAGGCGGGCGAGCGGCTCGGATTCCTGCCCGGCGATCTGTCCCAGAAGGTCGATCCGTACCTGCGCCCGATGTACGACGCATTGTACGAGATGATGGGATTCGAGCGCGTGGCGAAGCTGATCGAGCGCAACGTCATCGAGGTGGCGCCGCTCGCGTTCATGCGCGGGCGATCGCTCAACGACTCCTTCGTGATCCTGGACGAGGCTCAGAACACCACCAACGAGCAGATGAAGATGTTCCTCACGCGCATCGGCTTCGGCTCGAAGGCGGTGGTCACCGGCGACATCACGCAGATCGACCTGCCGAGCTCCAAGCAGTCCGGCCTGCGCACCGTGATGGATATCCTGCGCGGGGTGCGCGGCATCGCCTTCACGATGTTCACCTCGCGCGACGTCGTGCGCCACCCGCTGGTGCAGCGGATCGTGCAAGCCTACGAGGCGAAGGTGCCGGGTGAAGATTCGCGCGAGGGTGGATGATCCCGGGGTGAGCAGGGCGGGTCGACGCGATGAGCGCCGCGCGCGCGAGACTGTCGGCGCGAGCAGGGCCAAGGGCAGCGCCGGCATGCGCCGGGGGATCCTCGAGCTCGAAGTGAGCTACGCGGCACGCCGGCCCTGGGTGCCGGCCCCGAAGCGGATCGAGCGCTGGGCGCGGGCGGCGCTCGACGGCCGGCGGGTCGCGGGGCGCGCCATGTTGTCGGTGCGCGTGGTCGGCCGGGCGGGCAGCCAGGCCCTGAACGACCGCTTTCGCCGCAAGTCCAGGCCCACCAACGTGCTCTCGTTTCGAGGCGCGGGTCCCTTGCCCGACGGAGCGCGCGACCTTGGCGAGCTCGTGATCTGCGCGCCGCTGGTCGCCGCCGAGGCCCGCGCCCAGGGCAAGCCGCTCGCGGCGCACTGGGCTCACCTCACCGTACACGGGGTGCTGCATCTCCTCGGTCTCGATCACGAGGCGCCGGAAGAGGCTTCCAAGATGGAAGCGATCGAGGTGCAAATCCTTGATCGGCTTGGGTTTTCCGACCCGTACGGCTGATCGAGTATCCTAGCGCCACATGTCAGACCAATCGCAGAGCGGCGCCACCGGCCGCTGGTTGAAGCGCATAACCCAATCGATGTCGGGCGAGCCTCGGGATCTGGCCGAGCTGATCGAGGATTTGCGCGAGGCGAGCGAGCGCGGGCTCTTCGATGCGGACGCGCTGGTCATGCTCGAGGGCGTGCTTGCCGTTGCGGACATGCAGGTCCGCGACATCATGGTGCCCCGATCGCAGATGGTGTTCATCGAGCGCGACGAGCCGAGGGATGCGCTGGTCGAGCGGGTGGTGGAGTCGGGACACTCGCGCTTTCCGGTGATCGGCGAGGACCGCGACCAGATACTCGGCATCCTCCTGGCCAAGGACCTGCTGAGGCTGCAGGTGTCCGGCGCGGAGAACTTCGAGATCCGCGAGTTCATGCGACCGGCGGTGTTCGTGCCGCAGAGCAAGCGCCTCAATGTCCTGCTCAAGGAGTTCCGGCACAGCCACAACCACATCGCCATGGTGGTCGACGAATATGGCGGGGTGTGCGGACTCGTCACCATCGAGGACGTCATCGAGCAGATCGTCGGCGAGATCGACGATGAGCACGACGTCGAGGATGACCAGACCATCCGGCGGGACGGCGCGCGCGAGTTCACGGTTCGCGCGCTGACGCCGATCGCGGACTTCAACGATTACTTCGGCACGTCGTTCTCCGACGAGGAATACGCGACGATCGGCGGATTGCTCATGCAGGAGTTCGGGCGGTTGCCACGCCGCGGCGAGACCGCCCGGATCGGCGGACTCGAGTTCCGGATACTGCGCGCCGACCGGCGGCGGATCGATCTCGTGCGGGTATTCACGTCGGCCGACGTGCAGCCGCCGAAAGAGGGCGCGCTCAGGTAGGGCTTCGGGCGACCTCGGCCAGATACCACTCCACGAACCGCGACGCGTAGACCTCCTGGGAGGAATAGGGGCCCGGCTCGAACCAACGCGAGTTCACCCCGGCCTGATTCATCTCGACGATCTTTTTATCCTCGGCGCTCGTGATCTTCCATAGCCAGGTCAGGCGCTCGAGGTCGTAGTCGACGCCTTCGACGGCATCTCCGTGGACCAGCCAGATCACCTCCATCTCGGTGCGGTCGACCGCGCGCGGGATGAAGCGGTAGATCACGCCGTGGTCGGGATAGGCGAGAAAGTCGCTCATCGGGCCGATGTCGAAATACGTCGAGTTGCCGTCGGAGGCGCTGAAGGACCCCATGGGCCGCGCGGCGGCGGCCCCGTCGGCGGTCGCGCTCGAGATGCCCTCGTGCAGGGCGCTGCGCATCACGGCGACCGACTCGGCCCCCGGGCCGGCCGCGAGCCCGTACCGGTCCACGTCCGCGACGATGATCCCGAGCGCGCGCGCGCGGGCCCGCCCGGCCTCCTCCAGTGCGACGCTCGCCTCGGCCGGCCGCGCGTAGACATGCCGTTTCGCAAATTCCGGGTGCGCCGGGGTGCAGTGATAGCATTCCATGTAGTTCTCGACCGCCAGCTTCCAGTTGGCGGCGATCGAGTACGTCTCACGATGCGCGATCCTGGCGTCCGCCCACCCGTGCACCCCGGCGGACTGCGCCAGCGCATCCGCGGCGCCGGCGAGATCGAGCGGCTGCGGTGCGAAGGTCGTGAATATGAGGCCTTCCATTACGCGCACCGGCAGGGCCTTCAGCGAATGGGTGTCCTTGCGGAAGGATTCCGGCATCTGGCGCGCAACCCGCAGATGGCCGTCGAGGTCGTAGGTCCACGCGTGATATGGGCAGGTAAAGCGGCCCGATGCCGCGTGGCCGGATTTTTCGTAGCAGACGCGCGAGCCGCGGTGGCGGCAAACGTTGAGGAGCGCGCCGACCTCGCCGGAGGCGGTGCGCACGAGAATGATCGATTCGCGGCCGAGCTCGACGACGAACCAGTCTCCGGGGCGCGCGATCGCGCTCACATGACCTGCGCAAAACCAGTGGCGCAGCAGCATGCGCTCGAGGTCGTGCTCGAACACTGCCGGGTCCGCGTAGAACTCGCGCGGCAGCGCGTATCCGCGGCGGTGCTTGGCCGCGAGCGCGGCTAGGTCGGTGGCGTTCACGCGGCGCAGGGTAGTATAGTGAAACGCGGAATTCCACAAGCTCCCGGCATTCGCGAAACCGATCTCCGAGGCCTACAATAGATCGACAAAAAAGAGGGGGAGTCACATGTCGAAGTCGCTGAAGGTTGGGGCGGCACTGTCGGGTGCTTTACTTCTCGTATTGGGCGGATGCGGCCAATCGCCGCCGCCGCAGGCGCAGCCCAAGCCGCCGTCGCAAGCCAGCCAGGACTGGGCCAGATTGACGGCAGGCTTCATCAACGACTACTTCGTCGCTCAGCCGTTCTTCGCCGCGCAATCCGGCAAGCATGAATACGATGGGCAGCTCGCGGATTTGAGCGAGCACGGCATCAAGCGCGAAATCGCCCGTCTCAAAGACGGGCGGACCCAGATCGAGGCGGTCGACCCGAAGACCCTGGAGCCGCGCGAGCAGTTCGACCGCGAGTACCTGCTCTCGGTGATCGACCGGGACCTGTTCTGGATGGACACCATGAGCTGGCCGTTCAAGGACCCGGCCTGGTACACCGACCGGATCGATCCCGACATGTACCTGAATCGCAACTACGCGCCGCTCGACGTGCGCTTGAAGGCGTACGTCAAGTACGCCCGCGGCATTCCGAAGATGGCCGAGAACATCAAGGCGAACTTGAAGGGCCCGCTGCCGAAGACCTACGTCGAGCTGGCCATCGCCCAATATGGCGGTCTGGCGGAGCACTACGGCAAGAACGTGGCGCCCGTGTTCGCCTCGGTCAGCGATCCCGGCCTGCAGAAGGATTTGAGCGATGCCGACACGGCGGCGGCGGCGGCCATGAACGACCTCAAGGACGCGATGATCGCCTTGCGCAAGACCGCGAACGACAACTTCGCGATCGGCGCCGACGCTTACGCGAAGATGCTGTCGCAGACCGAGCGGGTGACGACTCCGATCGATCAGATCGAGGCGGCCGGCCGGGCGGACCTGGAGCGCAACACGGCGGCGCTCAAGGCCGAGTGCGACATGTACCTGCCGAAGGGCTCGCTGCAGCAGTGCATCGCCAAGATGGAGTCCAACAAACCCAAGGAAGGAATGGTCGAGTGGGCGCGCCAGCAGCTCCCGATGCTCAAGGACTTCGTGGTCAAGAACAACATCGTGTCGGTCCCGAGCAACGACGAGGCGCTGGTCATGGAGGCGCCGCCTTACAACCGCTCGAACGCGGCCTTCATCCAGGTGCCGGGACCCTACGATCACGGCGTGGCATCGGTATTCAACATCGCTCCGCCCGATCCGAAATGGAGCAAGGCCGAGCAGGCGCAATACATCCGCGGCCAGGCCGTGCTGCTGTTCACCGCGGTTCACGAGGTCTGGCCGGGTCATTTCCTGCAGTTCCTGCATTCCAATTCGAATCCGGACAAGCTCGAGGGGATCTGGGTGGGTTATGCGTTCGCCGAAGGCTGGGCGCACTACGCCGAGGAGATGATGGTCGAGGAGGGCCTGGCGCAGGGTGATCCGGAAAGACACATCGGACAGCTCACCGACGCGCTGCTCCGCGATGTAAGGCTGCTGTCGTCGATCGGGCTGCACACGCACGCCATGACCGTGGCGCAGTCCGAGAAGATGTTCCGCGAGCAGGCTTTCCAGGATCCCGGCAATGCGCGCCAGCAGGCGGCACGCGGCACCTACGATCCGGGATACCTCAACTACACGCTGGGCAAGCTCATGATCCGCAAGCTCCGCGCCGATTGGATCGCGAAGCAGGGAGGCGCGAGCGGCTCCGGCGGGTCGAGCAACGAGGTCGGGGGCAAGCCGATGTGGCACGACTTCCACGACAAGTTCTTGTCGTTCGGCGGGCCGCCCATTCCGCTGGTACGCAAGCAGATGATGGGGGACGAGAGCTCCGCGCTCTAGCGAGCGCCTGCGCAGGCTTCACGGCGCGGCCCCGGGGACGGGGCGGTGCCCTCGATCAGCAGTCGCTTTTCACGGCGGCGATGAGGCCGGCGTCGGCCCAGGCGCCGAGCAGCCCGGCGGCGCGCAACGGGATCTCGTCCTCGGCAAGATGCGGGCCGAGGGCCCCGCAAATCTCCCCGAACGTCGCGCCGCGCCGCGCGGCCTCGAGCGCGGCCGCTTCGTCGGCGGTCAAGGAGCGAAAGTAGTTGCCGAGGTTTTGCCGCCACAGCAGCCACGCCACCGGCCGCTCGCTTTGCTCCGGCTCGGGCGGGGACTCCTCGCGGCTCAGCGCCTGCCACACCGCCACCGAGTTCCATTCGAGGTCGAGGCGCCGCAGCGAGGGGTGCAACTCGAGCCGGATCTCGCCCCAGGCGGACGGCTCGATCGCCGACAGGGCGGCGCGGGTCACCGGCTCGGCGTCCCCGGAATCGAACACCTCGGCGAGGGTCCATTCCAGTCGGGCGAGCTCCGCGAGGATCGGCTGCTCCGCGAACGGCGCTGCGTCGATCAAGGTGTCCGCGAGCTCGCGCCCGTACCACCGGATCGAGCGGTACACGGATGGATTCGCCGCGACGAAGCTCTCGCCGAGCGCGGCGAACAGCTCATCGCCCAGCACCAAGTGCAGCTTGGGGTAGGTGTCGTCGAGCGCCTCGACCAGCCGCACCCGATAGGCGTTGTGATAGATCCCGAGCCGCTCGGCCGCCGACAACGGCGGCGCCTCGACGATGGCCGCGGTGATATTGGGGTCGCCGTGCAGCAGGTGGCGCTGCAATTCCCGCTGCAGCGCCCGTAGCGCATGCGCTCCGGGAGATGCCGCGCCGCAGCCCGGGTCGGCGCGGCGCTCGGGGCCCGCGCTCATGCCGCGGCCCGCGTCGACTCGCCGGCGATGGCTCGCGCGATCTGCAACTCCGCGACGAGCTCCGGAAGATCGGGAATGTTGTCGTCACGCTCGATCATCGTCGGGACCGCGCCGAAGCGCTCGAGCGCGGCGCGATACAGGTTCCAGACCGGATCGACGATGGGATGGTCGTGGGTGTCGATCAGATGGCCGCCCATGTCGCTGTGGCCGGCGAGGTGAAACTGCCGCACGCGCTCCGCGGGCATCGCGGCGAGATACGCGAGCGGGTCGAAGCCGTGATTGACGCTGCTCACGTAGATGTTGTTGATGTCGAGCAGGATGGCGCAATCCGCGCGTTCGGCGACCTCGCGCAGGAACTCCCACTCGGTCATCTCGGAGGCATGGAAGGTCAGGTAGCTCGATACGTTCTCGAGCAGGATTTGCCTGCCGAGCGCGTCCTGTACCTGCCCGACGCGAGCCGCCACCGAGGCGAGCGCCTCTTCGGTGTACGGGAGCGGCAACAGGTCGTGCAGATTGCGTCCCTCGACGCCGGTCCAGCAAAGGTGATCGGAGATCCAGTGCGGCTCGATGCGCGCCGCGAGCTTGCGCACGTCCGCGAGGTAGTCCATGTCCAGGGGATCGGTACCCCCGATGGACAGCGACACCCCGTGCATGACCAGCGGGAAGCGCTCGCGAATGCGGTCGAGGTAATGCAGCGGTTTGCCGCCCGGGACCAGGTAGTTTTCGGTGATGACCTCGAGCCAGTCGATCCCGCGGGGCTCACCGAGGATGGCCTCGTAGTGCGGGGTCCTGAGCCCAAGTCCGAAGCCTTCGAGTTTCATGCAGGAAGAAGCGGGACCGGGTGCGGGAGCACCCGGTCCGAAGTCATTGTTACGACGACTTGGCCTTCGCCTTGGCGTCTTTGCACTCGGCCTTGGACATGGAGACCCAGCCCTGACCCTTGCAGCTGTTCATGCCCTTACAGCTGTTCTTCGCGGACTTGCACTCGGAAGTTCCCTTGCAGGAATTCACCCCGGCGCAGTGCATCTTCGCGTCGTCGCCCGCCATCGCAACGTTGGCGAAACCCGACGTGAACAACACAGCGGCGGCGGCGGCCATCGCGGCGCTCGAAAGTTTCTTCATGATTGAGACCTCAATTGTTTTTGAACGCAGCGGTATTGCTGCTCCCCTACAAAGACCTGCTCAACGCGCCGATTATTACCCAAGTGACTAAGCTTATGTACGAAAGTCATGATGATGCATCCGATTTCGGACCCGCGTCGAACCCGAAGGGCCGGCGCGGGCGCGGGTGACCGCCGCGCGGTCTAACATCATGTTTCTGCGAAGGTTATGGGGCAGGAGCTGCGCTCGCTCAACCGAACCAACAATTCGATGCCACGGTGATCCGCGTGTCGCGGCCGTAGAACGGCGCCACTTCGTGGAACACGTAGGACGGAAAGATCACCAGCTGACCGGCCGCGAGCCGCAGGTCCAGGGAGCGCAGCGCGAAGGTCCGGTGCATCAAGGAGATGGCTTGATCCAGGTAAGCGTCGGCGCCCTGGCGCGGATCGAGGAAGCGCAGCACTCCGCTGTCGCCGTGCTCCGGTACGGCCTCGCCGGCGCGCACGCAGTACACGGCCGACCAGGACGCGAGCGGATGGTTGTGCGCGGTGAATGAGCCTGCGTAGCGCGACACGTGGAACCAGGTGTGGTTGTTGAACTCGAGACGCGCAAGATCCTCGGCCTGCAGCGAGCTGGTGGCGATCACCATCTGGCCCACCGCGTTCAGCACGAAGTTGCGCAGCTCCTGCACGCAGGGCTCGGGCCAACGGAACAGATTGAACCGGCTCTCGAAGGTCTCGGCCTGCGGAATATGGCTCGGCGTCGGATTGCGGTACTCAGCGGTCTCGCGTGCGAGGAACAGCGCCTCGAGCTCGCGATTCAGGCGCTCGCATGCCGGAAGGTGCGTCTCGCCGAACGGCACGGCGAACAGGGGGGCAACCTTGACCGCGGGCATCACCATCGGCCGAGGCCCGCCTGCTGCGGTCCGACGAAGCGCACGCGCGCGGTGGCCAGCACCAAGCTGCCGGGCGCCCGCACCAGGGTGATCTCGTGCGTGAGCGAGGCCGGAAACACCACCACGCTTCCCGGCACCGGCCGCCAGGTGTAATGACCGGCGCTGAACGGCAGCCGCATGACCGAATTGGTGGCGTCCTGAAACATGGTGCCGAGCCGCGATTCGAACAGGCGCAGCACGCCGCTGTCGGACCGGACGGACGGCGGAGGGGCTGCCACGCAGTAGAGCGCCGCCCACGCGGTCAGCGGGAAGGTCGCCGCCGGCACGCGGCCGTTCTCCTCGATCACTGTCATCCAGCCGCGCGCCTCGATTCGCAGCGCCTGCCGATCGTCGGGCTCGAGCTGGCTGACGGCATCGATCACCGAGACCACTGCGCGCAGCATCTCGGTGGCGAGCCGGCGCGGCGCCTCCTCGGGCCATTCGAACAGGTCGTCGCGGGTTCGATGGACGAGGGGATTCGCTCGCGGCGCGCCGTCTGCCGCGCGCCGCGAGCGGCAGGCCTCGAGCAGCGATTCCTGCAGCCGATCCGCGCCCGGGAGGGCGACGATCCCGAACGGGACCGAAAACAAAGGCAGCACCGTCAACGGCGCGGCGCTCATGCGATGGCGGCAAGGTACTCGCGCAGCGGCGCGAGCTCGGTGGCGTAGTTGCGCGATCGGCCGGAGGAGGTCGCGTAGAGCGGCTCGCGCACCTGCCAGACGCTGGCGGTGCGGATCGCGGCGCTGCGCGTTGCCACCTTGGGCACTTGTCCCGGCCACTCGAGGCCGAGGAATTCGCACAGGCGCTCGAGCGTGGGCTCGGGCTGCGCGATCAGCGTGTCGTAGTCGAAATCGTAGATGTCGTCCGGGTAGAGCGTTTTCCAGTGATCCATGAGGCGTCGGTATTCGCGATAGTAATGGCCGATGTCCATGAGATCGAGCGCGTAGCTCATCTGCTGCTCGAGATGCAGAAAGTAGACCGACAGGCAGTTGTCGAGCGGATTGCGCCGAGTGTGAACGATCCGCGCATCGGGGAACAGCCGCTTGATGAGGCCGATGTAGAGGAAGTTGTCGGGACGCTTGTCCGTGACGTACGACGCATTGGCCGAGACCCGCAGGAGCTCGGCGCGGTAACGGGCCGCCATGGCGTCGAGGCGCTGCGCGGAGATCGACTCCACGGTCTCGAAGAACGGCGTGATCTCGTCATGGACGAGCCGCGGCAGGAAGCTGATCTCGCCGCCCGCCGCGACGCCCGGCATGCCCGCGAGCAGCTGCTCCGCCAGCGTCGATCCCGACCGAAACATCCCCACGATGAAAATCGGCCGCGGCGGCGAATCGGAGGCCGCCGCATGCACCGTCGCGCGCGGGCTTGCGATCGACCGATCGACGAACGCCTCCTGGCGGGCGCGATCGTAGGGGACGACGTGGCCGCCGGCGGCGGCGCGGCTCGCCCGGTTGGCCGCCGCATACGCCTGGAACGCCTCGGGATACTCGCGTGCGGCGTCGAGCAGGCGCCCGAGCGCAAAGGACAGGCTGGCACGCGCTTCGGGCGGCGGCCCCTCCGCGAGCGCGGCCCGGAGACGCTGGATGAGCGCCGGATCGACGCTCGCCGCAGGCTGCATATTGGCGAAGCGGGCCAAAGCCTCATAGGCCTGCGGCTGATTCTCGAGGATGCGGGCGTACAGGGCGCTCGCTTCCGGCCGCTTGCCGAGATCCTCGTAGAGGTTGGCGAGATTCAGCACGGCGGGCCAGTAGGCGGGGTTGAGATCGAGCGCCTGCCGAAGCTCGCGAACGGCTGCCGGATAGTCGCCGAGAATGTCGCTGAAGATCACGCCGCGATTCAGGTGTACCTCTTCCGCACGCGGGATACCCAGACTGATCGCCCGCTGGTACGAAGCCAGCGCATCGGCGTAAAGCGAGGCGCGCCGCTCGAGGACGCCCAGGTTGTACCAGGCCCCCGCGTGCTGCGGCCAGCGTGCGACGACGGCCCGGTAGCGGCTCATGGCCTCGGCGGGGCGGTTCGCGCGCTGCAGGTCGGCGGCCTCGCGCATCATCTCGTCGGCGGCGTCAGTCACTCATCCCTCATGCGTTGAAGCGTTCGGCCGATTTTCCCATATCCGGCCCGATCCGGTAGCCTAGGCTGCGGAGAGAACCGATGGCCCGAAACCTCGAAGCCGACATGGAAACCCTGCGTACCGTCCTGCGGCTGGCGCAGGAGCGGGATTTCGTCGGGGCGGCTGCCCTGTCGGAAAGAACCCTGGCGAGCGGCTTCGAGCATCCGCTCCTGCTCAACGTCGTCGCCACCCGGCGCGAGCAGGAAGGCAAGCTGGATCAGGCGCTGGCGCTGCTCGAGCGCGCGGTGACCATCGCGCCGGCGGACGTGGGTGCGCGCAATGCGCTCGCGCTGTGCCTGCAGCGGCTAGACCGGCCTGCCGACGCCCTGGTACACCTCGACGCACTGCTCCAGCGCCATCCTGAGCTGTCCTTCGCGCATGCAAGCCGGGGAAATGCGCTGATCGCGCTCGGCTTCCTCAAGCGCGCGCGCGACAGCCATCTGCGCGCGATCGAGCTCGATCCCAAGAATCTCGCGGCCGCCGCGGCCCTGGCATCCATTGCCACGCACATGGGACAGCACGCGGAGGCGCGGCGTTGGGCAGAGCGTACTTTCGAGCTGGCGCCCGGGTTCCCCGATGCGGTGTTGAGCATCGCCGCGGCCGATCTTGCCGACGGCGATCTGTCGGCGGCGGAGTCGCGCTTGCGGGCGCTGATCCAGGATACCCGGGCAGGACCTTCGGACCGCGCGCGCGGCACCGGCCAGCTCGGGGATGTTCTCGATGCGGGCGGACGCCATTCGGAGGCCTTCGAGGCCTACCAGGCGGGCAATCAGGCGCTGCGCCAGATCAACCGCCGGTTTGCGGCGGCGAACGCCCCCGGCTACATGCGCGCCTCGATTGCCGCGATCGAGCGCCTCGACGCGGGCTCATGGAAGCGGCTTGCGGGCGCGGCGGCCGGCGGGGCGGCCGGGCATGTGTTTTTGATCGGCTTTCCGCGCTCCGGCACGACGCTGCTCGATGCGGCGCTCGACGGCAGCCCCCGGGTCGCGAGTCTCGAGGAGCACGAGCTCCTCACGGAGGGCGTGCTCGCGTTCATGCGCGAGCCCGTGACGTTCGAGCCGTTGGCGCGCGCCGACGAGGAGTCCGTGAGAGCGCTGCGCGAGGCGTACTGGCGGCGCGTGCGCGGCGCCGGGATCGACGTGACGGACAAGATCTTCGTGGACAAGCATCCGCTCAACTCGGTCAAGCTGCCCCTCATCGCCAAGCTCTTTCCAGAGGCCAAGATTCTGTTCGCCGTGCGCGATCCGCGCGATGTGGTGTTGAGCTGCTTCCGGCGGCGATTCCGCATGAATCCTTCCATGTTCGAGCTCCTGACGTTGCCGGGCGCGGCCTCGTTCTACGCCGCGGTGATGGAATTCGCGCACGCGGCCCGGCGGCAGCTCGCGCTCGATTGGCACGAAGTGCGCTACGAGCGGCTGGCGGGCGAATTTCCGGCGGAGATGCGCCGCGTATGCGATGCCGTCGGCCTCGAATGGACGGATGCCATGGGCGAGTTCGCCGGCCGCGCGGAGCGGCGCGAGCACGCGACCCCGAGCACGGCGCAGCTCTCGCAGGGCCTCGTCACCTCGCAGATGGGGCAGTGGCGCAACTACGAGGCGCAGCTTCGAGCGCAGCTCCCCGTGCTCGCGCCCTGGATCGAGCGGTTCGGGTACTAGGGGCCCCGGCATCGGGGTCAGTCGTAGCGATGACCCGTGCGGCGGCTAGCGCAGCCGCCGCACGGTGTACGAGTGGTGCGACGGGGTCACCAACAGGTACGAGCCGAGGGCGGCGCGCTTGATGGTCACCGCCTGGCCTTGCGACACCCATCCGTCGTTCTCCATGAGCAGCCAGCTCTGCCCGTTGTCGAGGACGACGTGGGTTTGATTGTTCTGATCCGTGGATAGCACGTCGATGCGCGCCGTGATCGTCTGCGCCCCCGCATACGCGAGATGCTGCTGTGCCAACGACAAGCCGAAGTTCTTCGGATCGTTCGGGTCACTCGCGGGCGCAGCGGACGGAGCGGACGGAGCGGACGGAGCTTGCGGCGCGGCGGCTGCGGACGATGCGACAGGCGCGGGCGCCGCACTCGGTGCGGCCGGGGCTGCTCGAGGAGCCGACGCCGCGGCCGCGGGCAACGGGGTAGCGGAGACCGCCGGCGCGGATGCCGCTGCCGGTGCGGGCATGCCGGCTCGACGCGCAAGAGTGTCGTAGCAGGCGAGGCGGGCATCGCTCGCGGCGATGGCGGAGCACCGGGCGAGCTCTGCATCCAGGGACGCCGCGGAAACCGCCGGCGGCCACGCGAGCAGGACGAGAGGGACGATCGCAGTGAGCGCCGCGATGGCGCTCACGGAGCGAGCGATGGGCGTAATGGCCGCGGTGGCCGCAGTAGCCGCGGTGGCCGCGGTGGCCGCGGGGACCACGAGGACCGCGGCGATGGCCCGCTCGACCGGTGCGTCTTCGGTCATGAGCCGCTCGCCGCCGGCGGCGCGTAATAGCGGCCGTAGACTTCGGTCGCGATCTGGATCATCTCCTGCTCGGCGGCCGTGAGCAGCGGATTCCAAATGTCGAAAATCAAAATGGCGCGCGGAGTGTCCGAGGAGTTCCAGGCTTCGTGCTCGATGGTATCGTCGAACACCCACGCCTGCCCTTCCACCCATTCGCGGGTCGTTGCGCCCACGCGGAAGCCGCATCCCGGCGGCACGACCAGCGGCAGGTGCACGGTGAGCCGGGTGTTGGTGATGCCGGTATGGGCGGGAATGCGCGTGTCGGGATCGAGGATGGAAAAGAATGCGGTGGGCGCGCGGCCGGCGACCCGGCAACGCGGCACGGATTCTTCGAGCGCGCGCGCCGTCGTGGGGCAACGCGCGATGTGGCCGGGCAGCGGCTGACTCTGGTTCCACAGGAAGTACGCGCTCCACTTGCGCGAGCGGTTCAGCTCCCTGAACTGATCGAGCGGCAGTCCGACGGGAAAGTCGATGTACGGCTGCAGTCCCTCGCGGTCGGCGACCAGCACGCGCAAGAGCTCGGCGCGGATCTCCGGCGCCGCCGCCTCGAGATCGGCGAGCCACGGGAACATCGAGCGATCGAAGAACTCGATGGCGGGCAACTGTGGAAAGTACATCCAGGTCGGCTGGGAGTGAAACGCCCGGCGCTGTCCCATGAGATGCTCGAGACACGCGCTCACCCGGGCCTGCGCCTCGCCGCCATGCCGTGCGCGAGCTTCGGCCAGCGGCTGCTCGAGCGCCTGCGCGAGCCCGCTGCGGTCGGCGTCCACCTTGGCGCGTGCCTCGGCGAACGCGCCCTGCAGGTTCGGCGGGATGTCCGTGCCCGGCGGGAGCGAGTCGAGCGCGGATTGATATACCCGCGCCGCATTGCGCGGATCGCCCATCTCCTCGTGATAGGCCCCCTTTTGCAGCAGCGCCGACAGATGCCGCGGCTCGAGCGTGAGGGCCTTCTCGATGGCGTCGATTTCCTCGCTGCGCCGGCCCAGCGCCTTGAGGCTGCTGGCGAGATTGGCCCAGATGGCGGGTTGCGACGGGTTCGCGGCGGCCGACCGGCTGAATAGCTGCTGCGCCTGATCCGCGGCGCCCCGGAGCATCATGCGCACGCCCAGCTCGTTGAGCACGGCCGGATGGTTCGGCGCCCGCTGCGCGACGTTCGCGAGCAGCTGATCACTCTCCGGCAGGCGGCCCGCCGCCGCCTCGGCCTTGGAGGCCTGTAGAATGCGGATAATCGTGGCTTCGTCGATCGGAATGGGTGCTGCCGAGCTCACCATGACATTGTATAACAGCCTCTCGCGCCCGGCCTCGCGCCGGATGTTCCCATGAGCGCGACGCACGACCTCGCCCTGATGCGCGCCTCGATGGCGCTCGATGCCGATCCCGCCGCCGCCGCCCGCTGTGCTGCCGACATCCTCGCGGTTTCGCCGCAGCACGAGACGGCGCGCCTGCTGCTGGCCTCCGCCCGCCGCCGTCTCAAGGATCCGTCAGGGGCCGTAACGGCGATCGAGCCGCTCGCGCGTGCGCACCCCGGCTCGGCATTTCTCGAGCTCGAGCTCGGGCGGGCCTACGGCGAGGCGGGGCGCCGAGCGGACGCCGCGGCCGCCTATGAGCGCGCCGTCGGCATCGATCCGGCTCTGGCCGAAGCCTGGCGCGATCTGGCCCGGGAGCGTCTCGAGGGGGGGGACGCCGCCTCGGCGGACGCGGCCTATGCCCGCTTCGAGCACCTGTCGCCCCGTCCGCCGGATCTGATGGACGCCTATGTCGCGCTCGACGCCAACCGGTTGGAGGCGGCCTCGGGCGCGATCCGGCAGCGCCTCGCCCGCAGCCCCGACGATGTTCCGGCCCTCTGTCTCGCCGCGTTTGTGGCCTCGCGCCGCGGCGACGAGGCCGGCGCGGAGGCCCTCTTGCGGCGCGCGCTCGAGGCGCAGCCCGCGAGCTCCATCGCGCGCGAGCGGCTGGCCGAGCTCCTGATCCGGGTCGGGCGGGTCGAGGAAGCCCTGCCGCTGATCACGCGTCTGCGAGCCGCGCGGCCGGACGATGCGTCGCTCGAGCTGCTGCAGGCGGAGGCCATGCGCCTCATCGACCGCCACGAGGACGGTCTCGCCCTCATCGAGGGACTGATCGAGCGGCAGGGAGACCGGCCCGAATTCTGGCTCGTTGCAGGCAATCAACGGCGCTTCTCGGGGCACACCGGTCCCGCGATCGAGGCATACCGGCGTGCGATCGAGCTTCGGCCCGGCTACGGCGAGGCGTACTGGGCGCTGTCCAACCTGAAGACGCTGCGCTTCACGCCCGCGGACATCGCCGGCATGGAGAGCCAGCTCGCGCCGAGTCCGCCCGCGAGCACCGAGGCGACCTATCTGCGCTTCGCGCTCGGCAAAGCGCTCGAGGACGAGGGTCGCGATGCCGCCGCGTTCGAGCATTACGCCGCCGGCAACGCCGGGGCCCGCACCGGCTTCGCCTACGATCCCGCCGCGACCACCGGGTTCTTCGAGCGCCTCGCGTCGGTGTTTTCGGCTTCGTTCTTCGAGGCGCGTGCCGGATGGGGCAGCGCCAGCCCCGAGCCCATCTTCATCGTGGGCCTGCCCCGCTCGGGCTCGACCCTGATCGAGCAGATTCTCGCGAGCCACCCCGAGGTGGAGGGAACGCGCGAGCTTCCGGAGATTCCGGCCCTGGCGCGCGAGCTTGCGGCGAGGTCCGCGGAAGGCGCGACTCCCTACCCCGAGAGCGTCGAATCGCTCGGCCGCGCGGAGCTCGAGACGCTCGCCGCGCGCTATCTCGAGCGCACCCGGCCCTTTCGCCGCCTGGGCAGGCCGCGCTTCGTGGACAAGATGCTCGGCAACTTCGTCAGCATCGGCCTGATCCAGCTCATGTTCCCGCGCTCGATCATCATCGAGTCCGGGCGCCATCCCATGGCCTCGGGCTTTGCCTGCTTCAAGCAGCTGTTCAATCCGGGCATGAGCTTCGCCTACGACCTTGCCGAGCTCGGCGGCTACATTCGCGACTACACGGCATTGATGACCCGCTTCGATGCCGCGCTCCCCGGGCGCATTCACCGGGTGCAGTACGAATCCCTGGTCGCGAATCCGGAAAGCGAGGTGCGCCGGCTGCTCGATCATTGCCGTCTGCGCTTCGAGCCCGCGTGCCTGCGGCACCACGAGAATCCGCGCGTGGCGCAGACGGTGAGCTCCGAGCAGGTCCGCATGCCGGTTTACTTCGACGGGGTCGCGCAGTGGCGCCGCTTCGAGGCCTGGCTCGGGCCTCTGCGCGCCGCGCTCGGCCCGGCAGCCGACCGGTCTGCCTGAGGCGACCGGACAGCCTGAGGCGACCGGACAGCCTGAGGTGACCGGACAGCTGCGGGCACCAAAAAAAACGGCGGGCTCGAGGCCCGCCGTCGTGAGTCGATCCGTCTCCGGATCGGTGCTCGATCCCCGGATCAGAACTTCATGCTGATGTGCGCGTACAGATAGCGGCCCAGCGTGTCGTACGTACCCACCCACGTGTTGTCGTTGCACGAGGTGTTGGGGCAGTCCGAGTAGTTGCCGTTGGCAATGATCGGCGGTGCCTTGTCGGCGATATTGTTCACACCCACGCGCAGGCTGATGCCCGTCTCGCCGATCGGTGCGGAGGCCGACAGATCGATGTACGAGTACCCGCCGATGCGCGCCGTGCCTGCGAAGTAGGTCTGCGACAGCTGCGGATCCTGGCTCACGCGATCCGACTGGGTCGGACCGATGTAGCGCCAGCGAACTGCGAAGTCCGCCCCCCACCACGGCGTGCGCCAGTCGGTGTTGAGCACGTGGCGCCAGTGCGGCGTCGGTGCATCGCAGGTCGAGCCGAAGTAGCCGGCGCAGTTGTACGCCGGTCCGCCCGTCAGCGGCTGCGTGAAGAAGTTCAGCACCCGAGTGCCGGACAGGGACAATGCGACCTTGCCGAAGTCGCCCGCATCCGCCGTGTAGCGCGCCGCGAGATCGATACCCTTCGTGGACGTGGTGCCGATGTTCTCCTCGGTCGCGGTCACGTAGTTCGCTGTGTTGAACCAGAGCGAGCCCGTGCCCGCGCCGCGGTGGATCAGGGAGCAGAGGTCCGCGGTGCCGGTGAGACCGCAGTTGTTGACGATGGTGTTCGACGAGAGCGATTGGATCGTGTTCGCGATCTTGATGTAGTAGAAATCCATCGACGCAACCAGGCTCGGCGCGAAGGTCGGCTGGAACACCACACCATAGGTGAAGGTGTCCGCCTTCTCCGGCGTCAAGCCGGTGTTGCCGCCCACCGACGTGTTGATCTGCGCCGCGGGATTCGGGGTGATGTTGCCCCACTC
>DATAUO010000172.1:0-29032 GCA_036268215.1 Steroidobacteraceae bacterium
GGTCTGGGCGATCACCTCCCGCGGGGAGTTCTACTCCGCCTACACCCCCTATCAGGCCGAGGCGAGCCAGGGCACGCTGCAATTGATCTACGAGTATCAATCGATGATGTGCGCGCTCACGGGCATGGACGTATCGAACGCATCGCTCTACGACGGCGCCTCGGCCCTCGCCGAGGCCTGCCTGATGGCGGTGCGCGCGAATCGAGCCTCCAGCGCGCGCCGGATTCTGGTGCCGCGCTCCGTGAATCCGACCTACGTCGAGGTCGCGCGCGCCATCGCCGGCAACCAGGACATCCAGTTCGAGACCGTCGCGCTCGACCGGGCGAGCGGCCGCGTGAGCATGCAGGCGCTGGAAGCCCACTCCGGCCGGGACATCACGGCCTTGGTCGTGCAACAGCCGAGCTTCCTCGGCAACCTGGAGGAGGTCGGCGCGCTCACCGAGTGGGCGCATCGGAACAAGGCTCTGCTCATCGCGGTGGTGAACCCGACCTCGCTCGGGCTGCTCGAGGCGCCCGGACGCTGGGGCGCGGGCGCCGCAGGAGGTCCCGGGGCGGATATCGCATGCGGCGAAGGCCAGCCGCTCGGCGTGCCCTTGTCTATGGGCGGACCGTATTTCGGCTTCATGGCGACGCGCATGCAGCATGTCCGCCAGATGCCCGGCCGCATCGTGGGCCGCACCGTCGACGCCGACGGCCGCCCCGGTTTCAGCCTGACGCTGCAGGCGCGCGAGCAGCACATCCGGCGCAGCAAGGCCACCTCGAACATCTGCACCAACCAGGGGCTCCTGGTGACGGCCGCGACCATCTACATGTCGTTGCTCGGCCCCGCGGGGCTCGCGCGAGTTGCGGAGGCCTGCCTCGCGCGCACGGCGGAGCTGACGGCGGCGCTCTGCCGCGTGCCGGGCGTTTCCGCCGCGTTCGATGCTCCGCGTTTTCACGAGGCCGCGCTGACGCTGGATCGGCCGGCGGCGCCCGTGCTCGAGGCGCTCGCCCGGCGCGGCATCCTCGGCGGGCTCGATCTCACCGACCGCTACCCGGAGCTCGGCCATGCGCTCCTCGTCTGTGCGACCGAGACCAAGACGGATTCCGACATCCGCGCCTACGCGGACGCGCTTGCCGACGTCATGAAATCATCGCGGGCAGCCGCATGACGAGGAAACCATGAGCGAACTCAGACCCAGAGAGCCGCTGATTTTCGAGCTGGGCAAGCCGGGCCGGGGCGCGCCGACGCAGTTCCCGCCGCCAGCAGCCGGATCCGCGGGCATTCCCGCGCACCTGCGCCGCGCGGCGCCGCCCGCGCTGCCCGAGGTGTCCGAGCTTCAGGTCGTGCGCCACTTCACGCGCCTGTCGCAGATGAACTTCTCCATCGACACCCACTTCTATCCGCTCGGCTCCTGCACCATGAAGTACAACCCCAAGGTGTGCCACACCCTGGCCATGCTGCCGGAGTTCCTCGGCAGGCATCCGCTCGGACCCGAGCCGCAAGGCTTCCTCGCATGCATGTACGAGCTGCAGGAGATGCTGCAGGAGATCACCGGCATGCGGGCGGTGTCGCTCACCCCCATGGCGGGCGCGCAGGGAGAGTTCGCCGGTGTCGCGATGATCCGGGCCTATCACCGGGCCCGCAACGATCTCGCGCGCACCGAGATCATCGTGCCGCAGGCGGCGCACGGGACCAACCCCGCGACGGCCGCCATGTGTGGATGCACCGTGAAGGAGGTGCCGTGCGACGCCAACGGCGACGTGGATCTTGCGGCCCTGAAGGAGGCGGTCGGACCCTCGACGGCGGCGCTCATGCTGACCAACCCCTCCACGCTCGGGGTCTTCGAGCACAGGATCGGCGAGGTGGCGCGCATCGTGCACGAGGCCGGCGGGCTGCTCTATTACGACGGCGCCAACCTGAACGCCATCCTCGGGAAGGTGCGGCCGGGCGACATGGGCTTCGACGTGATCCACATGAACCTGCACAAGACCTTCTCGACGCCGCACGGCGGCGGCGGCCCGGGCTCGGGGGCCGTCGGCGTATCCGCGCGCCTGCGCCCCTTCCTTCCGATCCCGATCGTCGGCAAGGAGGGCGCGCGGTTCCGCTGGCTGTCTGAGCGTGACCTGCCGCAGTCCATCGGCCGGTTGTCCTGCTTCATGGGCAACGCCGGAGTGAATCTGCGCGCCTACGTGTACATGCGCCTTCTCGGGCGCGACGGCATGGTCCGGGTCGCGGAGTTCGCGACGCTGAACGCGAACTACCTGTCGAAGCGCCTGCAGGCCGCGGGCTTCGAGGCGGCGTATCCCAAGCGGCGTGCCAGCCACGAATTCATCATCACGTTGAAGCAGGAGCACCGCCTGTATCAGGTTTCGGCGATGGACGTGGCCAAGCGGCTGCTGGACTACGGCTTCCATGCGCCGACCACGTATTTCCCCCTGCTGGTGCCCGAGTGTCTGTTGATCGAGCCCACCGAGACCGAGGCCAAGGAGGACCTGGATCGTTTCTGTGACGCGATGACCGCGATCCGCCGCGAAATGGAGCAGGAAGCCGAGAAACTCAGCACGGCCCCGCATACAATGCCGGTGCGCCGACTGGACGATGTCCGCGCGGCGAAACAACTCGATCTCGCTTGGAAGCCCGCGATGAATGGATCGTAGACAGAAACCGACCGGCATCACCCGGCTCTTGCGCGCGTTCCGCTACTCGTTCCAGGGTTTCGGGTACGCTTGGCGCGAAGAGGCGGCAGTCCGGCAGGAAGTGCTCCTGTCCCTGGCGGTGGTCCCCGCGGGCTTGTACTTCGGCCGCTCCGGCGTCGAGCGCGCCCTGCTGGTCTCTCCGATGATCTTGATCCTGGTGGTCGAGATCCTGAACAGCGCCGTGGAGGCGGTGGTGGACCGCACCGGCATGGAGCGGCACCCGCTCGCGGGGATGGCCAAGGACATGGGCTCGGCCGCCGTGATGCTGAGTTTCGGCCTGCTCGGAACCGTATGGTGGCTGATCTTGTCCGATCCCCGACATTGATCAAACGACGCATAGGATCGGCATGCTAAGAACCGCACTCTCGAGCTTCGTCTGCGCTCTGGCCCTGGGCTCGGCGGGCGCCGCGCCGGCGCCGCATGCGCCGGGGATCCCGAACATGCCGGCGAACTGGGCCCAGACCCTGGAGCGGATCGCGACGGGCGTCGTCACCATCCAGATCGACAGCACGCGCGCTTTCGACACCGAGTGGAATACCACCGCGCAAGCCACCGGATTCGTCATCGACGCGAAGCGCGGGCTGATCCTGACCAACCGGCACGTGGTGACGCCGGGACCGGTGACCGCGCAGGCCATCTTCCTGAATCGCGAGGAAGTGCAGCTCTTCCCGGTCTATCGGGATCCGGTGCACGACTTCGGCATCTATCACTACGACCCCGCCAAGCTCAAGTTCATCCAGCCGGCCGAGCTGCCGCTGTATCCCGCCGGGGCCGTGATCGGCCGCGAGATTCGCGTGGTCGGCAACGACGCCGGGGAGCAGCTGTCGATCCTGGCGGGCACTCTTGCGCGCCTCGACCGGGAGGCGCCGGAGTACGGCTACGGCAAGTACAACGACTTCAACACGTTCTACTACCAGGCCGCCTCGAGCACGTCGGGCGGCTCGTCCGGGTCGCCCGTGATCGACATCGAGGGCCGCGTCGTGGCGCTCAATGCAGGCGGCGCGACCGGTGCGGCCTCGAGCTTCTACCTGCCGCTGACCGCGGTGGTCCGGGCGCTCAAATACCTGGAGGCCGGGGAGGCGGTGCCGCGCGGCTCGCTGGAGACCGTGTTCAAGT
Source organism: Steroidobacteraceae bacterium (assembly GCA_036268215.1). Classification (GTDB taxonomy): domain Bacteria; phylum Pseudomonadota; class Gammaproteobacteria; order Steroidobacterales; family Steroidobacteraceae; genus Bog-1198. The sequence goes on from DATAUO010000172.1 coordinate 3,795, forward strand.
ACACCCCGTACGATGAGCTGCGGCGTCTGGGTCTCAACGCGGACACCGAAGCGCGCATGAGGAGCGCCTATCCGAAGCTGACCGGAATGCTGGTGGCTGACGACGTGTTGCCGGGCTCGCCCGCGGACGGGGTCCTGTCGCCGGGCGACATCCTCGTGGCGATCGACGGCAAGCCGATCCCCGAGTTCTTCTCCCTCGAGGACGTGCTCGACGGTCACGTTGGACAGGACGTCACGGTCGAGGTGCAGCGCGGGCGTGAGATCCTCAAGCATTCGATCAAGGTGCAGTCGCTCGACGCCATCACCGCCGACGAGTTCATCGAATTCGGCGAGGCGGTGGTCCACACGCTGTCCTATCAGCAGGCGCGCCACTACAACGTGCCGATCAAGGGCGTGTACGTCGCGAATCCGGGCTATGTGTTCACGAGCGCCGGCATTCCGCATGCCGCCTTGATCAGCTCGTTCGACGGCAAGAAGGTGGACAATCTCCGCGATTTCGAGACCATCCTCGCGGGTCTGGGCGACGGCGCCAAGGTTCCGGTCCGCTACGTCACCCTCGAGGACCCGCGAGCCGCGCAGCTCAAGGTCATTCGCATGGACCGCCTGTGGTTCCCGGGCCGCAAGTGCAAGCGCGACGACAAGCTCGGCACCTGGCCCTGCGCTGCCATCGCTCCGGGACCCTCGCCGACGCCCGAGAAGCCGGCATCGACCCAGTTTGCCAAGACCGGCGATCCGCGCATCGACCGCCTCGCCCCATCGCTCGTCATGGTGACCTTCGACATGCCGTACTCGGTGTCCGGCGTCACCGAGAAGAACTATCACGGCACCGGCGTCATCCTCGATGCGCAGCGCGGGCTGGTGGCGGTCGACCGCAATACCGTACCGGTCGCCATGGGCGACGTGCGGATTACCTTCGCGGGCACCGTCGAGGTGCCGGGCAAGGTGGTCTTCATTCATCCGCTGCACAACCTGGCCGTGGTGTCCTACGACCCGAAAGCCATCGGAACGACACCCGTGCGGGCGGCAAACCTCGTGTCGAAGGCGTTGAAGCCCGGCGACGACGTATGGGTGGTCGGCGAGCGCGGCGACTCCAAGATCCTGTCGCAGCGGACCCAGGTCTCGAGCGTCGACGCGGTGTCGTTTCCGCTGTCGCGCACCTTGAGGTTTCGCGACAGCAACCTCGAGGCCGTGAGCCTCATCAACCCGCCCGGTGACTATGACGGCGTGCTGGCCGACGAGAAGGGCGACGTGGTCGCGCTCTGGTCGAGCTTCGCGTACGAATCGGCGCGCGAGGTCGAGCAGGTGAACCGCGGCGTGCCCGCGGATCTCGTGACCGAGATGCTCGGCGTAGTGACCGAGGGCAAGCCCATGTACTCCTTCGAGGCCGAGTTCAACGTCCAGTCGCTCGCGAGCGCGCGCGAGCTGGGCCTGCCCGACGAATGGGTGAAGCGGCTGGAGGATCACAATCCGCAGCGCCGGCAGGTGCTCGGCATCGATCGTCTGGTCGCGGGCTCGCCCGCCGCCGATTTGCTCGAGCCCGGCGACCTGGTGCTGGCCGTGGACGGCAAGGTGGTCAACCGCTTCCGCGAGGTCGAGACCGCCGTGCAGAGGCCCGGCGTCGACGTGAGCATCTGGCGTGACGGCGCCGAGAAGACCTTGCAGATGAAGACCGTCGCCCTCAACGGGCGCGGCATCGATCGCGTGCTCATCTGGGCCGGGGCGACGCTGCAGGCGCCGCACCGCGCGATGGCGGCGCAGCGCGGCATCGCACCCTACGGCGTGTTCGTGTCGTTCTTCTTCTACGGCTCGCCGGCGACCCACTACGGGTTGTACGCCGGCCGGCGCATCACCGAGGTCGACGGCCAGCCCACGGCCGATCTCGACGCCTTCATCCGGGCCGTGAGCGGCAAGGCGGATCGCGCCTCGCTGCGGCTCAAGACGCTGAGCTGGAACGGCATCACCGACGTGATCACCTTGAAGCTCGACAAGCACTACTGGCCTGCCTACGAGCTGCAGCGCCAGAAGGACGGCACGTGGGTGCGGACCGCGCTCGATCCCACCGACGTGACGGCCTCGGCCGCGCCCGAGGCGAGCCACGCCGCGAATGGCGGGGCGCCGTGAATCGCGGGCGCCTGGGCGCCGCGCGCTTCCGATGACCGCCGCCGGGCTCGCGATCGCCGCCGCGGGCCGCGGCGATCTGCCCGAGATACTCGCGATCTACAACGAGGTGATCCGCAACTCGACCGCGGTGTACTCCGAGGAGGAGTTCTCGCCGGCGCGGGGCGAAGCGTGGCTCGACACCAAGGCGCAGCAGGGATTTCCGATGATCGTGGCGCGCGATGCCGCCGGGATCGCCGGCTTCGGAACCTTCGGCGATTTTCGCGCGTGGCCCTGCTACCGTCGCACCGTCGAGCACAGCGTGCACGTGCGCGTCGATCGGCGCGGGCGGGGCGTCGGGCGTCGGCTCGTGGTCGAGCTCATGACCCGTGCGGCCGCAATGGACAAGCACGTCATGATCGCGGGCATCGACGCCGACAATACCGTCTCGATCGGACTGCATCGAAGCCTGGGATTCACCGAGGTCGGCCGCTTTCACGAGGTCGGGTTCAAGTTCGGGCGCTGGCTCGACCTGACCTTCATGCAATGTATCCTTCCGCCGACAGTTCGCGGCTCTGCGCGGTAAAGCGACGGGACGCAACGCCGGCGGCGCCGCGCGGCATGCCGTCACGGCGCCGCAGAGTGCGTACTGCGACACAAATCGCGTTTCGATCGCGCTCGCGACCGTTGCGGCCCGCACAGTCTTGATATCATGCGCGCGTGGTACGAGCGACACAAAGCGAGATCGAGGAGGCGGTGGCGACGTTGCGCGCCGGCAACTTGGTGGTATTCCCGACCGAGACCGTTTACGGCCTCGGCGCGAACGCTGCCGACCCCGATGCCGTGCGCAAGATCTTCGCGGTGAAGGGACGCCCGCCCGACCATCCGGTGATCGTGCACCTGGATGATCCCCGCTACCTGCATCGCTGGGTGTCCTCGGTTCCGCCGGTGGCGGAGCAGCTCGCCGCGAGATTCTGGCCGGGCCCGTTGACCCTGATCCTGCCGAAGGCGGACAACGTGAACGACATCGTCACCGGCGGACAGAACAGCATCGGCGTCCGGGTGCCGTCGCATCCCATTGCACAGCAGCTGTTGAACGCTTTCGGAGGCGGCCTCGCCGCGCCGTCCGCCAATCGTTACGGGCGCCTGAGCCCCACCAAGCCCGAGCACGTCAGGGACGAGCTCGGCGATGCGGTGAAGGTGATATTGGACGGCGGGGACTCGCCCATCGGCCTCGAGTCGACCATCGTGTCCTGCCTCGACAACGAGGCGCGTTTGCTGCGCCCCGGATTCGTCACCCGCACCCAATTGGAACAGGTCGTCGGCAAGCTCCAGGCCGGGGGCCCCGTGCCGCGGACTCCGGGCGACCGGGTCACCCACTACGCGCCCGCGACTCCGCTCGAGATCGTGGCCTCCGACGACCTCGAGGCCCGCGCCACCGAGATGACGGCGCGGCAGGAGAAGGTCGCGGTGCTCGCGATGCGGCCGCCGTTGCAGACGCAGCGGCACATGACCTGGATCAACGCGGGCAAGCGGCCCGATGTCTATGCCCACAACCTCTACAACCACTTGCGCACCCTGGACCGTGCCGGTTGCGCCCGGATCTTCGTGCAGAGCCTGCCCGAGGGCGAGCGCTGGGCCGCGATCGTCGACCGCCTGCAGCGGGCGAGCGGCGTGGATGCCAGCTCGCTCGAGATGTCGGTGAGCTGATGGCGCGCGCCTCCGCCAGCCGGCGCCGTGCGGCGCCCGACGTGCTCGACCTCGATGCGCTCGCGCAGGATGCCCTCGAGCTCGACCCGGGTCTCGACCCGTTCTCCGAGTCCGCGATCCGGCACCTGGTCGGCCGTTATGGCTCGCCCTTGTTCCTGATCGACGCCGAGCGGGTGAGACGCCAGTATCGGCGCCTTGCCGCTGCGTTGCCCGGCGTCGATCTGCACTATGCATTGAAGCCCCTGCCGCATCCCGCCGTCATCGAGACGCTGCAGGCGGACGGCGCGTTCTTCGATCTGGCGACGACCGGCGAGGTGGAGCTGGTCCGCCGGCTGAAGATCGCGCCGGAGCGCTGCATCCACACGCATCCCATCAAGCGCGAGAGCGACATCCGCAGCGCCTTGAGCTTCGGCGTCGATCGTTTCGTCATCGACAATCCCGACGAGCTGCGCAAGTTCGTGAAGTACCGCACCCGCTGCTCCCTGTTGATCCGTGTGTCCTTCTCAAGCCCTGACGCGCGCTGCGACCTGTCGCGCAAGTTCGGGTGCGAGCCCGAGGCGGTCGGAGGGCTGCTGCGCCTCGCGTCGGATCTGCGCATCCGCATCGCGGGGCTGTCGTTCCACGTCGGCTCGCAGGCCGCCGGCCCCGCCATGTTCGTGGAGGCCATCGAGCGCTGCCGCGCGCTCCTGGCGTCGGCAAGGGCCGGGGGACACCCCGCGGACATTCTCGACATCGGCGGCGGGTTTCCGGTCGACTACCGCGAGCCCGCGATGCCGATCGAGGAGTTCGCCGTGCCCATCCGCGCGGCGCTCGCGGAGCTGCCCGCGGGCACGCGCGTGATCGCGGAGCCGGGCCGTTACATCGCAGCGCCCGCGGTCGCCGCGGTGTCATCGGTGATGGGGCGCGCCGAGCGCGGCGGGCGCTGGTGGTACTACCTCGACGACGGCCTGTACGGCAGCTACTCCGGTCAGATGTACGATCACACCGTGTATCCGCTCGAAGTGCTCGCCCCGACCGGCGGCAAGACCTATCCGTCGGTGCTGGCCGGTCCCACCTGCGACAGCATCGATGTGATCAACGACCGCATCGAGCTGCCGAAGCTCGATGTCGGGGACCTGGTGGTCGGACATGCCATGGGCGCGTACACCTGGGCGTCGGCTACCGATTTCAACTTCTTCCCGCGCGCGACGGTGCTCGCGCTCGATCGCGGGCGATTGATGGCGGAGAGGTAGCGATGACGGCTCGCGCAGCGGCGGGGGAGCCCGGCGGCGGCCGCTTCCGGCGCCGCGGCGTCCAGGGTTGGCGGGCATGAATCCGCGTCGGCGCCGCATCCTGAGCGCGGCGGGGGTGCTCGCCGGGTTGTCGGCGGCGGGGGTGATGCCGGTGTTCGCGCACGGTCGCGCGCCGACGGGGGCCGCAGACGCCGCGCGCGGATCGTCGGACGCGCAGGGGCGCGGCGCGGGCGGAGCAGGCGGCGCCGAGGGCGACCGGAGCATCACCCTCATCAGCCTGCACACGGACGAGCATCTGGCCGTGGAATATGCGCGCGGCGGCGCGTATCTGCCCGCGGCGCTCGACAAGATCGAGAACGTGCTGCGGGACTTTCGCACCGGCGACCGGCACGTCATCGATCCCGCGCTCATGGATTATCTCTGCGACGCCGCGCAGGCGCTCGGCGTCCAGCCCCGGTTCCGCGTCATCTCGGGCTACCGTTCGCCGAAGACCAACGCGCAGTTGCACGAGCGGAGCGCCGGCGTCGCGCAGCACAGCCTGCACATGGAGGGCCGCGCCATCGACGTTCGCCTGGCCGGCATCGACTGCGCGGATCTCGCGGCGCGGGCCGTGCAGATGCAGCGCGGCGGGGTGGGGTACTATCGCGCGTCCGACTTCGTGCATCTCGACACGGGGCGGTTCAGGACCTGGAAGGGCTAGACGGGCTCACCCGTGGCTCAGGTAGCGGGCGCCGCCGGCCGTCGCGCCTCCAGCGCCTTCTCGAGCCGCTGATCATGTCCGTAGATATCGTCGAAAAACAAAATATCGCCCTGCTCGCGCGCGATCGCGGTGCCATAGACGATGAACACGCGGATCTTTTTCTTGAGAGTGACGGTCTGCGGCTTGTCGCCGTTCATGGCGGCGAGGATTTTGTCGCGCGTCCATTCGGGCGAGTCGCGCAGCACGTATTCGGCGAGGCCGACGGGGTCGACGACGCGCACGCAGCCGTGACTGAAGTCGCGGCGTGACTGCGAGAACAGCGCCTGCGCCGGCGTCGAGTGCAGATACACGTTGTACGGATTCGGCAGCATGAATTTCACCAGGCCGAGCGAGTTGTCGGGCCCGGGCTTTTGACGCACCCGGAGCGTTCCCTTGGCGACGAGCTCGATGTTCTCCGGCGTGTTCGGCATGATCGGGGCGGAGTCGCCCGCGCCGCCCACGATCTCCATCTGGTGCGTGTCGATGTAGCTCGGGTTCTTGCGCGCGGCGGGCACGATCTCCTTGACGGCGATGCTGTAAGGCACCTCCCAGTAGGGCCGGAACACGACGTAGCTCATGTCGGCGGCGAAAACCGGCGTCTGGGTCTTGTCGAACGCCTTGCCGACGATCACGTCCATCTGGCGAATGTGCGCCTCGGAGTCGGCTGCGGTCTCGAACGCATAGAGTCGGAACTGCGGGATGTTGACGATGATGGGGGCCGAGGTGACCGCCGGCAGCCAGCGCCAGCGCTCCATCGTGAGCTCGATCTGCCGCACGCGCGAGCTCAGGGGACGGGTGAGCTCGGCGAAGGTCGAGGCGCCCAAGGCTCCGTCGGCCTTCTCGCCGTGCCGGGCCTGGAAGCGCTCGAGCCCGTCGACGAGCGCGGGCGTGAGCGTCCGCGGCGCGGGCTCGCCGGCCGCAGCGGCGGCGGCCAGGTCCCCGAATGCGATCAGCAGGCGCTGCAGCTGGACGGCGCCCGCGTAGGCGTCGCCGGGCTTCGAGGCCCTGCCCTGGGGTTTCGGCAAGTCGTTCAGCCCGTCCTGGGCGGCGAGAGAGCGGTAGTGCGCCAGCTCCTTCTTGAGGAGGGCATAGTGGGTGAAAGGCGGCTCGAGCGCATCGAGCTCGGCAGGGACATCCTGCGAGGCGGCGATGTGCGCCAGCGCGGCCGGGAGGTCCAGCGAGCCGCGCTCCATGCTGAGATTGTGGCCGACGGACGCGGGATCCACGCGCCCGAAGTGAAGATTCGAGGCGAAGCGCAAGCCGGCGATCGAAAGCCGCGCGTCATAGAGCGCCCACTGCTCGGGTGCGGTCGTAGCCGGGGCGAGCGCTTTGGCGTCCGAGGACAGCCGCGCGGCGTCGTAGTCCTCGGGACTCAGCGCGCGGTCGGCAGCGAGACGGAGCTGCTCGAGGAGGGCCGACGCGGGGGCCGTGAGCTTGCCGCCGCCGCTCCAGAGCATGCGATAGCCGTTGCTCTTGTAGAGCTGCTCGAGGCGCTCGCGGTCGGTGGGCGTTGCGAGTCGTCCACCGGCAAGGCCGGGGCCGCCTTCCTCGATGATTTGCCGAAGCGCATCACCGGAGGGTGCCTGCGTCGTGGGAGCGGCCATCGCCGGCGCGGCCGAGAGGACGGCGGCGACGACGGATGCGGCGAGTCTGCGATGGATGTTCATTTGCTAGCATTGTCCAATGTCGGCACGTTTCCGCATCATGATTATCGCGCTCACGGTCCTGGCCGGCTGCTCTGGGCAGTCGCCGCCGGCTGGTCCGGGTGCCATGAGCGGCCAGCGTATTTTCAACGACACCTGCATCGCCTGCCACCAGGAAAATGGATCGGGGATCCCCGGAGCCTATCCGAGCCTCTCGCGTTCGCCCGTCGTGCTGGGCGATCCTGCGGTGCTCGCGCGCTGGGTGATCCTCGGGCAGCGCCCCGCGGCAATTCCGGCCGGGCGCTATGCCGCGCAGATGCCCCAATTCGGATGGCTCTCGGCCGAGGATGCGGCGTCGCTACTGACCTATGTCCGGCAAAGCTTCGGCAACGACGCGCCTCGGGTGGACGCCGCGACCGTGGCCAAGGCCGTGGGAGATTGAGCACGGCCATTCACGCGATGGTCGATCGGTGCCGTGCGGGCGAGCATCCGGCGCTGGTGGCTCGCGTGCCCTCCGGCTGGGTGATCATGGGCGAGAGGCAGGTTCTCGAAGGGTACTGTCTGTTGCTGCCCGACCCCGTGGTCCCGCACCTCAATGCGTTGCCGCCGGATGCGCGCGGCCGATTTCTCTCCGACATGGCGCGAGTCGGAGATGCTCTGCTCGAGCTCACCGGCGCCGTGCGCATCAACTTTGCGATCTTCGGCAACGTCGAGCCGGCGCTGCACGCGCACATCTTTCCGCGCAGATCGAGCGAGCCGGATGAGACGCGTGCCGCCCAGCCGTGGGCGCTGGATTGGAAGGCGGCGCCGGCGTACTCGGAGGACGCGCACGGAACGCTTCGGCACAAATTGGCGGCGTGGTTGGGTCCAGAAGCCTAGCGAACGTCGATCGCCGCGGCGCAATTTACGAGACCGCTATGAGCGCGTCAGTTGCCTGGGCAAGCCGCTCTAGCACATGGCTCACGACCTCCTTGACCGGCGTTACCTCCCGCGTTCAACCTGCCGGCCGCCGAGCGCAAGCATCTTCAACGGTGCCAGCGTCCCCCGAGCCTCACTCGTTATCCGCCCGTGTCCGGCAGGCGCAGCGCCTCGAATCCCTTGACGCGGCCGTTCTCGATCTGCACGCCCTCGCCGCGCAGGCGCCGCGCCTGCTCACGGTGCTCGCGCGAGGTCTTGGGAAACACGATGCGGCCGCCGGCGCCGAGAACCCGATGCCAGGGCAGATCGAGATCGCGTGGGGCCACCCTGAGCGCATAGCCGGTCTGTCGCGGGCGGCCCGGGAAGCCCGCCGCGGTCGCGACTGCGCCGTATGTCGACACCTGACCGCGCGGGATGGCGTAGACGGCATGCCAGAACGCCTGCAGCGCGGGATTGTCCGCCTCGTCGCTGCGCTTGCGGGGACCGGTGCGGCGCTTGCGCGATGCGGGCAGCAAAGGTTCGGATTTTCGCTTGGAGCGCGCCATTTCAAGGAACCGTCGACAGGGGCGACGGCGAGACTATAAGCGAGGCCGCGATCGAGGAGGATGGGTCAATTGCGTGCAATCGCCGGGAAATTCAGCCAGGGCCCGAAAAACCCCACCGCGCGCCGAGATTCCGAGCGAGCTGCGCCAGGTCACCGATGGGCGCGGAGCAAGCGGTGCCGGTGCAGACGTACGCCGCCACTCCGGCCGCGGGCGCCCGCTTGTCGGCGAGCGCTGCGGGGAGATCCTCCGCATCGGCGGGTATCGCCAGGATCATCCGGGTCGGGGCGTACAGGCGGCCGAGCTCCCGGGCCCAGCGCTCGGCGGCCTCGGCGGGGCCGCGGATGATCAGGATCTGCAGCGGCGCGAGGTAGTCCTCGAGCGCGTTCAGGAGCGACATGTGCGCCATCGGGTATTCGCGCAGGCCCGACCAACCGGCGCGCAAGGCGCGCTCGGCCGCGTCGAGGTAGCGGGGCTCGGCCAGGAGGAAACCCAGACGGCAAAGGGCCGCGGCCGCGACGCCGTTGCCGGACGGCATGGATTCGTCGGCGAAGGTCTTGCTGCGGTGGATGAGCGTCTCGTGATCGCACGCGGTGAAAAAGAACCCTCCGGGGCCGTCCGCGCCCGCCCCCGGATTCGCGGAGCCGCGATCCTCGAACTGGACGAGCAGGACCTCCGCCAGCCGCCGCGCGAAGTCCAAGTCCTCGCCGCGCCACCGCGTCTGCAGCAGCTCGAGCAGCGCGTCGATCAAGAACGCGTAGTCGTCGAGATACGCGGCAAGATGAGCACGGCCGTCCTTGGCGGTCGCGAGGAGGCGGCCGTCGCGCCACAGGCGATGCCGCACGAAATCCACGGCGCGCGCCGCGGCCTCGGCGAGATCGGGCCGATGCAGGGCCCGCGCGGCGATCGCAAGCCCCTTGATCATGAGCGCGTTCCAAGAGGTCAGTATCTTGTCGTCGCGCCCGGGCCAAACGCGCAGATTGCGCGCGGCCAGGAGCTTCGCGCGTGCGCCGTCGATGAGCGTCCGCGCGGAGCTGCCGGCGACGTCCCCCAGGCTTTGCGCGACGTAGAGGTGCCAACGTCCCTCGAAATTGGCCTCGCGGTCGAGACCGAAGTGCGGCGAGAACGCCGCGAGCTCCCGCGGGCTAAGAAGCTCCTCGACCTCGGCGGGCGTCCAGACGTAGAACCTGCCCTCGTGGCCCTCGGAGTCGGCGTCCAAGCTGGAGTAGAACCCTCCCTGCGGGGCGCGCATGTCGCGCAGCACCCAGTCCGAGGTCTCGGCCGCGACCCGCGCGAACAGCGGCTCGCCGGTCGCGAGATGGGCCCGCGCATACTCGCCGAGCAGCGCGCCGTTGTCGTACAGCATCTTCTCGAAGTGCGGGATCATCCATCGGCCGTCGACCGAGTAGCGCGCGAATCCCCCGCCGATCTGATCGTAGATGCCGCCCTCGGCCATGCGGGTCAACGAGAGCGTCGCCATGTACAGGCTTTTCAGGTCGGGGCTCGCGCCGGCGGCGGTCGAGTGCCAGTGCCGCAATGCGCGCTCGATGCTGGGCGCATGAGGGAACTTCGGTGCCCGCCCGAAGCCGCCGAGCTCGGGATCGAACGCGGCTTCCAGCGCCGCACGTGCGGCGCCGAGCGGCGTGGAGTCGACCACCGTGTCCGCGGCGGCGGGAGCGGGCTCGATCGACGCGAGCGCCTGCCTGAGCTGTGCGCTCTGATTGCCGATCTCGGCGCCGTGCTCCCGGTAGTAGGCGGCCACGCGCTTCAAGAGATCGGCGAAGGCAGGCATGCCGTAGCGCGGCTCCTTGGGAAAATAGGTGCCGCCGAAGAACGGCGTCTGCGCGGGCGTCAGGAACATGGTGAGGGGCCACCCGCCGGCGCCCCGAGTGATGAGCTGCTGCGCCGTTTGATAGATCTTGTCGATGTCCGGCCGCTCTTCCCGATCCACCTTGATGCTGACGAACAGCTCGTTCATGAGGGCGGCGGTGGCGGGATCCTCGAACGACTCGTGCGCCATCACGTGGCACCAGTGGCAGGCGGAATAGCCGATCGAGAGCAGGATGGGCTTGTCGTCCCGGCGGGCGGCGAGCAAAGCCTCCCCGCCCCAGGGATACCAGGCCACCGGGTTGTCGGCGTGCTGCCGTAGGTAGGGACTGGTTTCGTCGGCGAGCCGATTGCGCTGCATCGAGGTACTATAGCCGACACCCATGTCAGACCCGAGAACGGCGGCCGAGCTGCCCGCCCTGCGCTTGAAGCGCAATGAAGATCGACGGCTCAATGCCGGACATCTCTGGATCTTCAGCAACGAGATCGACACGACCCAGACGCCGTTGCAGCGGTTTCAGCCGGGCGATCTCGTGCGGGTGCTCGCGCACAACGATCGCGCCCTGGGCTTGGCCTATGTGAATCCGCGCTCGCTGATCGCGGCGCGGATGCTCTCGACCTGGACTCCGCCGACGGCCGCATGGCTGGCCGGGCGGATCCGTACCGCGCTCGACCTGCGGGAGAGACTGTATCCGGAGCCGTATTATCGGCTGGTCTACGGCGAGTCCGACGGCTTGCCGGGGCTGGTGATCGACCGCTATGGCGCGACCTGCGTCGCCCAGATCGGGACGGCGGGCATGGAGCGGTTGAAACCGGAGATCCATCGCGCGCTCGCGGAGGCGGTGAGCTGCGAGACGCTGATGTTCAAGAACGACGGGTCGGCCCGCGAGCTGGAAGGCCTCCCGAGCTACGTGGAGACGGTCGGCGGCGCCGCGCCGGCCGCCGCCGCGGTGATCGAGGACGGTCTCGAGTTTCGCGCACCGCTCGCCGAGGGCCAGAAGACCGGATGGTTCTTCGATCAGGCGGCGAACCGGCGCGCGCTCGCGAAGTATCTGCGCAAGGGCGCGCGCGTGCTCGACGTGTTCAGCTACGTCGGCGCCTGGGGCGTGCGCGCGGCGAGCGCCGGCGCCGGCGAGGTGCTGTGCATCGACAGCTCGGAGGCGGCGCTGAATTTTGCCGCGCAAAACGCCGAGCGCAACGGCGTTTCGGTGCAGACCTCGAAGCGCGATGCCTTCGACGCGTTGGAGGAGCTGGTCCGGAGCGGGGCCCGCTATGACGTGGTCGTCATCGATCCTCCGGCATTCGCCAAGCGCAAGAAGGACCTGCCGAAGGCGCTGGCGGCCTACAAGAGGCTGAACCAGCTCGCGATGAAGGCGCTCGCCCACGACGCGATCCTGGTCTCGTGCTCGTGCTCCCATCATGTGAGCGCGGAGGACCTGCAGGATGCGATCGGCAAGGCGGCGAGAGCCGCGGAGCGGCACCTGCAAATACTCGAGGTGGGAGGACAGGCCGCGGATCATCCCGTGCATCCGGCGATCCCGGAGACCCGATATCTCAAAACATTTTTCTGCCGGGTGGGCGACGGTTTAAAGTAGCGCGCATGCTCACCTATCCGCACATCAATCCCGTGGCCATCAAGGTCGGCCCCGTGGCCGTGCACTGGTACGGCCTCATGTATCTGCTCGGATTCGTCGGCGCCTGGCTGCTCGCGCGCCGTCGCGCGCGGCGGCCCGGATCGACCTGGACCCCCCTGGACATCGACGACCTCATCTTCTACTGCGCCATGGGCGTGATCCTCGGCGGCCGCCTCGGCTGGTGCCTGGTCTACGGCCGCGCCGAGATCGCCCAGAGCTGGCTCAACATCTTTCGCATCTGGGACGGCGGCATGTCGTTTCACGGAGGCATGACCGGCGTGCTGATTGCCGGGATCCTGTTCGCGCGGGCGAAGCGCAAGCGCATCGCCGACGTGCTCGACTTCCTGGCGCCGTTGCCGGGTGTGGGCCTCTTTTTCGGCCGCCTCGGCAACTTCATCAACGGCGAGCTGTGGGGCAAGCCGACCGATCTGCCGTGGGCCTTTCGGGTTCCCGATCCGGAAACCGGCCAGATGATCGCCCGGCATCCGTCGCAGCTGTACGAGGCCTGCCTCGAGGGGCTGGTGCTGTTCACGATCCTGTGGTGGTTCACCAGCAAGCCGCGGCCGCGGCTCGCCCCGACCGGCCTGTTTCTCCTGGTCTATGGCTGCGGACGCTTCGCCGTGGAGTGGGTGCGCCTGCCGGACAGGGACATCGGCTACCTGGCGGGACAGTGGCTGACCATGGGCATGCTGCTGACCACACCGATGATCGCGCTCGGCGTGGGGATGTTGATCTATGCTTATCGGCGCGGCGAGCCGAGCGGAAACACGAGCGCCGTGGCGGCCTGATGCGCCCGTATCTCGAATTCCTGGACCAAATTCGCCGCAGCGGCGCGCCCAAAGAGGACCGCACCGGCACGGGCACGCTCAGCGTATTCGGGCATCAGATGCGGTTCGATCTGCGCGCCGGGTTTCCGCTCGTGACCACCAAGAAGCTGCACGTGCCCTCGATCGTGTACGAGCTGCTGTGGTTCATCCGCGGGGACACCAACATACGCTACCTGCGCGAGCACGGCGTCACCATCTGGGACGAATGGGCCGATGCCGACGGCAATCTGGGCCCCGTCTACGGCAAGCAGTGGCGCAGCTGGCCCACCGCGGACGGCCGGACCATCGACCAGCTCGCGAGCGTGATCGCGCAGCTGCGGAAAAATCCGGATTCGCGCCGCATCCTGGTGAGCGCGTGGAACGTCGGAGAGCTCGATCAAATGGCGCTGCTGCCATGCCACGTGATGTTCCAATTCTACGTGGCGGGCGGCCGGCTCTCGTGCCAGCTCTACCAGCGCAGCGCCGACGCGCTCCTCGGCGTGCCGTTCAACATCGCCTCGTACGCATTGCTCACCCACATGGTGGCGCAGCAGTGCGGCCTCGAGGTCGGGGACCTCGTGTGGACCGGAGGCGACTGTCATCTTTACCTGAACCATATCGAGCAGGCCGAGCTGCAGCTCGGACGCGAGCCGTTTCCATTGCCGCGGCTGCATTTGCGGCGCAGGCCGCCCAGCCTGTTCGACTACACCTTCGATGATTTCGAGATCATCGACTACCGTCATCACGCCGCCATCAAGGCTCCCATCGCCGTATGAAAAAGTCCGCGACCTCCCGCCGCGCTTCCCCGGTCGAAGTGCGACACTCCGCTATTCATGGTTACGGCGTGTTCGCCGCGCGCCGCATCCGCAAGGGAGCCACCGTGATCGAATATCTCGGTGAACGGGTCAGCCATGCCGCCGTCGACCGGCGTTACGAGGACAAGGACGCGGACGACGGGCACACCTTTCTGTTCACGGTCGATGAGCACACGGTGATCGATGCCGGGGTGGACGGCAACGAGGCGCGCTTCATCAACCACAGCTGCGATCCGAACTGCGAGAGCGGCATCGTGCGCAAGCGAGTGTTCATCGAAGCGATTCGTGACATAGAGCCGGGCGAGGAGCTCTCCTACGACTACTGCATCGGCCGCGACGACGACGACGAGCCGAACGTCGACGAGGTCTTCGCATGCCGCTGCGGGGCAAAGGGCTGCCGGGGCTCGATGCTCGAGCCGCGCAAGGCGCCGCGCAAAGGGCCGCGCGCTCGAGCCCGGAAGCAGGCGCCGGAAAGACGGCGGGTCAAGGAGCCTGCGGCGCGCAAGCGCAAGCGCAAGGCGGGGCTGCATCGGTGAGCCTGAGCCGCGCGGCCGTCCGAGCTTGGCACGGCGACGTGGCGCAAATCGTCTCGAGCTTGAGCACCGGGGGCCTCGCGATTCAAGATGGGTTCCTGGGCGTGGCCGCCACGCGCGAGCTGGTGGGTTGCGTGCGGGAGCGCCGGGAACGCGGCGGGTTCGCCCCCGCGCGGATCGGCGGTCCCGGCACCGCGCGGCACCAAGGCGAGATCCGCGGCGACTCGACCTGCTGGCTCGAGCCGCCGCTCCGAGCCGCCGAGAAGCGGTTGCTCGCGGCGCTCGAGGACCTGCGACTCGCTTTGAACGGCGCGGCGCAGCTCGGGCTGTTCGATCTCGAGCTTCACTATGCGTGCTATCCGCCGGGCACGGGCTATGCGCGCCACCTCGATCAGCCGCGAGGGAGAGAGCGCCGCCGCGTATCGCTGATCCTCTATCTCAACGAGACCTGGACTCGCGAGGCGGGCGGAGAATTGCGCATGCTCGAGGCGAACGGCCGATGCCAGGACATCGAGCCGATCGCCGGACGCCTGGTGTGCTTCCTGAGCGCGGGACGGGAGCATGAGGTGCTGCCGGCGCGGCGGGAACGGCTGAGCGTCGCCGGTTGGTTCAGCACGCGGCCCTGAGCCGCGGAGCATCCCCGGTTGGTACCGCAAGCGGACCGGAGCTGCCCACGCTGAATTTCGCGCGCCGCCGCCCTGCGGCCGGCCGCGGCGTTGAACATAATCAATCCGTGCTCGTGACGCACAAAGCGCCGCGGCGGCATTTTCCAGCTCCTGCATCCCAGATCGCGCGGACACGGTAAAAGCGCCGTGCGTTGCGTGACGCAGTTACCTCCGAACTTGTCGGGCAATGCTTACCTTGGCGCCAGGTTCAGGTGCCTCCATGATTTCGTTCCGCTCATCGCTGTTCGCCGCCGCTTGCGCATCGCTGCT
This sequence comes from Steroidobacteraceae bacterium, assembly GCA_036268215.1. Lineage (GTDB taxonomy): Bacteria > Pseudomonadota > Gammaproteobacteria > Steroidobacterales > Steroidobacteraceae > Bog-1198. Next base: position 19,225 of record DATAUO010000172.1, read on the forward strand.
CCTCTCGGGATGCGGCTCGAGCTCCTATGGCGTCGACTCGGGCGCCGCGCCTCCTGCGGGCGGGGGCACTTCGGGCGCGACTCCGCCCGGCAATCCGATCGGAAGCAGCAGCGGGACGACCGGGACCAGCAACTCGGTGGTTGCCACGCTCTCGACCTCGGGCACGGTGTCGGTCGTCGCCGGCGGCACGCGCAACGTCGCCATCGTGTTCACCTCGAGCGACGGACGAGCCATCTCGGGATTCGGCATTTCCGGCAGCCTCGGCAACCTGCCCGCGGGCTGGAAGGGCCCGAACAGCTTCGCCTGCTCGAAGGTGAGCACGGGGAGCGGTTGCGTGCTCAATCTGAGCTACGCGCCGATGGCTGCCGCCAACGGCTCGATCACGCTCAACTACGTGTTCGTCGACAACTCGGCCATGCCCCAGACGACGAGCTCCTTGACGTTCGCATACGTCGCCACCCCGCAGAACAACGTGGTCGCCACGGCCGCACCGAGCGGGCAGGTGAACGCCCTGATCAACGGCGCCGGCCAGCCCGTGACCGGGACATTCACCACGGATGACGGCAGACCCGCGACCAGCCTCGCGGTGACCACGAACCTCGGCACTCTGCCCGCCGGCTGGACCGCCTCGAGCTCCACGCTCTCGTGCGCATCGCTCAGCACGGGCAACGGCTGCCAGCTCAGCCTCATGTTCGCGCCCGCCACCGCGGGCAACGGGACGCTGTCGCTCGGCTATTCGTACATCGACGACGGCGGCGCGGCCAAGACCGGCACGCTCAACATCCCCTACGCCGGTACCACCAACGACAACGTCGTGGCCACCGCCTCGCCGAGCGGACAGATCAACGCCGTGGTGGGCGCCGGCAACCAGCCCGTGACGGTCACCTTCACCACGGATGACGGTCGTCCCGCGAGCGCCTTGACGGTGACGACGGATATCACGCACCTGCCCTCCGGCTGGAGCAGCACGCTGGCCTCATTCTCGTGCAGCACGCTGAGCACCGGCTCCGGCTGCCGGCTCCCGCTGACCTATGCGCCGAGCGGCGCGGGCGGCGGGACTTTGAGCCTCGCCTACGCGTACATCGACGACTCGGGCAATGCCAAGACGGGCTCGATCGGCGTCTCCTATCAGGCCACCACCAGCAACCACGTCATCGGCACCTCGAGCCCGACCGCGGTCAGCGTGATCACGGGCAACAGCATGCCGGTCGCCATCACGTTCACCACGGACGACGGCAATCCGGCGACCGCGTTCGCGGTGACCACGGATCTCACCGCCCTGCCGAGCGGCTGGAGCAGCGTCGCGAGCAGCCTCTCCTGCGCCGCCGTGAGCAGCGGCAACGGCTGTCAGCTCGCGCTCTCGTACGCCCCCGGCGCCGCGGCCAACGGCTCGCTGTCCATCGCGTATTCATACACGGACAACTCCGGCACGCCCAAGACCGGCACCGCGAGCCTGCAGTACGCCGCCCTCAACCCGCCGCACCTGTACGTTCCGCAGCTCACCGGCGGACTACAGCTCTGCCCGTTCAATTCCGACGGCAGCCTCGGCGCTTGCGCGAGCACGGGCAGCGGCTTCTCGAGCCCCACGAGCATCGCCTTCTACGGCGGCAATCTGGCCTACGTTTCCGACTACTACAGCAACTCGCTCTACGTTTGCGCCGTGGCGGCCGACGGCAGTCTTTCCGGCTGCGCCAGCACGGGCAGCAACTTCCAGTACCCCTTGGAGATCGCGATCAGCGGCACCACGTTGTACGTGACCAACGCCGACTCGACCGGCGGCGTCACGACCTGCGCGATCGGCGGCAACGGCTCGCTGTCCTCATGCCTCGAGACCTCCGGAACCGGAAGCGCCGGCATCGCCGCGAACGCGACGTCGGCCTACATCGGCGTCGGATCCAGCACCGTCGATGTCTGCGCCATCGGCTCGATGGGCGCTCTCTCGAGTTGCGCGGTCACGGGCAGCGGGTTCTCGGGTGCCGTGGGCATCACCTTGTCCGGCGGATACGCTTACGTCGCCAACCAGAGCGGCGGCAACGTCAGTGCCTGCGCCATCGACCCGACCACCGGGGATCTCACCGGCTGCACCAGCTTCAGCGGCGGAGCGTCCATGCCCATGTCCGTGGCGCTCGACGGCTCGCAAGCCTATGTCGACGACCTCTACGGTGCGATCTACCTGTGCACGATCGCCTTGGACGGCACCTTCTCGGCCTGCGCGGACGTGACCGACGGCAACATCTTCAGCTACGGCATCAATATCGCCGTTCACTGACGCGGCGCGACTCGACCCCGGCACCTCGAAGCCCCGAAGCCGGGCATCTCGACCTCCGCCCTGGCACCCGTCGCCGGGCGCCCCGGAGCCGAGCGCCATCGCGTAAACTGCGCCGGAGCCTCCAACCCGCTTGGTGAAACCGTGCCGAGCCTCGTCCAACCCGACTTCCGCGCCCTGCGGCGGGAGTTCCCGCTGCTCGACCGCAAGGTCTATCTCAACACGGGCTCCTACGGAGCGCTCGCGAATGCCGTCAAGGCGGCGTTCGAGACCTATCTCGAGGATCGGCTGCGGGTCGGCGCGAGCTGGGATGCGTGGGTGGGGAAGCTCGAGTCGGTGCGCGCGCTGACCGCTACGCTGCTCGGAACGCAGCCCGCGGAGATCGCCGTCACCGGCTCGGTATCCGACGGGCTGAATGCGCTCGCGAGCGCGCTGGATTTCTCGGGGCCGCGCAACAAGGTGGTGACCAGCGACTTCGAATTCCCGACCAATGCGCAAATCTGGCATGCGCAGGAGCCGCGCGGCGCGCGCGTGGTGCACGTGCACTGCGACGCCGACGGCTACATTCCCGCGGAGAGCTTTGCGAGCGCGATCGACGAGACCACGCGGCTGGTCGCCATCACCCACGTGTGCTATCGCAACGGTGCGCGGCTCGACATTCCCGGGATCGTACGCATTGCGCGCGCCAGCGGTGCGCAGGTGCTGCTCGACTGCTATCAATCGGTCGGCTCGATGGAGCTGGATGTAAGGGCGCTCGATTTGGACTTCGCGGTCGGGGGCATGTTCAAGTATCTGCTCGGCACGGCTGGCATCGGTTTCATGTACGTCCGGGGCGCGTTGATCCCGGCGCTCGTCCCGACGCACAGCGGCTGGTTCGCCCAGAGCGACATCGGCGCCATGGACATCTCCGCCAACCGCCCGGCACCGAGCGCGCGCCGCTTCGAGGCGGGAGCGCCGCCGGTGCCGAACTGCTATGCCGCCGAAGCCGGCCTCGCGCTGGTGCGGTCGATCGGCACCGCGGCGATCGGCGCGCGCAACGAGGGGCTGTCGCGGCGCTGCATGCAGAGGCTCGAGGAGATCGGCTGGCCGAGCGTCACTCCCGCCGCAGATGCGCGCCGCGGGGCGATGGTGGCGGTGCCCGCGCGGGACGCGCCCGCGCTGACCCGGGCGCTGCTCGAGCGCGACATCATCACCTCGCAACGGGGCGGCAACATCCGCGCGAGCTTTCACTTCTACAACGACGATGACGACATCGAGACGTTCATCGCGGCGATGCGGGAGCTGCGCGCGCATCACGCGGCCTCGGGACGGTGACCGGCGGCCGCTCCATGCTCCGGTAACACGGCTGCTCTAGAATCGTGCGCGGCAGCGTCGAGATTGCGCGCGAGCGCATCGATACGGGACATATTGCGCCGACAATCCTCGCGCAAGGGCGCCGGCTGCTGGCACGAATGTTGCTTGTAACCAATGGTGTATGATTCACGACCTATGCGCCTCCCGTCGCTCAAATTTCTGAAGACGTTTCAGGTCGCTGCCAAGCTGCAGAGCTTCAAGGCCGCGGCCGAGGAGCTGTTCATCACGCCCTCCGCCGTGAGCCATCAGATCAAGGCGCTCGAGGAGCAGCTCGGCATCGCGTTGTTCGAGCGCGGCGTGCGCACGCTCACGCTCACCGACGCGGGAGCGCACTACCTCGAGCACATCAGCGACATCTTCTCCAAGCTCGAGACCGTGACCGAGCAGCTCCAGGAGCGCTACGGACGCACCATCATCCGGTTGAACGTTCCTCCGTTCTTCGCCAACGAGATGCTGCTGCCGCGGCTGGCTTCGTTCTCCCAGGCGCGGGAAGAGACGGACATCCGCATCGAGACCACGTTCTCCGCGCCGAAGACCCATCCGCCCGAGGCGGATCTCTCGATCGTCGTCGGCTCGGGACCGTGGGAGGGCCTCACCGTGCACGAGCTGTTCGCGCAGACCTTCATCGCGGCGTGCTCACCGGCGTTCCTGCTGGAGAATCCGATCGACTCCTACGAGGACTTGAACGGCAAGACCTTGCTGCTGCACGAGGAGCGGCGCGAAGCCTGGGAGCGCTGGGCCGCCGGACTCGGCATCGAGCCGATCAAGCCGGGCCGCCTGGTGCGCTTGGACACCATGTCGGCGGTCGTGCTCGCGGCGGAGCAGGGCGTGGGCGTGGCCCTGGTGCCCTCGCGCTTGAGCGCCGATCGCTTCGTGGCGGGCGGTCTCGTCAAGCTGTTCGAGGCCGAGCTCGCCACCAACGAGAGCTACTACCTCCTGCATCGTCCCGAGGATCGAAACCGCGAGGATCTGCAGGAGCTCACACGCTGGATCCTGAGCAAGTGCCGGGTCGCGTGAGTTGAGCGCGACATCGCCGCCGCCGGGCACGGCGGCATCCGCCGGCGACCGAGCGCCGGCCCATCCGCTTCCAAGGCTCGAATTCGTGGTCGCCGTCTCGGAGAACGACGCCATCGGGCGCGCCAACCGCCTGCCGTGGCACCTGCCGGCGGACCTGCGCCACTTCAAGGCCCTCACCGTCGGCAAGCCTGTGCTGATGGGCCGCAAGACCTTGGAGTCCATCGGCAAGCCGCTCCCGGAGCGGCCGAACATCGTCCTGAGCCGTTCGAGCGCCTTCGCGGCCCCCGGATGCCGGGTGGTGCCGACCGTCGAAGCCGCGTGCCGTGCCGCGATGGGCGCTCCGGCGCTGATGGTGATCGGCGGCGCGGAAGTGTTCCGCCTGTGCCTTCCGCTGGCTGTGCGCATCCATCTCACCCGGGTGCAGGTGCGCATCGAGGACGGCGACGCATGGTTCCCGGCATGGCGTGGCGGCGAATGGGTCGAGACCGCGCGCGAGCAGCATGACGCCGACGACAAGAATGCGTACGCGTACACCTTCGCGACGCTGGATCGGCGCCAGCCGTGACTCGAACCGCGCGCCGCTAGATCGGCGGCAGCCTCGACTCGATCTCGCGCTCGGCGCGGCTGAAATCCACCTGGTCGAGCGAGGAGATACCCGAGGTCAGCTCCGCGAGCAGCCGCGCCTGGGCGGCTCCGCGCTCGAGCGCCGCAAGGTACGGGATCTCGTGGTGGAACATCACCATGGAGTAGCGCGGGATGAAGCGGCGCGGAAAGCGGCGCTCCAGCTCGTGCGCGAGCGTCTGCTGCAGCCGGAATTCGCGGCTGGTGACGCGCGCGCGCATCTCCAGGTAGTTGTCGAGCGCCATCTCGGCGATCGCATCGGTGTTCGGCTTGCGGCGCGCGAAATACCGGGCGAACACGTCCTGCCAGGAGCCGGGATCGTCCAGGCAGGCGTCGAGCTCCACGCAATCCTCGAAGCAGCAATTCATCCCTTGCCCGTGGAACGGCACGATCGCATGCGCCGAGTCGCCGATGCGCGCCGCCGTGCCCTGATGGCTCCACGGCGCGGCGGTCACCGTGCCGAGAAATCCGGTCGGATGCGATTTGAGCTCGCGCACGCTTTCCGGCATGAGGGGACGCACGTCCGGAAACTCGCGGGTCAGGAAGGCGTCGATGGCGGACTCGTCGGCGAGGCTCTCGAAGCTCACGGCGCCGCGCCGGGCCAGAAACAACGTGGCGGTGAAGCTGCCGTCGGTGTTGGGGAGCGCGATCAACATGAAGTCGCCCCGGGGCCAGATGTGCAGAGCGTCGGCGGCGAGCGCGTGCTTCCCGCCGGCGAGCGCCGGGATGGACAGCTCCTTGTAGCCGTGCTCGAGGTCGACCTCCTGTGCCTCGATCAGGCCCAGCGATTGCATGCGCCGGCGCATCGCCGAGCCGGCGCCGTCGGTCGCGAGCAGCGGCTGCATCGGCACGGTGAGCAGCCGGTCGCGCCGCAGATCGCGGATCGATGCCATGCCCTCGTCGAAATCCGCGGCCTCGAAGCGATGCTCGAAGCGCACGCTGACACCCGGGCGGGCGGCGGCAAGATCGAGCAGCGTCTCGTTGAGGCGGTTGCGCGAGATGGAATACACCAGCTCGCCGGGCCGCAGTCCGTAGGGTTGCAGCGTCGAGTTTCCGGCGATGTCGTGGATCAGCCGGCCGCGCATCGGCAGCAGGGCGTCCTCGAGGCTCTCGAACACGCCGGCCGCCCGCAGCGCATGGATGCCGCGGCTCGCGAGCGCGAGATTGATGGAGCGTCCCGACCCGGCCGCTTGGCCCCGCGGCTCGGGCCGGCTCTCGTAGAGATCGATCTCGAGGCCGCGCCGCGCGAGCAGGATGGCGAGCAGCGCGCCCGTGGGGCCTGCACCCACGATGCGCAGCGGGTCCCGGGTGCTCACGGCGGTATGGCTTGGGCCAGGGCTTCGACCGCGGCGTGCACGTCGCTGAACGAGTTGTAGGCGGGAATGGGCGCCAGCCGCAGCACGTCGGGCTCGCGCCAGTCGCCGATCACGCCCGCCGCCGTCAGCCGATCGAAGCACCGCTTGGCCTCCGCGGCAGGACGCGCAATCCGCAAGCTCAACTGACAGCCGCGCGCGCCCGTCTCGCGCGGCGTCACGATGTCGACGCGCCCGGCCAGCCGCGCTTCGATCAACCTGCGCAGATGGCCGGTCAATGCGATGGATTTCTCGCGCAGCCGCAAGATGCCGGCACGATCGAAGACCTCGAGCGACGCGAGCAGCGGTGCGACGGCGAGCACGGGGGGATTGCTGACCTGCCAGCCCGCGGCGCCGGCCGAAGGATGGAATTCGGGGCCCATGTGGAAACGCGTCTCGGGATCGTGGCCCCACCAGCCGGCGAAGCGCGGCAGATCGGTGCGACGCGCATGGCGCTCGTGCACGAAGCACCCGCCGATCGCGCCGGGCCCGGCGTTCAGGTATTTGTAGCTGCACCACACCGCAAAGTCGACGTCCCAGTCGTGCACCTGCAGCGGCAGGTTGCCGATGCCGTGCGCGAGATCGAGCCCCACCTTGGCGCCCGCACGCCGCGCCGCCGCGATGAGCGGGGGAAGATCCAGGGCCTGTCCCGTCAGGTACTGAACGCTCGGCAGCAGCGCGAGCTCGAGCGAGGCGCCGTGCTCCTCGATGCGACTGACGACATCCTCGGTGCGCAGCGTGCGCTCGCCGGCGCGCGGCTCGACCTCGATGAGGTGGCGCCCGGCGTCGAGCCCGTGAAACGCGAGCTGGGAGACCACCGCATACCGGTCGGACGGAAACGCGGACTTCTCCATCAGGATCTTGGTGCGCGCGCCCCGCGGCCGAAAGAAACTCACCATCATCAGGTGCAGATTCACGGTGAGCGAGTTCATCGCGACGACTTCGCTCTCGTCCGCCCCGGCAAGGATTGCCAGCGAGGCCGCGGCGCGCTCGTGATAGCCGATCCAAGGACGGCGCCCGGCGTGATGTCCCAGCACCGCCAGGCGCTGCCACTCGCCCAGCTCCTCGTTCAGGTATCGCGATACCGCCTTCGGCTGCAGGCCGAGCGAATGTCCGCAGAGGTACACGACCTTGCGGCCCCCGGCATCGACCGGGTGAAGGAACTCCGCGGCGAGGCACCGGAGCGGATCGGCCGCGTCGAGATCGGCGGCGCCGGCGGCATCGAGAGCGCCGGTTGCACCCGCGGCGTCGCGGCTCACGAGCCGGGCGCCTGCATCACGGTGCCGCAGGCCGAGCAGGTACGGTGCGCAACGCTCGAGAAAAAGCGCGAGAATATCCCGGGAAGCTGGGTCTCGATGTTGCTCACGGCGACGCGCTCGAGGTAAAGCCGGTTGCCGCAGCTCTCGCAGTACCAGGAAAATCCGTCGAGCTCGTCCGGCCGCCGCTTCCGCTCCACCACGACGCCGACGGTGCCCGCCGGCCGCTGAGGGGAGTGGGGGACCTCGGCGGGCAGCAGGAATACATCGCCCTGGCGGATCGGCACGTCGACCAATCGCCCCTCCTGAACGGTGCGTAGCACGATGTCCCCCTCGACCTGATAGAACAGCTCTTCGCTCGGATCGTGATGGAAGTCCTTGCGCGCGTTGGGGCCACCGACCGCCATGACGATGAACGAGCTGTCCTGGAACAGCAGCTTGTTGCCGACCGGAGGCTTGAGCAGGCTGCGATGCCGGTCGATCCAGGCATTCAGGTTGAAGGGAGGGGAGACCGCCATGGGGACATTATAGCGGTGCCGGGAAACTTCGCCGCCGGGCCCGGCGTCCAACCTCTCGGAGGTGCCGAATGCAATGGTTGCAGCGAATGGCGGTGATGGGGCTTGCGGCGGCCGTGCTCCTCGGGACGGCGGGCGCTGGCGCGGCCGACGTGTCCGCGGCCGACTCGGGCGTGTCCGCGGTGTGGAAGCTGGAGACCCTGCGCCTTCTCTACCTCGGCCGTACCGCCCGTTACTCCTGCATCGGGATCGAGGACAAGATTCAGACGCTGTTGCTCGCCCTCGGGGCGCGGCGCGATCTGACCGTGCATGCCCAAGGCTGTCAGGCGGCGGAGCACCTGACGAACGGCGCGTCGGTGGGTGCGAGCGTCGACATCGTGTTCTCGTCTCCGGTGCCGGCCGCGCCAAGCCCGGGCGGCGATGCCGAGAGCGTGGATGCGCGCTTCGAGCCGTTCAGTCTTGCGAGCGACGCCATGCACAACATGCAGTCCGCGGATTGCGAGCTGGTGCAGCAGTTCGTGCAGCAGATCCTGCCGAAGCTCGCGACGCGCAACGTCAAGACGGACATCTCCTGCAGCCCGTACGAAGAGAGCGGCGGGAGCTTCATGGTCCGCGGCGAGGCGCTGCGCGCCGTCGCGCGGCGCTGACCGGGGTGACTACGATCGGAGGTGTTGGCCGGGATCTCAGGTGCCGGTCTTCACCTTGGTCCACGCCCGAGTTCGGATCCGCTCGGTCGCCGCGTCGGACTCGCCCTGCTGATACAGATGCCCCTCGCTCGCCGGCGTCGGGTAGATGGTTGGATCGTGAAGAATCTCCGGCTCGACGTAGCGATCCGCCCTCCGGTTGTTGTTTCCATAGTGGATTTCGTTGGTGATCGCAGCGATGACCCGCGGCTCCAGGATGAAATTGATGAAGCGGTAGGCAGCCTGCGGATTCGGCGCCGCCGCTGGAATCAGCAAGGCATCGTAGCTGATGCAAGAGCCTTCCTTGGGCACCGTGAAGGCGAGTTCAACGTGCGAGCCGATGGCGCGCAATTGCGCGCGCGTGGTCGACGCGTCGCTCGACCATCCCATCGCGACGCACGATTCGCCATTGGCAAGGTTGCTGAGGTACTCGGTCGAATCGAAAGCCCGGATGTACGGACGCACGGCGAGGAGCAGCCGCTCCGCCGCTTGGTAGTCCTTCGCGCTGCGGGAGTTTGGGTCGAGATGCAGATAGTTCAGCGCGAGCGGCAGCACCTCGGAGGGTGAATCGAGAAACGTGACTCCGCAATCGGCGAAGCGGCGGATTATCCGTGGATCGAAGAGCATGTCGAGGCTGTCGACCGGCGCATTCGGCATGCGCGCCCGGATCATGTCGACGTTGTAGGCGAAGCCGTTGATGGAATGCAGATAGGGCACCGCATGGCGATTGCCAGGATCGGATCTC
>DATAUO010000173.1:0-3326 GCA_036268215.1 Steroidobacteraceae bacterium
CTGGACCGGTGACCGTGATGGTGCTGGTCCACGAGGAGGTGAAGAAGCCCATGCGCTTCGACGAGGAGGGCTACCGCGGAGTGATCGTCCCCGACGAGGGCCACGGCAGCCTGGCGGTGCTCACCCAAGGGCACGACGCGGGCATCCCCGGCATCGAGCGAATCGCCGCGCGAGTGCGGAGCTCGATCGTCTGGACCCGGTAAACGCCTGATCCGACGGGTGGTGGGAGTGATTCTCCGTGCTCAGATGCCGACTTCACCCAGGAGATCGACCAGGCGCCGCGCACCGGCGGCGAGCGAGGGGTGATCCGCCTCGAAGCGCACCGCCAGGCTCTCCGCGAGATCGGGCAGCGACGGGTGCGGCGAGTCCTTCGACTCCTCGATGAGCCGCTCGATCTCGGTCACCTGATCGCTCGCCACCGTCATCGAGCCGGGTTGCGCGCGGCCGGCGTCCGCGATTTGCGTTTTTAGCGCAAGAAGATGTGCGCGCAGCGAGTTTTTGTTCATCGGAGCTCCTCGCGGGCTCGAAAAGCCCGGCTGGGTGTTCATTGTGCCATTTGCTCGGGCGTGAGTCGGGCCACTTCCGCGTAACCCGCCCCGCGGGCGCCGAGCGCACCATGGATGGCGGCATAGGCCTCCCGCAGATGATCGTCCGCGCCGTAAGGCGGGTTGACGATCAGCAGGCCCGAGCCCGCGAGACCGACATGCGCGTCGTCCGGGTGCACGGCCAGATCGGCGCCGAGCATCTTCGGAATCTCGAGTGCCGTGAACCGCGCATGCACCCCCGCCCGCTGGGCGGCACTCAGGATCGGATACCAGATCAGGAACATGCCGGTCGGCCAGCGGCGATACGCATCGGCGAACGCCGCGAGCACGGTGTCGATCTCGCCGGGGTCCTCGTAGGGCGGATCGATCAGCACCAGCCCGCGGCGCTCCCGCGGCGGCAATTGCGACTTGAGGGCGGCATAGCCGTCGCCGAATTGGATGCCGAGCCGGGCGGTGGACTCGATCTGCCGCTCGAGCGCACGCGCTTCGGCAGGCTGCATCTCGACGAACAGCGCGCGATCCTGAGAGCGCAGCGCGCCCGCGATCAGCGCCGGTGAGCCGGGGTAGCGCGCGAGACGCCTCCGGCCGCCACCGCCGCGACCGACGGCGGCGAAGTAATCGTGCAGCGCGGGCTCGCGGCTGGCGACCTCGATGAGGCGCAGTATCCCGCGCGAAGACTCGCCCGATCTTTGCGCTTCGGCCGCCCCCAGGTCGTAGCTGCCCCGACCGGCATGCGTGTCCAGCGCAAAGAAGCCGGTCTCCTTGCGCTTGAGCGCCTCGAGGCAAAAGACCAATGCCGCGTGCTTGGCTACGTCGGCGAAATTTCCCGCGTGATAGATGTGCTGGTAGTTCATGGGGTGTGCGCCGGTCTCTCGGCCCCGCCGGGCCGGAGCCGCTGACGGGTCCTCAACCGGCGCGCAGCGCTTCCGCGACCGGCAGCCGGGCGGCCCGCAGCGCGGGGAAGAAACCGCCGAGCACGCCGATGACGCAGGCCCACACGACCCCGGTCACGATCAGCGCGTGGGTCACCGTGAGGTTGAACACCACCTGGGCGAATGCGCCGCCGAGCGTCGAGACGCTATGGCCGTTGAAGAAGAGCCACGCGAGCGAGGCGCCTATGACGCCGCCCAGGAGCGCGAGCAACAGGGCTTCCGCCATCACCGACAGCAGCACGGGAAGCGCGCCGAAACCGATGGCGCGCAGCGTCGCGATCTCCAGTCCGCGCGCCGCCACCGCGGAATACATGGTGTTGAGCGCGCCGAACATCGCTCCGATCGCCATGATCACCGCGACCGTATTGCCGACCACGTTGATGAGCTTGCTGAGCTGCTTCGACTGCGCCGCGTAGTAGGCGGGCTCGGGCTGCACGTCGACCTTGAGCTGCGGATCGGTCGTCAGTGCGTCCTTGAACGCAGGAAAGGCGCCGGCGGAGGTCAGCAGGCCGATGGCCGAGCTGTAGCCGGTGCGCTCGAGAGACGAGCCCACGGTGTCCGCGTCCGCCAGCAGCTCCGACTCGTGCACGTCGCCGTTGCTCTCGAACACGCCCGTGACGGTCCAATCGGAATTGCGCATGCGCACGACGTTGCCCGGCTCGAGCCCTCGAAACTGTTTGGCGGCGCCGACTCCCGCGATCAGCTCGCGCACCGCGGGCCTGAACATGCGGCCCCGGACGATCCGGAGCTCCGGGCGCACCTCGGTCAGCTTCAGGCCCACACCGCGCAGGGTGACGTTGGCGTCGGTGCCCGTGTCGATCTTCGGCACGTTCACCACGGTGACGATCTCGCTCGACAGGAGAGCCTTGCCCGCCGCGTCTTTCGTGAGCCCCGGGGCATTGGCGATGGTGTCGACGTCGTTTCGCGTCAGATTGCTGTTCAGCTCCGCATCGGAGCCGCCGCGCAGGACGATCACCCGGTCGGCGCGTCCCGCGTCGGCCAGCGTATGTCGAAAACCGACGCCCATCGCGAGCACCGAAACCAGCACGGCGACCACGCCGGCGATGCCGATCACGATGACGCTGGAGGAGCCGAGACGCCGCGGCAGCGTCTGCAGGCTCATGGACAGAATGGCGATCAGTTGCTTGAGCATCGGCCTTCCTAGTGCTTGTCCGCGAGGGCGTCGACGATGTTGAGCCGCATGGCGCGAAGCGCGGGGGGCAGCCCGACGACGAGCGCGAGCACCACCGCCACGGCGAGCCCCGGCGCCAGGGCCTTCGGGGAGAGCTCGATGCCCTGCAAGGCGATCTTGATGACGGGCAACGTGGCATAGCTCAAGGCAAGGCCGATGACCGCGGCCAGCATGCAGAGCAGCAGCGACTCGGCCAGCACCAGCTCGAGCACCTGGCCGTCGCCGAATCCCAGCGTCTTCAGCACGGCGAGCTCGGGAGTACGCTCGCGCACCGACTGCATCATGGTGTTGCCGGTGAGGAACAGGAGCGCGAAGAACACGGCCCCCAGGATGGCCCGCAGCACGAAGCCGATGTCGCCGAACTGCTTGATGAAGGAGAGCGCGAAGTCGTTCGCCGGCTGGGTCTTGGTCTCGTTGGGCGAGTTGGCGAACAGGGCATCGATGCGCCCGGCGATGTCCACGGCCTTGGACGGATCGGCGATGCGCTCCTCGAACCAACCGACCTCGCCCTTGCCGAAGCTGCGCCCCTCGTCGAACATCTCGTAGTGGAACAGCACCGTCTGTGCCTGCGCCGCGGCCTGCGTGGGGTCCTTGGCATCGAAGGCGCCCACGATGTCGAAGGTCCAGTCGAGCGACCCGTCCGATTTCTGGGTCCAG
>DATAUO010000174.1:0-3636 GCA_036268215.1 Steroidobacteraceae bacterium
TTCACGGGCATCCTGTATCAGCCCATCAATTCCGAGCATCAGGTGATCGGTCCCGAGGCGACCTACGGGTCCACGGCCCGCGGCGGCCGCATCGTCGGCAGCGTGAATCCGTTCGCCGACTTCGACTTCCAGCCGATCAGGGACTTCAAGATCGCGGTCAACGCCGAGTACGAGAAGGCGCACTACAAGAGCGCCAACGGTTGCTTCTTCTATCAGGACATCACCGGCGCGACCATCTGCGGCACCATCAACGGCAACCAGCTCGCGCGCTTGCCGAACTTCCAGATCCGCGTGACGCCGAGCGACATGCAGACCTTCGACTGGGGCTCGATCACCGAGTACGTGACGTATGAGCACATCGGTCAGCACTACCAGGACAACACGGGCCTCAACCCGTTGGGCAGCTACTACGACTTGGGGGCCGGCATCGTCGCCCAGTACGGCGACAACTGGGAGCTGCGTGTGATGGGCTCGAACCTGACCAATCAGATCGGCCTTACCGAGGGCAATGCTCGTTTCGGCGGAAACACCGCGCAGGGCGGCGTCAACTTCGGCCGGTCGATCCTGGGCCGCGAAGGCAACATCGGGATCAAGTACAAGTTCTAAGCATGGGGAGACCTCTCCCCTCGCGGCGGCGCGAGGGGAGACTTTCCTAGATCCGCATCCAAACGGCGCCGGCGCGCGAGCTCTCTACCGCGCGCTCGATGAAGCGCAATCCGCGAAGCCCGTCCTCCACGTTCGGATAGCCGCCCTCCGGGGGCACTCCGCTGCGCACGCGCCGCACGTCCGCGAAGAAAGCGCGATAGAGGTTCGCGAAAGCCTCGAGGTAGCCCTCGGGATGTCCCGGCGGCAACCGCGCCGCGGCCCGGGCCGCGGCGGCGAGGTAGCCATGCCCCGTGCGGAGGCGCTGCCAGGGCGCTCCCGCCGGCTTGAAGGTCAGCGTGTTCGCCTCATCCTGGTGCCACTCGAGCCCGGCGCGGTCGCCGTAGACCCGCAGCGAGAGCCGGTTCTCCTCCCCGCAGGCGATCTGCGAGCACACCAGCGTCCCCTTCGCGCCGCCGCGAAGCCGGATGAGGATGTTGGCGTCATCGTCCAATCGGCGGCCTCTCACCATGGTGGACAGGTCCGCGCACAGCGATTCGATCGGGCGGTCCGTCACGTACGTGAGCAGATTCTCGGCATGCGTCCCGATGTCGCCGACGCAGCCCGCGAGTCCCGCGCGCGCGGGATCCGTGCGCCAAGCAGCCTGCTTGTTGCCCTGGGTCTCGAGCGGCTCCATGAGCCAGTCCTGCGAGTACTCGACCATCACCTTGCGGATCTCGCCGAGCTCACCCGAGCGAACCATGGCGCGCGCCTGACGCACGGCGGGATAGCCGGTGTAGTTGTGGGTCAGCGCAAAGAGCGCACCCCCGCCCTCGACGATTCGCACCAGCGCCTCGCCCTCCTCGACCGTGAACGCCAGCGGCTTGTCGCAGACCACGTGAATGCCCTGCTCCAGAAACGCCTTTGCCACCGGGAAGTGCATCTGGTTCGGCGTCGCGACGATGGCGAAGTCGATGCCGTCCGCGCGGCGCGCCTCCGCGGCGGCCATGTCCTGGTAGGAATCGTAGGAGCGGTCGAGCGACCAAGCCGCCGCGCTCGCCCGCGCGGTCGCCGGATCGGACGACAGGGCGCCGGCGATGACGAGCGCCTCGCCGTCGAGCTCGGCCGCCATGCGATGGACCGCACCGATGAAGGCACCGCGGCCGCCGCCCACGATGCCCGCGCGCAAGCGCTGCGGGACGTGCGCGCGAGCGTCGTCGTTGCTCTTGTCGTCGCTCTGGGACACGCTGGAACTCTACCCTGATTCGGGATGCGATGGGCCGCGAGCTCGCGGCTTTTTAGCCCGCGCCCTGCGGTGCTCGATGCGTACGCACCGGTCGATCTTGGCGGGAGCCGCGGCATTCCAAGCGCTTGCTGCCTCCGCGGCGCTGGCTGACGACGGCGTGCAGGCGAGGACCGCCCCGGCCGGCCGGAAGCTGGCGATGAAAATGTAGCGCCGCCGGCTGCGACGCGGCGTTGCCGGCCCGTGCCTCGCGGCTCGGGCCCGGTCGTGAGGCAGGCTCAGGCCATCACTTCGAGCACCTGCGCGAGCGCGCGGCGGGACTCCTTGGCCGCGCGCCCCCAGCTCTGCCTCCCCGACAGCTCGCTGTGCCCGAACGCGATCCTGCCGTGGCGCTCGCGGATCACCTCGAGCGGCGCCGGGCTGCCCGCGGTCCCGAAATAGAACCCTGGCTGAGGCGCGATGTACGCGTGGCCCCAACGGTTCAGCACCACGCCGGCGATGTCGCGGCGGGCGTCGAATCCGGCCTCGCCCAGCATCTGCTGCAGCTGCCTGCGAATCTGCAGCTCGAAATCGGCGTAGGTGGTGGCGAGCAGCCGGGCTCGCCCGACCGCAGTCTGCGTCTCGATCGGCACGCCCGGCTGCGGAAACCCCACGTAGAGAGTCAGCATCGCCGGCTTGCCGGGGTCGAGCGGCACCGGGACGCCTGCGATGCGCATGGGTTGACGAATGTTCACGAAGAATCCGAAGCCGTCGAACCAGTGCGCCGCCGCGATGCCGAGCTTCGCAAAGGCCTTCCAGTTGCGCACGGCCACGTTGCAGACCAGGATCGGGCCGTGATGGAACTTGGCATAGGCGTCGACGTACGAGGGCGGCAGGTCCCGCACGATGTGCCGGGAGATCCAGCCGCCCGCCGCAACTATCGCCGCCTTGCCGCGCACCCGCGCGAGCTTCCCATCCACCGCGTAAGTGACATGGACGCCGCTCGCCGCCTCCGGCTTGCCGTCGTGCTTGACCGCAACGACGGTGGCGTTCAGCCGAATGCGCGTGTGCTGCGGACGGTCGAGCGCATTGAAATTGATCGGCGCGTAGAGCACGTCGGAGAACGACCGCGTTCCGCTGATCGCCTCCGGCAGCATGGCCTTGACGATGTGGCGCAGGATCGCGGCGTTGCCGCCCGGAAACGACAGCACATCGTCGGTGATGATGTTCTCGCCGGTTCCCGGCAGCCCCAGGAGCTTCGCTCCATAAGCGGAGACCGCGTCGGAGCTCACGCCGTAGTCGCCCGTGGCGACCAGCGGATCGGACAGCCGGAACACGTCCTTGGACAGCCCGAGCTCGCGCACGATCAGGTCGCCATAGGACATCGAGTCGAGCCAGCGGTCCGTCGAGGCCTCATCTCCATGGGTCAGGATGGGCGTGTGCTTCTTCCATCGCACCCAGCTCTCGCGCGCGGCGGCGGAGATCGGCGCCCGCCGCAGGTCGTCGGACCACGGATCGACCACCCACGCGCGCTTCGCAGCGAAGGGCACGTCGAAGAAGTAGCCGAGCGAGCTCTGGTTCTCGTTCCAGTACATCGGGTCGTAATTGTCGCGCGCGAACTTCAGGCCCGCCGGCGCGGATGCCGGCTCGACGAACTCGTAGGAGCGCGGCATGCCGATCTCGTCCCAGAGCCCGACGACGTGCGAATAGTTGTTGTCGGCCCTGGGGATGACCGCATCGTTGGAGCCCTGCGGGCCGGTGAGCATCACGCCGTCGACGACCATCTGATTCTGCTTGGCCTCGCCGCCGAAGATCGGATGGTTGTCGAGCAC